>JANXYO010000033.1 GCA_025356015.1 Spirochaetaceae bacterium
AGCTCCTGCAGAGCTACGACTTCCTCCAGCTGTACAAGCGCCACGGCTGCCGCCTCCAGATCGGAGGCGACGACCAGTGGGGAAACATCGTGGCAGGCATAGAGCTTATCCGCAGGGTCGAGGGAGCCGAGTGCTTTGGCCTCACCTTTCCCCTCGTCATGACCTCGGACGGCAAGAAGATGGGCAAGACCGAGAAGGGCGCCCTCTTCCTGGATCCGGCCATGACGAGTCCCTACGATTTCTTCCAGTACTGGCGCAATGTCGCCGACGGCGATGTCGAGCGCTTCCTTCTCATGTTCACCTTCCTTCCGGTGACCGAATGCCGAGGACTCGCCAGTGGGAGGGACGCGGCCATCAATGCCGCCAAGGAGAGGCTCGCCTGGGAGGTCACCTCGCTGATCCATGGCAAGGCCGAGGCCGA
Organism: Spirochaetaceae bacterium; assembly: GCA_025356015.1. Classification (GTDB taxonomy): domain Bacteria; phylum Spirochaetota; class Spirochaetia; order Treponematales; family Rectinemataceae; genus JANXYO01. The sequence goes on from JANXYO010000033.1 coordinate 422, forward strand.
CAAGGCCCTTGCCGCCGCGAAGGCCGCCTTCGGTGGCGGTGGCGACATAGGCCAGGTGCCCTCGAAGGAGCTCGCCCGGGCCGAGTTCGAGAAGGGCATCTGCGTGCTCGACCTTTTCGTGCTCTAGGGCCTCGTGCCCTCGAAGAGCGAGGCCCGGCGCCTCGTCCAGCAGGGCGGGGCCCTCGTCGGCGACAAGAAGATAGAGGACGAGAAGGCGGTGATAGACGCCTCCTGCCTTGACGGCAATGGCGCGGTGATGCTCAGGGCGGGAAAGAAACGATTCTTCCGGATAATAGCAAAGCTTGCATGAGAAGGGCCGAGTTCGCGGCGGAGCTGGGAGGCATAATCCGGCTCCTCCGCGACCATTCCTTTCTCGCCTACTCGGAGTCGGGCAGGAGGGAATACGAGCAGAAGCTCAGGACCTGCGGCGACCTGTTTGCCTATCTTGTCTTCAGCAAGACCGGGATAGCTGTCCGTTCCATTCCCGGCCTCATTCCCATCGAGTCGGCGCGCGATGCCACCTACGCCACCGGAAGGCGGCTCGTCCGCAGGGCGGTGGCAAATGCCATGGCCGCGGCAGAAAAATGCACAGGCCTCGATCGCGAGTACTATTACAGCCTCGCCCAGCTGTGGGACCGTGCCGGCGCGAAGCTGGATCAGGGCGATCCACGCGAATGAAGGGGCCCCTAGTCCCTCATCTCGAGAATGGAATGGAGGCTTTCCCTGATCCGCCCACGGCGCGACTCGGCGGAGTAGCCGAAAGCCGCCACGAGTCCGACTGTCCAGGTGCCCAGATCAAGATCGAGGGTCGCGATCACCCTTTCCTCCTGGAAGCCCTCGATAGCGCAGGAATCCACCTCGGCGGCAGCCGCTCCGGTCATCATGTTGGCGGCTGCGATATAGGTCTGGGCCCTGGCCCAGTGCTCAAGGCGGCCCGAGTCCATGAGGTAGCCGTAGTAGCCCCTGTAATCCTCGTTGAAGACGGGCCAGCCTCCGGGAAAGCGCTCGGCCCTTGAGCGCACGAAGTCGGAATGTGGCTCAAAGGCGTCGGCGCGCCTGGCCAGGAGGGTGACGATGAAGGCCGCGGTACCGACCGCATCCTGGTCGAAGCAGGCTGAGCGCAGCCTGGCGCGGAGTTCGGGGTTCCGGACGGCGATGAAGCGCCAGGGCTCGAGGCCGAAGGAGCTCGGCGAGAGCCTCCCGCACTCGAGGATATAGGACTCAAGCGCGGGGCCAAGTGCCCTGTCGGGATCAAATAGCTTGCAGGCATATCGTCTGTCCATGTCCCCAAGGAAGTCCCGGGCCCCCTCGGGCAGTGACTTCCTCAAGGCATCAGTCAGGCCCTCGGGCCCGGCTCCGGCGGGGCCGCTCACGCTATGTCCAGGGCGACCTCGAACATCGGCTCGAGGCTGGTCTGTCTTTCCTCGGCGCTCATCTCCCTGCGCGAGACATTGGAATCGGAGCAGGTCAGTATGGTCAGGGCCTTCTTGCCAAGGTAGGCGGCGTTGCAGTAGAGGGCAAAGCACTCCATGTCTGTCACGGCGCATCCCATGCGCGCCCATTTGCGCCAGCCCTCGTCCGGGCCCAGAGCACTGTAGAGGGAGAAGATGTCCGAGGAGAAGACACTGCCAACCCAGTGTCGGAAATTCCTGGCCCGCGCGGCTGCCACCCCCCGCTCGAGGAGGGAGAAGTCAGCGACGGGCGAGAGATTGCCCCCGAGACCATATTGGTGGGCGTAGTTCGAATCAGTGCTCGCCGACATCGCGAATGCGAGGTCCCCGACCTCAACCGCTGCCGTCAGCCCGCCGCAGGTCCCGATGCGGATGATCGACTCCACCTTGTAGAAGGAGAAGAGCTCGAAGGAATAGATCCCCATCGAGGGTCCCCCCATGCCCGATCCCATGACAGAAACGCGCTTGCCCCCGTACTCGCCCGTGAATCCGAGCATGTTGCGGATCCCCGTGAACTGCACGACCTTGTCGAGATATCTCTCGGCGACATAGCGGGCGCGCAGAGGGTCTCCGGGCATGAGGACCACCGGAGCGACCTGGCCCTGCTGGCCTGCGTTGTGGGGGGTACCCTGGCTTCCGCAGTCTGGACTGGTTTCGTGGTTCATGGTCTGGAAGGCCTCCAACCCGATCTCTAGCTTCCGCTCTTTTCGAATGGCTGGCCCGCGGCCCGCGGCGCGTAGTCCTTGCCCGAGAAAAGCACGAGGGTCACGATGGTGATGAGGTAGGGCATCACGCTGAAGAATTCCGGCGGCAGGACCCTGAGCGCTTGTATGTTCACCATGTAGATCGCCAGGGCTACGGCCGAGCCGAACAGAAGCGCCGCTCCTGCCACTCCCTTGGGGAGCCATCGGCCAAAGGAAACGGCGGCGAGGGCTATGAAGCCCGCTCCGTTTATCGTGTACATGGTGTACTGGATGGTCTGGGTCAGGACGAGGCAGGCTCCCGCGAGGCCGGCCAGGGCCCCGGAAACCAGGACAGCAATGTACCTCACCTTCCTCACGTCGATTCCCGCGGCGGCGGCGGCGGCGGGATGCTCGCCGCATGCCCTGAGCCTCAGGCCGAAGGGCCTCCTGTAGAGCACGTACCAGCTGGCCGCGAGGACGGCCAGGGCGATGTAGGCCGTCGCGTAGATACCCCCGGGGCCGGGCAGCATGCCGAGCTTGTAGGGCTCGGTCCGCTCCTGGTGGAAGATGATCTGGGCGAGGAACACCGTGCTCCCCATCGCGAGGAGATTGATGCCTGTTCCCGAAACGACCTGGTCGGCGTTGAGCGAAACTGAGGCGTAGGCATGGATCAGTGAGATGAGGGCGCCCGCCACAAGGGCGGTGCCCAGGGCCACCCAGACTGTCGCCTGGAACTCGCCACCGAGGAGGACATGTGTCGTGGCGGCGGTGAAGGCGCCGATTCCCATGAGGCCCTCGAGGGCGATATTGACGATCCCGGCCCTCTCCGAGATCATCCCTCCCATCGCCGCGATGAGGATCGGCGAGACCATCATGAGGACTGAGGGGATCATGCCAAGGAGCTCGTTCATCCCTCACCCCCCTCGCGTGCCGCCTCATCGCGCTCTGTCATGCGTTTCGACCGCCAGTCAATGAGCATCTGGAAGCCCGTGCGAAGCGAGATGAACACGACGACGAGACCCGAGATGATCCATGTCACTTCCTTCGGGATCTGGCGTGACTGCATGAGGGGCTGTGCCGAGGCGAGCATGCCGAAGAGGAGGCCCGATACGAGTGTCCCTCCCGCCGTGCTGTTGCCGACGAGGGCGACCGCGATTCCATTGAAGCCATAGTTGTCATAGCCTCCGAGAACCCGTCCATAGCTGAAGGACCCAAGGGAGACGATGGCGCCGGCGAGGCCCGCGAAGGCCCCCGCGATGCCCATCGATATGATGACCGCCCGGGTGACGCGGATGCCGCCGTAGCGCGCCGCTTCCTTGTTGAGGCCGGTCGCGCGAAGCGAGAAGCCAAGCCTCGTGCGCTCGATGATGAACCAGTATGCGAGCACGCACAGGAGAGCGACGAATATGCCGGCATTCAGGCGGGAGCCGTTGGTGAGGCTGTCGAAAACGCCCGTCGGTATCCGAGCCGTCGCGGGGAAGGACGGTGTCTGGTAGGTGTTGGCGTCGGGAATCAGCCTGGTGAAATAGCGCGACAGGAAGAAGGCGATGTAGTTGAGCATGATCGTCGCCACGACCTCGGAGACAGCGTATCGTGCCTTGAGCCAGCCCACTATGCCGCCCCATGCGGCGCCGCCAAGGCCGGCCGCTATCACAGCGAGGATCCAGTGTAGGCCCTGTATCTGTGGCCCAAAGAGGGCGACAGCCTGGGCGATGGTGAGTCCGACTATGTATTGCCCCTCGGCGCCTATGTTGAACAGACCCGTGCGGGCCGCGAAGCCCATCGACATGCCGCAGAGGATCAGGGGGAGGGATGCGGTGAGCCACTCTCCGATGTAGCGGGCGTTCCAGGTTCCCCGGGTAAGGTCGAATCCCGTGAGGGTCTGGACAAGGGCCGCGTACATCCCTCCGGGGTCCCGGCCCACCGCGAGGATCAGGATCGTGCCGCAGGCAAAGCCGAGCACGACGACGAATATCGATACCGTCCGTGGGGCCGCGAGGATAGAGTCGAGCAGGCGAGATCCCCCGCTCCTTGCCTTCGCTGTCCTCATGCCTTCCCTCCCTGGGTGCGGATGCCCGCCATCATGGCGCCGATCGAACGCTCCTCGGCGCCCTCGGCGGCGACGACGCCGACGATCTCTCCCTTCGAGATAGCGGCGATGCGGTCGCAGAGATCCATGATCTCGTCGAGCTCGAAGGAGACCAGCAGGACTGCCCTTCCCTTGTCGCGCTCCTCGATGATCCGCCTGTGGATGTACTCGATGGCCCCGACATCGAGACCCCTCGTGGGCTGGGCGATTACGAGGAGCTCGGGTGAGAGGTCTATCTCGCGGGCGATTATGGCCTTCTGCTGGTTGCCGCCCGACATCGACCGGGCTTTCGTGGCTGGCCCTTCTCCCGCACGGATGTCGTACTGCGCGATCAGTTCCGCCCCGTGCCGCTCGATCGCCGAAAAATTGAGGACGCCTCGTGGATCGGAGTAGGGAGGAAGGTCGAAGGTCTTGAGGACCAGGTTCTCGTCCAGGCGGAAGCCGAGGACAAGCCCATGCTTGTGCCTGTCCTCGGGGACATGGCCCATGCCACCGCGGATGCGCTCGCGGATGCTGCTTCTCGTGATGTCACGCCCCTTGAAGAGGATCCTTCCCGAGTCGGGTTGCACGAGGCCGGTTAGGGCCTGGATCAGCTCGGACTGGCCGTTGCCATCGACTCCCGCGACACCGACGATCTCCCCTGCCCTGACCTCGAGGCTCAGGTTCCGGACCGCGGCGAAGCCTTTCGCGTTGCGAACCACGAGCTTCTCTATCCCGAGCACGACCTCGCCGGGCCTTGCCGGGGCCTTGTCGATGTGGAACTTCACCTCGCGCCCGACCATCATCCTCGCCATCTCCTCCTCCGAGCTGGACGCGACGTCGACCGTCCCGATGTACCTGCCCCGCCGGAGCACTGTGCAACGCTCGGCGGCCTCCTTGATCTCCCGAAGCTTGTGGGTGATGAGGATGATCGTCTTCCCCTCGGCCTTGAGGCGCCTAAAGATGGCGATGAGCTCGTCTATCTCCTGGGGGGTCAGGACGGCCGTCGGTTCGTCGAAGATCAGGATATCGGCGTTGCGATACAGGATTTTCAGGATCTCGACCCGCTGCTGCATGCCCACGGTGATCGACTCGACCCTGGCCTTCGGATCGACCGAAAGGCCATATCGCTCGGAGAGCTCGGATACCCGCTGCTCGGCTCCGGCGAGGTCGAGGTTGCCCAGGCGGTTGCGAGGCTCCATGCCGAGGACGATGTTCTCCGTGACCGTGTAGTTGTGCACGAGCTTGAAATGCTGGTGGACCATTCCAATGCCAAGGGCGGTCGCCGCGTTCGGGTCCTTGATCCTCACTTCCCGGCCGCGTATGAGTATCTTTCCGCCGTCGGGATTGTAGAGACCAAAAAGGATGGACATGAGGGTGGACTTGCCTGCCCCGTTCTCCCCGAGTATCGCGTGGATCTCGGAGTCGCGGACCCGGATCGTGACCTTGTCATTGGCGACGACGCCCGGGAAGACCTTAGTGACCTCGAGCATCTCGATTGCATACTGGTCCATGCATCACCGTTTCCCTGGAAAGTCAGAAAGCCGGCGGACCGGTGCCAAATGGTTCCGCGGTCCGCCGGCCATCTTAGCTCGCGGCAGGCATGGGCGGCAAAGCCGATTCCTGCCGAAGCCAGCGTGATTGCCTACTTGTCGCTTGCCTGGAGTCCGGCCGGGACCTTGCCCGCAGCCTTGGCCTCGGCGTAGGTCGCGAGCACCTTCACCTTGCCGTCGATGATGTCCTTGCGGGCAGCCTCGACCTGGGCCACGATGTCCTTGCCGAGTTCGGCATTGGCGGAGGAGAAGCCGACGCCGTCGCCCTTGGTGTCGAGGACGACGACCTGGGCCTTGAAGGTCTTGGCCTTCACGGCGTCGAGGGCGACCTTGGAGGCGGTCTCGACACGCTTGAGCATGGAGGTCAGAACGGCGGACTTGCCCTCGGCATAGATACCATCGGCGTACTGGTCGGAGTCTACCCCGATCGCCCACACGTTCTTGCTTTGGGTCCTGTATTCCTTGGCCTGGGCGATGGTGCCGTTGCCCGTGCCGCCGGCCGCTGAGTAGATCACGTAGACGCCGGAATCGTACCAGTTCTTGGCCTGGGCCTTGGCGAGCTCGGGCTTGCCCCAGTCGTTCGCGTAATAGTCTAAGACCTTGGCGCCGGGGATCACGGAGAGGATGCCCTGGACGTAACCAACCTCGAACTTGGTGATGATCGGGCCGGGGATGCCGCCGATGAAGCCGAACTTGGGATTCTTGATCCCGTCGGCCTTGGCCTTGAGGGCCGCCGCGACGCCGACGAGGTAGGAACCCTCGTGCTCGGTGAAGGTGACCTGCATGACGTTGGGCTGGTTGACCCAGTCGACGTCGACGATCATGAACTTCTGGTTGGGATACTTCGGGGCCACCTCGTTGAGCGCGTTCGCCCAGGTGAAGCCGGTGACGATGATGAGGTCGTACTTCTCGTCGGCGGCCTGCTTGAGGTTCGGGACGTACATGTCCTGGGTCTGGGCCGTCACGACGTCGTAAAGCTTGCCGCGGTTGGCGGTCTTGTCGAGGGTGTCCCCGTAGAAGGAGACGATACCGCGCCAGGCGGCCGCGTTGAAGGACTTGTCGTCGATGCCTGTGGCATCGGTGAGGAGCCGGGTGGTCGGGCCTGAGCTCGACGCCTGCTTGGCGCCACAACCCGCAGCGAAAAGGACGACTGCCGTGACGAGCACGGCGAAAAGGACTTTCTTCATGCTAAGTACCTCCGAGAAACGAACGTCGCGCCGGATGACGGCGCGTGACGCGAATCATAGGTTCCTCGCTCGATCCAAGTCAAGGCAGGGCCCGAATCGGGCAGGACCAGACCAGAGCCCCGCCGGGGAGGCGGGGGCGAGGCCCTAGATCTCGGCGATCACGTGGCCGTGGTAGTACTGGTCTCTGAGCTCGGAAACCTGCTTGTCGATGAGGTAATCGTCGAAGCTGGTGTAGCGGTCGATCACCCCTCCCGGGCAGATCTCCACGATCCGGTTCGCGATCGAGGTCACGAACTCATGGTCGTGGCTGGTGAAAAGCATGATGCCCGGGAACTCGATGAGGCCGTCATTGAGGGCGGTGATCGCCTCGAGATCCAGGTGGTTTGTGGGCTCGTCGAGGATGAGGCAGTTCGCCCCGGATAGCATGAGCTTCGAGAGGACGCAACGCACCTTCTCCCCGCCAGACAGGACGCGCACGGGCTTCAGGGCATCGTCGCCGGAGAAGAGCATCCTCCCCAGGAAGGAGCGGACATAGGTCTCGTCGTCCGAATTGGTGTACTGTTTGAGCCATTCGGTGATGGACAGGTCAGAGTCGAAAAGCCTGGTGTTGTCCTTCGGGAAATAGGAGAAGGAGATGGTCTGGCCCCAGGAGATGTCCCCCGCCTCTGGCTCCGACTCCCCGGCGATGAGCTCGAAGAGCATGGTCTTTGAGAGATGCTCGTGGCCGACAAAGGCTATCTTATCGGTCGGATTCACCGACAGCGAGAAGTCCGAGAGCACGCGTTCGCCCTCGAAGCTCCTCATGAGGCCTGTGACCTTGAGAACATTGTTGCCCACGCCCCTGTCGGGCTTGAAGCCCACGTAGGGAAAGCGTCGGGACGAGGGCAGGATCCCGTTGAGCTCGAGCTTCTCAAGTATTTTCTTGCGGGAGGTTGCCTGCTTGCTCTTGGCCGCGTTGGCGGAGAATCGCTGGATGAAGTCCTTGAGGTCCTTGGCCTTGTCCTCGTTGCGGCGCTTCAAGTCCTTCTGCTGCTGGACGAGGATGCTGTTCATCTTGTGCCAGAAGTCGTAGTTGCCCGAGTACATCCTCACCTTGCCGTAGTCGATGTCGCAGGTGTGGGTGCAGACGGCGTTGAGGAAGTGGCGGTCGTGGGAGACCACGATAACGACGTTGGGGAATTCGATTAGGTATTCTTCGAGCCAGTTTATGGAGTCGAGGTCGAGTCCGTTGGTGGGCTCGTCGAGGAGGAGTATGTCGGGGTTGCCGAAGATGGCCTGGGCTAGCAGGACGCGCACCTTCACCCCCTCGTCGACCTCCTTCATGAGCTTCTCGTGGAGGCCTTCGGAGACGCCAAGGCCCGAGAGGAGGACAGAGGCCTGGGCCTCGGCCTCCCAGCCCCCGAGCTCGGCGAACTCGGCCTCGAGCTCGCTCGCCCGGATACCGTCGGCCTCGGTGAAATCGGCCTTGGCGTAGAGCTCCTCTCGCTCCTTGCCTACGCTGTAGATCTTGGGCCAGCCCATGATCACGGTATCAAGGAGGCGGTGCTCGTCGAAGGCAAAGTGGTCCTGGGCGAGGACTGCGATCCTCTGCCCGGCAGACATCGATATTTCGCCCCTGTCGGCCTTGAGCTCGCCGGAGAGCAACTTCAGAAAGGTGGATTTTCCTGCCCCGTTCGCCCCGATTATGCCATAGCAGTTGCCGGGGGTGAACTTGAGGTTGACATCCTTGAAGAGCGAGCGGTCCCCGAAGGAGAGCGCGAGTTCGTTAACGGCTATCACGATACAGCAACATTCGCAGAAAGGCGCGAAAAAGACAAGCCGTCGTCAGGACCTTCACTCCCGCTGTTTCCTCGTACCGCTGACAAAGGGGTTCCCCCTTTCGTAGAAGCGTAGGGGCCTGTCGACGCCCTTGCTCAGACCGATCCTCAGGCTCGTGCCGACAGATCCCCGCGCGCGCGGCAGGTTCCCGAGCCAGAGCTTCCCTTCCGAGCAGAGGTCGAGGCCGTCAAAAGACAGGTCGACACCCAAGGCCATCGCCAGCCGTCCTGGGCCCCGGCATAGGTCGAGGCTTCTGGCGAGCCTCCTTCGCGCAGCCAAGATCTCGAGCCCCTCAAGGGGCTCGAGGGCCCTTATGAGGACACCGGTCCCCTGGCCCTCGATCCCAGCCGTGACGTTGAGGCAATACGAGGAACCGTAGGTGAAATAGACATAGGCGTGGCCCCGCTCGAGGAAGAGCGAGGCATTGCGCCTGGTTCTGCCCCGGTAGGCGTGGCAAGCCTCGTCGTCGCTCAGGTAGGCCTCGGTCTCGACGATGCGGCCAAGGCTCAGCCCGGGCTCGACCTCGCTCACCAGGACCAGGCCGATGAGGGAGAGGGCCAATTCCACCGTGTCGGTGGGGAGCTCGGCGCGCCGCATCGGAAACATGGATCGAGCCCCCTCCCTGGCCCCGCCTAGGCCTGCCCGTAGTAGGCGTTGGCGCCGTGCTTGCGCTCCCAATGCTTCCTTAGCACATGCTGGGGCAGGGGCTCTGCATCCGGGTTGACCTGGAGGGTGAGCAGGGCCATCCGCGCGACTTCCTCGAGGGCCACCGCATAGTGAACGGCTTCCATCGCGCTCCGGCCCCAGGTGAAAGGTCCGTGGCCGGCGACGATGACCATGGGGGTCTCGAGCGGCTTCCTGCCCTCGAATGTCCGCAGGATGAGCTCGCCTGTGCCCTGTTCATAGTCGGTCTCGAGGGCCTCGATCGAGATCATGTCGGTGCAGGGTATCTCACCCGCCGTCTGGTCTGCGTGGGTGGTTCCCAGGCAGGGAATGGGCCTCCTCGCCTGGGCCCAGGCGACGGCATGGGTCGAGTGGCTGTGGCAGATGCCCCTGATGCCGCCAAAGCCTCGGTAGAGCACGAGGTGGGTCTTGGTGTCGGAGGAGGGCCGCAGGCGGCCCTCTACGACCTTCCCGTCGAGGTCGACAATCACCAGGTTCTCGGGCTTTAGCTCCCCGTAGTCGAGGCCCGAGGGCTTGATCGCGAAGACGCCGGCGGCCGGGTCGAGGGCAGAGGCGTTGCCCCAGGTGAGGATCGCGAGAGCGTGCTCGGAGATCGCCATGTTGGCCGCCCAGGCCTCCTCGCGGAGCGCCGAATAGCCATCGCTCATCTCGCGAACCTGTAGGCGGCCTCGTTCCAGCGGATCTCCTTCCGGAGCTCCTCGGGGTCGGTCCTGGTGTCGATGAGGAGGAACTCGATCCCCGCCATCTCGGCGTAGTCCCGCAGCCAGGCTGTCTTCACGACCCGGGAGTAGCCGGTGTGGTGGGCGCCCCCGGCGATGATCCAGGATTCGGCAGCCTGGCAGAGGTTCGGCAGGGGCCTCCACAGCACCCTCGCGACTGGGAGCCTCGGCATGGGCTCCCTCGGCGCGATCGCCTCGACCTCGTTGACGATCATGCGGAATCGCTCGCCCATGTCGACTATCGTCGCGTTGAGGGCGGTTCCCGCGTCAGCGTCGAACACGAGCCGCGCGGGATCGGCCTTCCCTCCGATCCCAAGGGGGTGGACCTCGAGGCGCGGTTTCGCCGACGCGATGCTTGGGCAGACCTCGAGCATATGGGCCCCGAGGACTGCCTCCTTGCCAGGTTCGAAGTTATAGGTGTAGTCCTCCATGAAGGAGGTGCCTCCGGGAAGTCCCGCTGCCATGACCTTCATGGCGCGCACCAAGGCGGCGGTCTTCCAGTCGCCCTCGGCGCCGAAGCCATAACCCGCAGCCATCATCCTCTGCACGGCGAGGCCCGGAAGCTGGGCGAGGCCGTGGAGGTCCTCGAAGGTGGTTGTGAAGGCGCCGAAGCCATCGCCGAGGAAGCCCCTCAGGGCAAGTTCGATCCTCGCCTGCTCCTTGACTCGCGCGGCTCCGTTCCCGTTCCTCGCGTCGGCGGCGATCTCGTAGGTCTCGCCATAGGCTTTCACGAGTTTGTCGACCTCGGACTCGCTGACAGCGGCGATCGCCGCCGCGAGCTCTCCGATTCCCCAGCCGTTGACCGACCATCCGAAACGGATCTGGGCCTCGACCTTGTCTCCCTCGGTCACCGCGACCTCGCGCATGTTGTCGCCGAAACGAGCGACCTTCAGCCTCCGGCCATCTGCGAAGGCGGCGGCCGCGCGCATCCAGCCCGACAGGCGGTCAGTGACCGTGGGATCCTGCCAATGCCCGACAATGACCTTGCGCACCAGCCTGAGCCTTGCTCCTATGAAGCCGTGCTCGCGGTCGCCATGGGCGGACTGGTTCAGGTTCATGAAGTCCATGTCGATGCTCGCCCAGGGAATGTCGCGGTTGTACTGGGTGTGGAGGTGGCAGATCGGCCGCCTGAGCTCGGTCAGGCCGGCGATCCACATCTTCGAGGGGCTGAAGGTGTGCATCCAGGTGATGATTCCGGCGCAGCTTTGATCCGAATTGGCCTCGCGGACGAGCTTGAGCACCGCGTCTGAGCCGGTGAGCACGGGCTTCCACACGAGGCGGCAGGGCAGGATGGCGGCGAGGCCGGCGACCATAGCCTTGGAATGCTCGTCGACTTGCTTCAGGGTCTCGGGACCGTAGAGATGCTGGCTACCGGTGACGAACCAGAATTCATGGGCTTTCAGGTCGATCATTTCAACTCCTTCTCGACGAAGGCACCAAGGGCCTTGTACTTCCTGTATATGCCATCATAGCTGCTCGCGCGGACGGGATCCGGGCGGTAGCTGCGCTCGATGCCTGCGTGCATCGCCTCGTGCGCGGCCGCGATGTCGGCGTGGATGCCGGCGGCGACAGAGGCGAACATCGCCGCGCCGAGGGCGCAGCTCTGGTCACTCGATGAGACCGTGATCTCCATGTTCAGGACATCGGCGCTGATCTGCATCGCAAGGGGGCTCTTCCTCGCGACCCCTCCGACGGCGGCGACGCGCTCTACGGGAACCCCTTCCGAACGGAGCCTCTCGACGATTGCCCTCGATCCGAAGGCCGCTGCCTCGACAAGGGCACGGTAGATCGCGGGGGCATCGGTCGAAAGATCGATGCCGGCTATCGCCCCGGTCAGGGTCTGGTCGGCATCGGGAGTCCTGCGGCCGTTGAGCCAATCCAGGGCCACAAGGCTCGAGGCCGAGGGGTCTATCTTCGCGGCTTCGGCCTCGAGAGCGGGGAGCAGACTATCCTCCAGCTCCGAGGCGGCCGATTCCATGACATCCTTGCTTCCGACGAGGCCAACGCCGTTCCGAGCCGGCCATGCGAGGAGGCGCCTAAACCAGGCGAACACATCGCCAAAGGCCGATTGCCCGGCCTCGTAGCCGATCCAGCCGGGAATCACCGAGCCATCGACCTGGCCGCAGATACCCTGGACCAGTTTTTCCTTGCCGCCGGGCCGCGGTCCGACCATGACGTCGCAGGTGCTCGTGCCCATGATCTTGAGCAGGGTGCCAGGGGCGACATCGCCGCCGACGGCCCCGATGTGGGCATCGAATGCGCCCACGGCCACGACGACCGACTGGGCCAGACCGAGGCGCCTGGACCACTCGGGGCTCAGCCTCCCAAAGACCTGGTCGGCGGTGTGGGTCTCCGTGCCGAGCGAGGATGAAAGCTCGGCAAGCCTGGGGTGGAGACGCCCGAGGAAATCCCTTGAAGGGTAGCCGCCCCAGGATGCATGCCACATCGCCTTGTGGCCAGCGGCACAGCGGCTCCGCTTGAAGGACCCAAGATCCGCGGTTCCGGTGAGTAGGGCTGGCATCCAGTCGCAGTGCTCGACGATCGTCCTCGCCGCGGCGGCGACCCTTGGATTAGATTCGACGACGCGGAGCGCCTTCGCCCAGAACCATTCAGAGGAATAGACTCCGCCTTCGTACTTGGTGAAATCCTCTCCGCCCCAGCTTCTCGCAAGCTGATTGATGCGTGAGGCCTGGGTAACCGAGCTATGGTCCTTCCATAGTATGAACATCGCATCGGGTTCTTCCGCGAACTCGGGCTTCAGGGCGAGGGGAGCTCCCTTCTCATCGGCGAAGCATGGAGTGGAACCAGTCGTATCGACCGAGATGCCCCTTACGCGCTCGCTTTGGCTGCCACCCGCGCGGGAGAGCGCCTCCTTGATGGCCGCCTCCATCGACTCGACATAGTCCAATGGATGCTGCCTGAAGCGGTTTTCCCTCGGCTCGCAGTATTTTGCCTTCGCCCAACGGGGGTATTCCCGCACCGAGTTCGAGACTTCCGCTCCATCTGCCACATCTACCACCAGAACACGGACCGAATCCGTCCCGAAATCCACACCGAGGCAAAACGCTTCACCTTTCTTCATGCTCATTGGCCCCCCTTGTTTGCGCCGATCACGGCCCTCGTCCTTGCGTTGAGCATGCCGGCCTCTCGGCCTGTAGCCCCTTTCGAAGATTTCCCCGAGTCCCGCAGCGGTAGGTTCTCCTTGAAATAGATATCAAGCGGCATCTGCATGTCGGCCTCGACCCGCGCCCCATGGACGATGGACCTGAACAAGCGCTCCATGCCTTCCCGCGCCTGCTCGGCGGGACGCTGCGAGATGAGGCAATCAATCGCTCCATCGGCCAAGGCCCTGGCGTTGGCCTCGACCAGGTCCCAGGCTATGAGGCTGCAACTCCTTTTAAGTCCCCGTCTGACCAGCCATTCGCCGACAATATGGCCGGAAGCATTTGCGACGAGGATGCCCCTGATGCCGGGCCGTTCGGTGAACAAGGCCTCGAGGAAGGCATCGCAGGCCTCGGCCTTCTCCATCTCGAAACAATCTCGGACGATGATCCCTTCCGACCCTCGGCCTTGGTTCTCGAAAAAGGAGGTGAAACCATTGATCCTCAGGGCAATATGCCTGTCCTCGGCATGGGCATTCAGGGCGACGAGGGGAAATTCCCCTCCCGTCAGGAGGGACAGGACCCTTCCCGCGAGATACCCTGCCCTGAAAGCATCCTGTCCAATGGTCGCGATGGGAGAGGCGCCATCGACGGTTCCGTCAAAGAAGACATAGGGAAGAATGCCCTTGAGTCGCTCGAGGGCCGGGCCCAGCTCATTGGGGAGGACCGGGGCGATGAGGAGGCCGTCGCATGGATGCAGTGCGACATCCTCGAGCAGGCGCGCATAGGACCTCCCGTCGTAGCGGTCGAACTGGTCGGTGCTCACCTGGACCCTGTATGGCGCGAGTTCCTGCGAGGCCTTCAGGATTCCCTCAAGACAGAGGGCCCAGTATCCCGAGTCCTGCTCGGAATTGGGAAGCAAGACCCGGAACTGGTAGGTCCTGTTGAGCGAAAGCTGCCGAGCGAGCAGATTGGGCTCGTAGCCCAGTGATTTGATGATGCCGTCGACGCGTAGCTTGGTTGCGGGCGAAACGCCTGAGCGGTCGTGGAGCACCCTGTCGACTGTGCCGATCGAGACTCCGGCGAGGCGGGCGATCTCTTTTACCGTGATTCTTGTTTCGTTCATTTCCGTCTCACGTGGTCCGTGTACGTACACGATGGCTAAAACCCTAGCACTACTTCGACAAGTCGTCAATTGGAAAATGTCTTGGCTATTTCCCGAATACCAGACCCGTCCTGAACGGGGGTGATTCGGCCGACCGGGGCACTGTCTTGTCCAAGGGACCGGGAATGAGGATTATCAGAACGTGAGCAGCCAAAAGGATCAAGGACACAGGCTTCCGGAATTGCTTCTTCCCGCGGGGAGTTTCGAATCGGGAATCGCGGCAATAGATGGAGGGGCCGATGCCCTCTATCTTGGCCTCGCGAGCTTCTCGGCCAGAAAGCAGGCCAGGAATTTCGATACCCTCGAGTACCGACGCCTGTGCGGTTTCGCCCGTGAGCGGGGAGTTCGCCTCTATGTAGCCATCAACACGGTGATCCTCGAGCGCGAGCTTGGGGAAGTGGGGGAGATCCTCGCCTTCCTGGGGCGCTTCAAGCCGGATGCTGTCATTGTCCAGGACTGGGGGCTTGCCCGCCTCATCCGGGAGCGCTGTCCCGGCCTGACCCTCCATGCCTCGACCCAGACCGCGGTGCAAGGAGCCGAAGGCGCGAGGATAGCCCTCGAACTGGGCGTAGCCAGGGTGGTCCTGCCTCGGGAAACCTCGGCCAGCGAGCTTGCCCGGATCAGGGAAGTGGTGCCCGGGCTTGAATACGAGGTTTTCATCCACGGCGCGCTCTGCTATTCATTTTCGGGACTCTGCCTCGCTTCCGGCATCCTCCTCGGTCGTTCGGGCAACCGCGGCGAATGCGCCCAGGTCTGCCGCTCCTATTATGCAGCCTCGGGCTCGCTCAGCGGCACTGGCTACTGGTTCTCCTGCCGCGATCTATGCCTCGTCGACCATCTCGAGTCCCTGGTCTCGGCCGGAGCCTCCAGTCTCAAGGTGGAGGGCCGGATGAAGTCCCCTGAGTACTGCTACGCGGTGGCGAGGCTCTACCGGGCCGCACTCGACCGTATTGGGGGCCTTGAGGTGAGCGACGAGGAGCTTGGCTCAAGACAGGAAGCTGCCCGGCTCGCTTTCGCCCGTTCTCCGACCGAGGGATGGCTCAGGGAGAGGGGTGGCTCGCGGCTTATTGACCATGAATACCCTGGCCATCGCGGCCTCCCCGCAGGGCTGGTCGTCTCTTCGGTCAAGGGGAAACTCGTGCTTGACCTCGGCACGAACCTGGGACTGCGAGATGGGCTCCTTGGCTTTGAGCGGGGCGAGGTCTCCGAACCCCTGCAGTTCGGTGTTTCCGAGTTGCGCGACGCCGCGACCGGCCGCCCCCTCGTGAGGGCCAGGGCCGGTGGCCGCGTGGAGCTCCTGTGTCCCGGCGAACTCAAGATCGGTGATACCGTCTTCAGGATCGCCGCCCGGGAGCTGGATCGCAAGCAGCCCAGTCCCGAGGAATTTCCGCCCTTGAGGACCGAGCTGCCGGCGACATTCCAGGTTGAGGGCGGGAGGCTGATGGCGACCATCGCCTTGCCCCGTTTCGACGGGCTGCCGGGCCCTGGAAGGAGGGAGACCATCCAGGGCAGCGGCGATCTGAGCCTTGAGGCCGCGCGCAAGCCGGGGGGCTTCGAGCAAGCCCTCCGCATCTTCAGGGAAGCGGGGGAATCGGATTTCGTGTTTGAGCCCAAGCTCAGCGAGGCCCCTGTCGGTTTGCCAGGAGGGGCTAGCCTCAGGCTGGCCGATGCCTTTATCCCCCCCTCGGTCCTGAAGCGGGAGAAGAACTGGTTCTATGCCGAGGCCGCTGTCCTGATAGAGAACGAGGAACTCCAGTATGCGGCAGGGACAGCCTCCCAGGCGATCAGTTACGGCAGGGTCAGGCGTCTGCCCGGCGATGCCCCCCCGCGCAGGCTGCTTGTGTTCCCCCATGCGAGCCTGCCCTCTGGCATGCCTTTCATCACGGAGAGGGCATTGTGGGAGGGGATTGCCCTGCCACGATGGGGGGACTTGTCCTGGATGCCCCTGGCCCCTTTGGTGCGCGACCGGGGGACCTACGCCGAGGCGGTTCGCTCCAGGGTCGACCAGGAGCTTGCTTCCGGGGCGAGGCTCGTCGTGGGCATCGACGCCCTTCACCACATCGAGTTCGCGCGGGAACTCGCCTCGGCCTACCCAGCCGGGGACAGCTCCCCCGAGGACGATGCCTTGAGCTTCTTCCTCGACATCCACATGTATGTCGCCAACCGCCACACCCTCTCGGCGTTTTCCGAGCTCGCGCCGCGCCTGCGTTTCGCCTACCATTATCTCGAGGCTGGAGAGGAGAATCGGCTTGCCACCCTCGATGCCGCGGGACAACAGGGCCTCGGCCTCGCTCCAGTCGGTGAGGGTTTCGAGGCTCCCCTTTTCCTGAGCTCTGGCTGCCTCTTGAAGCACCACAGCGCCCGGGGTTCATGCCCACAGAACTGCGGCAGGTCCTGGGCCTCCGCGATGTCGGATAGGAAAAGGCGATATCGGGCTGTAGTCGAGGATTGCGTGAGCATGCTTTTCAGGCTTCCAGCCGAAGGAGGACGCGATGAGGGCAGTGACGATCGCTGAGCTCGGTGGTCCGGAGGTCCTACGGGAAACTGAGCTTCCGGTACCCATACAAGGGGAAGGGGAAGCCCTCATCCGAGTTGCCGCGACCTCGGTGAACCCCATAGATGCGAAGATCAGGGCCCGTGGCATGGGCCTCGTGGCTGACTTCCCCGCCATCCTGCATGGCGACATGTCCGGAATCGTCGAAGATCCGGGTTCCGGGAGCGAGTTCAGGAAGGGGGATCGGGTCTATGGTCTCATCGGTGGCGTGAAAGGCAGGCCCGGAGCCCTGGCCCAGTTTGCCTCGGTCGATCCCGGGCTCATCGCGCCGATGCCACAAGGTCTGTCCTTCGCCGAGTGCGCGGCTCTTCCGGTCATAGGCCTCACCGCCCTCCAGGCCCTGGTGAGTCGGGCCGCGCTCAAGTCTGGCGATTCCCTCCTCGTGCAAGGGGGGGGTGGAGGTGTGGGGCACATCGCTGTCCAGCTCGGGGCCGCCCTTGGCGCACGGGTCTTCGCCACCTGTTCTGCCTCAGACATGCAATGGCTGCGCAGCTACGGGGCCCTGCCCTTCGATTACTGCTCGCCTGGTCTTGAAGAGGACCTTCTCAGGGCTAGCGATGGCGGCTTCGATCTAGTACTCGACACGGTCGGGACCGAGAGCCTCGATCGCGCCTTCAGGATGGCGGCGGCAAACGGCCGCGTCGCTGCAATCGCTGCCCGCTCCACCCATGATCTGTCCCAGCTCCACGCGAAGGGCCTGAGCCTGCACGTGGTCTACAGCCTTCTTCCCCTACTCATGGGCCAGGGAAGGTCCCTGTATCGGTCCCTGCTTGTGGAGCTTGCCCGCAGGGCCGAGGCCGGAGAACTGCGGCCAAGGCTGGACCCGCGGAGATTCCTTCTCGGTGACTCCGCCGAGGCCCACCGCCATTTCGAGTCTGGCGAGGCCCGCGGCAAGGTCATCATCCTTGTCGATCCAGAACTCGTCTAGAAACCATGCTATTCTCTGGCATATGGACAGCAGCATCAGCATTCCCCTTCTCCACGATCATCACAGCCATGTCAGCCTGTATGCGGCCCTCCAGGGCCTACCCGATCTTCTGAACCTGGATAGCCCCGCGGCCATGGCCCTTCTTGCCTCTCTGCCCCGGGACCGGCTCAACCTGGTCAAGGGATGGCGGACCGATCGCCTTTCCCTTGGTCCCGACATCCTGGTAACCCTGCCGCCAGTCCTTGTCGTCAACGCGAGCCTCCACGGTTATGCGATGAACCAGGTGGCCCTGGGGTTTATCGAGGGGCTTTGGCCAGAGTTCGCCGAGCGAGGCTTCGACCCCGCGTGGGGCGAGCTCATGCTGCCTGAGCTCTTTGTGTTCTATGGCCGAGTCGCCGGCCTCAAGTCGGACAAGCTGGAAGCCTTCATGGAAGGTCTCGCATCGATCGGAATCGGCTCGGCCGAGGACATGACCGTCGCCGGGGAGGAGGCCCTCGAACTGGTCGCCGCCTCACCCTATTCGGGGCGAATACGATCCTGGGCAACACCAGGGGTGTTCAGGTCTCTCTCGGCCATGGGCCGCGCCCGATGTGCCGGAATAAAGATCTTTCTCGATGGATCCCTCGGGGCCGAGAGCGCTGCCCTCGATGCTCCCTTCCTTGATGGCCGGCATCCAGGCCCCCTCCATAGCGACGCCGAGCTTGAGTCTCTGCTTTTCGAGCTCTCCGAATTCCGGACTGAGCTCTCGATACACGCCTTGGGCCATCTCGCGATCGAGCAGGCCTTGCGGATCCTTGGGCGCGTCGAGCAGAGCAGGGGCGACTTCCCCGGAGTGAGGCTTGAGCATGTGCAATTCATTTCCCGGGCCCAGGCATGCAAGGCACGAGACAGGGGCTACCGACTATCCATGCAGCCCAATTTCTCCGCGGATTCGGTCGACTACGTTGATCGCCTCCTGCCACGCCACTGCGCCAAGAACAATCCCTTTCGCATGCTCATCGATGAAGTTGGCTTCAAGCCCGGAGAGAACCTCGTTTTCGGCTCCGACGGTATGCCCCATGGACCGGAAAACGCGATGCAGTGGAGCAGATATCCAAGCCAGGCTGGGCAGCGCATCAGCGAGGCTGAGTTCCTTTCGGGCTATGGTCCGAGCAAGGGCCAGCCGCCCGCAGGGGCCATCACGATGAGCTACGATGAATCCCGACGAAAGGTGGCCTTGCTGCCCGGCGCTCGAGCCACCAGGAACTAAGACCCGGCTTTCGGAAGACGGCCTCCGCCGAGTATGATTCCGGCATGAGGATTCTCGCGCTTTCGGACATCCATGGGGCCATCGACAGGCTGGAGCCTCTTGGCTCGGAGCTGGAGAGCACGGATCTCGTCCTCATCGGGGGCGACCTGACCGATTTCGGGGAGGAAGAGGATCTGCGCGAGCTGATCGAGAGGCTGCCCTGCGACCTTGCCAAGGTCCTGGCTGTCCCGGGCAACTGCGATCGCCTGTCGGTCCGTGATTACCTCACCAGGATTGGGGCCTCGATAGACGGGGGCTTCGCCAGAGTCGGGGATCTCACGATTGTCGGGTCAGGTGGGGGCCTGATAGGGAACGGTCTCACCCCTTACGAGAGGCACGAGGAAGAGCTTGGCAGGGAGCTCCAGGCGGCCATCAGCAAATGCGGCCCAAAGACCTCCGATCCCTTGGTTGTCCTCAGCCACACCCCACCGCGTGGAAGCGGCGCTGACCTGCGGCGGGGCAGTGCCCTTGGCTCATCCGCCCTCAGGTCCGCCCTCGACAGGCACAGGCCCCTGCTCTGGATATGCGGTCACATACACGAATCTCCCTCGGCCAGACTTGTGGGGCAAACCTTGGTCGTTAATCCCGGCCCCCTTAACAGGGGCCGTTTTGCTCGCATCCGGGTTGATTTGGTGAACGGGTCCTGGCGGGCCGAGGCCGATCTCGTTTCCTAAAGCTCAGGCAGGGCCGGCAGTTTCCTGCCAACAGGCCCTGCCTGCGCAGATCAACGGGCCGTGGGGCTGTACAGGTAGCGGAAATAGTCCATATCGGTGGACAGGGTCTTCGAGAAGCTCGGCAGGGTCTGCCGGTAGGACTCTATGGCACGCCAGAAATCGAAGAAGGAGGGGTCCTGGCTGTACGCGCTTGTATAGATGCGCGTGGCCTCGGCGTCGGCCTTGCCCTTCCCGGTCTCGGCCTTCAGATAGGCGCCCGAAAGGATCGAGCGCTTCTCATTTTCCAGCTTGCCGAGCCATTCGGCCTTCTTGCCTTCGCCATAGCTCCTGAATGCCTGGGCGATCTGGCTGCGTTCCTTGATCATGCGGTTGTAGACGCTTTCGGTGAGCTCGTCCGAATACTTGATCTGCCTCGGGACGATGTCGATAACCTCAATTCCGTACTGGGGGACTATCGGTTTCACAATCGTGAGCATGGCTTCAGAAAGCTTTCGTCTCCCCCTTTCGATAGTCTCGTAGCTCTGGTTCGTCTGGGTAAGCTGCTCAAGGGCGGCGGAGCCCTCCACATCTCCAGTCTGGAAGCTCTCCTTTGTGCCTGTACCAAGAAGGTTGTTTGAGTTCCTCACCGCCTCGCGCAGGTAGTTGACGGAGATGACAGTCCTGACCCCGTTGTCGATGACATCGTCGAGCCTGCCATAGGCATTATCGAGACTGCTCACGGACTCATAGAATTTGATCGGGTCGGAAATCCGCCAGCGTGCCGTCGTGTCGACCCAGATGAACTGGTTTTCCTTGGTGGGAATCCTCTGCGGCTCCCCATCCCAGGGCATCACCTGCTTGGGGTACTTCACGACCACGTCGAGGAAGGGGGAACGGAGCTTGAGGCCGGCATCCTTTTCGACGCCGACGATCTTGCCAAGCCTGACGACGACTGCCTGCTCTCCCTCGTTCAGGATGTAGAAGGGCCCGGTCGCGAAGAAGGCGATCGCAACTACGGCGATTATGATGAGGATGATGATGAGCCGCTTCATTGTCCCGCCCCCTGCGCCGCTGCCGGCGCCGGCGCCACACCTGCCCCGAGGTTCTTGAGCGGCAGGAAATTGGTGAAGCGCTTATCGATCAGCTCGACGTTCTTCTCACCCTTGAAGACCGCTTCCACCATCTCGTAGTAAAGGCGCTGTCTGGTGATGCTTGGCGCCTTCCTGTATTCGGCATAGACCGAACTGAAGCGCGCGACATCGCCCTTGGCCTCGTTGACGCGCTCGGTGGCGTAGCCCTGGGCCACCTCGACCGCCTGCTGGGCCTGACCCTGGGCCTTGGGTATCTCGGAATTGTAGGATTCCTTGCCCTCGTTGATCAGCCGGTTCATGTCCTGGATCGCCTTGTTCACATCTTCGAAGGCCTCCTGGACTCCCTTGGGCGGGACTATGTTCTGGAGCTTCACCTGGGTCACTTTGATGCCGAGACCATAATTGCCGAAGGTCTCATTCATCATCTGGACGGCTGCGTCCTCGATCGTGGTGCGCTCGGGTCCAATGACGCCGAGGATTGTCCTGTCTCCGACGAGGAGGTTGACCACAGACTGGGATATGTCCCGGATCGTCTTGTGACGATCGCTTAGATTAAAGAGCCAGGCCTTTGGGTCGACGATGCGGTACTGGATGATCCATTCCACATCGACGATGTTCAGGTCACCGGTGAGCATGACTGATTCCTGGGGATACGCAGTCTCGGAATACTGGGTGACGACCCCTGCCTTCTCGGTCCGGAATCCGAACTGCTCTGTCTGCACAACTTCCGTCGGCACATTGAAGCTCTGCTGGATCCCGAAGGGGATCTTGAAATGTAGTCCCGGCTCTGCCTGGCTTGTATACTTGCCGAATGTCGTGATCACGGCCCGTGATGTCTGGTCAACGATGAAGAAGCTGGTCGAGAAGAAGATGAGTACGAGAATCGCCGCGATTCCGATAATGATCATCGTCGGCTTCAATACCGATCCCGTGACATTTCGCATCGGACGGTTTACATGATCTCCCATGGGCACCCCCAGACACTACAGTACTCGGAGCTTGTCAAAAATCAAGACTCGCAGGCGAGAACGATGGCCTTTTCGATGATATTCGGTCCAAATGCGGCATTCAGCCGAAGGAGGGCCCAGGGCCGAAGCTCGGCGATCAGACGGGTGGGGACGTCATTGAATGGCGGTTCGGGAAAATCGATGGCGAGGGCATGAAGGACAAAGCCATCGACCCTCGTGCTGCCGCCGTATTTGGAATCACCCGCAAGTGGATTTCCATGGATCGATGCCTGTGCCCTGATTTGATGGGTCAGGCCAGTCTGGATTTCTAGCATCGCCAGCGTGAGGCCTGAACCGCGCGCAAGGGGCACGATGCGGGTGATCGCGCGGCGCCCGAGGAGGGAGGGACCGGAATTCTCGTCGAGGTTCGAGAAGCTGCGTTTGCTGGCCACATCCCTCACCAGGATGTCTTCCCAGACTTCAGGCGATTCCACAGAGCCATCCAAAAGCGCCATGTACCGTTTCCTTACCTGCCTATCCCTCAGCAAGCGCGAGAAAACCCGCCCCCCCTCGGCTGTCCTCGGGAAGACAATTAGCCCGGAAGTATTCCGATCGAGCCTGTGCAGGGGACCGGGCCTGAAAGAGAGGGAGGACTCGACCCGCTCGCGCATTGCCGATTCAACAATCTCATCGAGCCCGCCACGGCCGTGGGACAGGAGGCCACGTGGCTTGTTGAGGAAGAGCAGGTTCTCGCTCTCCAGAACCAAGAGTTCCCCTAGATCCTGTTGGGCCACCTTTGGATCAGCGGCCCGCCCTGTGTCTTTTTCGCCTGTCTCCAGTTCCGAGGGATAGCTGACAATGTCCCCTTCGATGAGGCGATATGCTGGGTCGGCTGCCTTCCCGTTCACCCGTATGGTCCTCTTCCTTAGCCTGCCATAGAGGTCGGAAAGCCCAAGTCCGGGAAACATGCGCCGCAGGACCTTGTCCAGACGCCTCCCGGAATCGTCGGCTCCGGCGCGCCTTGTCAGGGATTCAGTTCGGGAACCCATCTGTCACATACTCTACCCATTGAGTGCGCAAGGGTCAATCTCGGATTGATCCCGGCCCATGTCCCGCTGCCGCGCCTTGACAAGGGCAGCTCCTTCGGGGGAGACTTTGGCGGTGAATTCACCGGCGAGACTGGAAAGCATCGACCTGCTGCACAACCCGATATTCCTTTCGGCCATCTTTAGCCTCTTTATCGCCCAGTTCATAAAGGTCCTCATCAACATCTTCAGGCCTCGGGCGAAGGGCTTGCGGGATGTCTTGGTCACTTTCCTCTGGCGCACGGGAGGGATGCCTTCCAGCCACAGCGCCTTGGCCGTCTCCATTGCGACCTCGGTCGCCTTCGTGGAAGGGCCGAGTTCGAGCGTTTTCATCCTTGCGATATTCTTTGCCCTCGTCGTGATAAGGGACGCGATGGGTGTCCGCCGTGCCGCTGGACAGCAGGCCAGGGTTCTCAATCTTATCAGCAAGGAGCTCTCGGCGCGCTTCGACCTGAATTTTCACCAGGTCAAGGAAGTGCACGGCCACAGCGCCCCCGAGGTCCTCGTCGGATCGATACTGGGCTTCTCCATCGCGCTCGCCTTTTGCACCTTGTAGGCGGTGTCGCCGTGGTAGCACAGGAAAGGGCCAAGAACCGGACATACGCCTTTCTAGCCGTTGCCTCGGCCACGCTCGGTGCCGTTCTCGCACTTGCGGCGCTTGCACGCTCTCCCAGTGAAGCCCTTCCCAGCACATGGAAAGGCTACAGGCTCCTCCTCGTCGATGAATCGGTGCCTGATCAGGCGATCCTCGATTCCCTGTCCAGGCAGGGGATCACGGACGTCCTTGCCGCCTCAACAGAACCCGTGATGATCTCCAACTGGTCAGGCCTGGAAACGATAAGCCTGGCGCAGGCCCTGGTCCGGCTCATCCCGGGCGATCCAAGACGGGACAGCTATATCGATAGGATCGGTTCCTGGTTCCAGGCAAGGGCCGGGGGCCGGCCCTATCGCGTGTATTACCTGCGGACCTTCCCTTTTTCCGAAGCCCAGATTGGCCTGAAGGCACTCTCTCCCTTCGCCGGGAAGTTCATCTATCCAGACTCGCAGAGCGGTGGCTTTCTCCTTCCCCTGCAGCATGTGAGCGGATTGGCGGCCATGGCCTTGATCCTCATCTACTCTCTGCACTCCTCCTTCGCATCCTGGCGCAACCCCGGATCTAAGGCGATCCGGCGCCTAGCCCTCAGACTAATCCTTGTCTTTCCTTGGCTTCTCCTGGCGGCGAAGGGACGGTCGGCATCGGCGATCGGCCTTCTATGGGCAGTGAGCATGGTGGAGATGGCCGGCTCGCTTGATTTCCCGCTCGAGGAGCTCCGGCGTTACCACGACCCGCTCTCCGCCTTGAAGTCACTGCTGCGAGGCGGCCGACCGCCCCTCACGGCCCTCATCGTGGCGATAGGTGCGGTCTCGCTCTCGCCCGCCCATGCGATTGCGGCCTTGGCGGCCCTCACGGCCTCGGCATCCCTTCTTTTCGGCTACTGCTGCCTCGCGGCAATGGATTCTCGGGTACGACGAGGCCGAAGACTTGATTTCGTGCCCATCACGATTGGACGAAGGGATCGCATGAGGGATCAGGTAGCTGCTGCCCTTTGTGTCCTGGCCCTCATTTTCTTGGCTGGCCTGAGGCTTCTGCCCGCCGGAGGCTCCCAGTCTCAAGCCTCCGATATCGAGTTGCCCTTGCCTGTCACTGGCATCGGCAAGCCGGAACACTCGATGGATATAGCCCGCGCACCCAGCACCAGACCCGAAGCTCTGCCAGGCCAAAGCGAGTGGCTTGCCCATAGGGCCTTCCAGGAAGCCATCCCTCTCACGAGGCTCAAGGAGGACCGTCCCGATCCTTTTGCCGCCGTGAGCCTTGGAGGCAGGGCTCCCGGGGGGATTAGCCTTCGCTTCGACGAAGCCTGGAGGGCCTCGGTCCTCCGAAGCGTGCCAGCGAACAGCATCGAGAGGATGCTGCTTAGCCAAGGAGGGGAGGTGAGAGGCGTTCTCCTCCCATGGTCCCCGTCGCGACCGGCACCGCTTGCGCCAATCGAGGGCCTGCTGTATATACTCCTCTTGGTTCCGCCTCTTCGGCGGATCGCCGCAGGCGCAGTCGCCACGCGGAGCTCCCCCACAGGCGAGATACGGCAGGCAGCATGAAATCCATCCGAACCTTCAGAAGAGGCGGCATAGCGGTGGCCTTCGGGACCACCTGGCACGATCTTGGTCCAGTGCCGAACGCATTCCTGCCAACCGAAGCCACCGTCCTTCTCAGGCAGCATCAGGGCCAGGCCGCACGATGTGTGGTCCATAAGGGAGAATTCGTCCGGGAAGGCGCAATCATAGGCCGGGCACGAGGCCCTTCGTCATCGAATGTCCACGCGCCAATCCCCGGTATCGTGAAGGACATCAGGGTCATGGCAATGTCCGAAGGCGGCGAGTCTGAGGCCGTCGTAATAGCCCTTGAGGGTTCTTTCGACCGGCTTGGCCGTCGCCCGGAGCGCTACCTCTGGAAGACCATGAGCCGGCACGACATCATGCACTCACTGGATGAACGGGGAGTAGTCGAGACAGAGGCGCCCGGAAAACCCATCAACACGATCATCTCCGAACCCCGCAGGATCGACCTTCTCATCCTAAACGCGGTCGAGAGCGAACCATACCTGTATGCGGAATCATCGCTTCTGCGGGACAAATGGGCCGAGCTCCTGGACGGTCTCGCCATTCTCAGGAAGGTCGTCGCACCGGAGAGAACGCTTATCGCTGTCGAGACCGGCAAGGCACCTCTCCTCAAGGCCAGCCCCGCTGCCGATGAACCCCAGATCGAGGTCATGGAATTCCGTAGACGCTATCCCCAGGATCTTCGGAACCAGCTTCTCGAGGCCATCGTCGGGCACCGCCCAAAGACCGATCTTGAAGTGCTCATCGTGAGACCCTCGACGGCCTTCGCGGTCTTTGAGGCGATAGTCCACGTAAAGCCTATGCTTGAGCGCTACATAACCGTCGCCGGTGCAGCGGTAAAGAGGCCGTCCGTGCTCAAGGCCCGGATAGGCACTTCCATTGGCGACCTTATCGAGGAATGCGGTGGATTCCTTGGGAGACCATCCCGTTTGATCATCGGAGGACCTTTCCGCGGTCATGCCGTGCACGATCTCGATGTCCCTGTCACGAAGACAACAGCGGCGATACTTGCTCTTACTGATTCGGAGATCAGACAACAGGCAAGATGCTCCTGCATCCGTTGCGGGCGTTGCTCGGTTTCATGCCCCGAGCATCTCGATCCCGACCTTCTTTTTCGTCTCCTGACCCATGGTCGAGAGGCAGAAGCGCTCCAGAACCGGCTTGAGAGTTGCACCTTGTGCAGCATCTGTGGCCATCTATGTCCCTCGCGGGTACCCCTTGTGGCCGCTTTCTCCTCTCGCCTCGGCGCCATGGAGAGAAAGCCGATCGGGGCGCGCGGATGAAGGCATCACGCGATCTGGTCATGGGGCCGCCACCCTACGTATTCAGCCGGCAGTCGACTGGCACATGGATATGGGGAATGGTGATGGCCCTCGTTCCCGTCTTTGCCTGGGGCCTCTTCTGCTTCGGACCCGGGGCCGCATTGCCAGTGGCCTCGGCCCTGTTTGCTGCCCTTGCAGGCGAAGCCGCCGGTGGCCTCTTCCTCGGGAAATTCACACTCTGGGACGGCTCGGCGTTCCTTACGGGTTTCCTCATCGGCCTGTCCATGCCACCCGCGGTTCCGTTCTACATCCCTGCGGTGTCTGCCCTCTTCGCAGTCGTGATAATCAAGGGCATCTTCGGCGGAATCGGCTCCAACTGGATGAACCCCGCCTTGGGTGGAGTCGCGTTTGCCTTGCTCAACTGGCCGAGACAGATGGGCGAGTGGGTCGTTCCCCGCCACCTCGCCGGGGTGACTGGGGTGAGCGGCGC
This sequence comes from Spirochaetaceae bacterium, assembly GCA_025356015.1. Lineage (GTDB taxonomy): Bacteria > Spirochaetota > Spirochaetia > Treponematales > Rectinemataceae > JANXYO01. The sequence goes on from JANXYO010000033.1 coordinate 27,306, forward strand.
CACGCCCCTTGCCTTTGTCCGGGATCGTATCGCTGCCGCGCCAGCGGGTTCTGACCCCCTCGGTCTCCTCGCCGCGGCCGGGATGAAGTTCTCCGACCTCGACCGCTTGATCCGGGAGTTCCTCAACAACGCCCTGTTCTCACGCATAGGAAGCGACCTTCCTTCAGGGTATATCGACCTCCTTTTGGGCAATCGCTCCGGGTCCCTTGGCGAGATCTCAGGCATCCTGATCCTTGCCGCGTCGATTTTCCTGCTCTCAAGGCGAATCGTCCGTTGGGAGATCCCAGCATCCATCATGCTCAGCAACGCCCTCATCGTGTTTGCCTTCGGAGGCCTGCCATACGGGAATGGCTTTTTCACTGGTGATGTCTTGTTTGCGATTCTCAATGGTTCCTTCCTCCTGGTCACCTTTTTCATGGCGCCAGATCCAGTGACCTCACCCTCGACGAGGACTGGAATGCTGATCTACGGCACGGGCATAGGAAGCCTGACCTTCCTCATCCGCACATTCGGATCGATGTCAGAGGGCACTGCCTTCGCTGTCCTGCTGACGAACTGCATCGTGCCCCTGCTGGCAGCCAGCCCGGGCCGCAGTGCCCAGGGCCTCGAGAGGAAATGACCATGGCAGCGCGAAAGGTGTCCCTGGTAGAGAATCTCGCGGCCGCAGCGATCATGGGCTTTCTCTCCCTCCTCCTTGTCACCGCTATCCTTCTCACCGAATCCGCAGCCTCATCCCGGGAACGGGTACTGATCGCCGATCTTGCGGGAAGATCGGTCACTGCCAAGCCAAGTGCCATCGATGATCCGGCCTGCTCTCGGGTATTCCCCCTTCCCGGAAAGAATGGCGACGAATTCGGTGCGGTCATCTACATGAGATCCAGAAGCGGAACTGGCAGGGCAGCGGCGCTTTTCGCGGGGAGCGGCCAACTCGAGGCTATACGCCTTGTCGATGGCGATTCGGCAAGGCTCGACTTTGACCAGGGCGACTGGTTCTCCAGTTTCCTTGGCAAGGGCGCCGACGACGCCTATCCCAGGCAAGCCGCATCCGCCCGGGATCCTGCAGCTGTCTCAGGCGCCAGCGAGAGCTTTGCCGAGACCGCTGGAATCCTGGAGCGAATGTCGCTGCTCATCCGCACCTTGGGAAAGGAGCGCGGATGAAGACAGGCAAAGATCCATTTGTCCCGAATCCCATCCTGGGTGGGCTTGTGGGCGTGTTCCCCCTCGCGGCTGCGGCCTACAGTCTTGCGAACGGATTGGTGCTTGGCCTGGGTGCGGCATTGTGTTCCATAGCGCTGGCCAGCCTGATGCCCGCGCTACGGGCCATCGCACCGGATAGGTTGCGCGCCCCGCTCTCCCTGGGCATCTCGGCGGCCCTCGCGCTTCTGTATTCCGACTTGATTGCGCTGGTCGCTCCCGTGACGGGAATCGGCCTTGGAGTGTATCTGCCCCTTCTCGCGGTGAACTCGATGAGCATGCACATACTTCGCGGAGGACATACCCCATTACTCAAGGAGGACTCTGCCACCTCGAGGATGATCATAGTCCTTCGTGAGGCCATGGGTTTCTTTCTCGTCGCCCTCCTTATCGGCGCGGTTCGGGAGGCAGCGGGATTCGGGACCCTCGTCTTCCCCGCGGTATTCGCAAATGGCGCAAGGCTGGTCCTTACCAAGGGGGCTCCCCTGCTGCTTCTCGCATCGCCTGCGGGCGGGTTCATATTGATAGGCTGTTCCGTGGCCCTCTACCGGGTGATCCTTCGAAAGGCAGCACGGAGGATTCCATGAGCTATGTCGGCATCGTGCTGTTCTCTGCTTTCGCGGCAAACGCAATGCTGGTCTACGGATTTGGCCGGCTTCCCCGTTTCCGCGCCACGGGTAGCGGATGGCTTCCCCAGCTGATCGCCCTAGTCATTGTCAACATGCTTGGTTCGACGCTCTTCTGGGCAATCCGGAACCTGGTGCTTGTTCCTCTGGGTCTTGCCTCCCTCGACCTCTTCATTTTTGTGCTGGCCGCGATCCCTGCCATGAAGAGCCTCATGAGGGTCGCTTCCGGTGGGAAGGGATTCCTGGCGCGTATCGGCGTCGCGGGAGACGAACTGGTCGTGGGCACGCTCAGCTTTGGCGTTGCCCTCCTGGTCTCGCGCAGCGGGTACCGCATGCTTGAGGCCCTTGTGGCGAGCGCCGCATCAGGCTTCGGCTACTGGCTTGCGGCCGTAGTGCTCGAGCGGATCAGGGACCGGCTCGAGCTCAGTGACGTGCCGACCCCATTCCGGGGTGCTCCCATCATGATCGTGTCCACCGGCCTGATTGCGATGGCCCTGATGGGGGTGGACGCGCTGTTCGTGAAGAACCTGGTAGGGCAATGATGGTGCTGCTCAAATTCCTATTCGCCCTGGGACTCGCGTCAGTGTCCTCATTCGGTGCCTCATTCCTCGTTGGCGCATGGAGGAAACGGAAGAAGACCGATCCCCTTGCCCTTGCCCTTGGCGAGCAGCTGCCGGGCTTCGACTGCGGGCTCTGTGGAGCCGAGGATTGCCAGGCCTATGCCAGTGCGGTCGTCATCTCCGGTGCCGATCCTGGACTCTGTTCCCCTGGCGGGAGACGGATGGAATCGCGCATACGCTCCTTTCTTGGGGAGAACCTCGACGATAGCCGCAGCCTAAGGAGCGTAGCGACCGTCCTCTGTGGGGGCGATAGCCAGTCGGCCGCCACCGACTACGAATACGATGGCCAGGAGGATTGCCTTTCCGCCGCGGCGCTATATGGCGGGCCGAAGCGCTGCAAGGACGCTTGCCTCGGATTCGGAGCCTGCGCACGGGCCTGTCCCCTTGGTGCCATACGAATAGAGGACCGGCTCGCGAAGGTCGACGCCGACATCTGCACGGGCTGCGGCAAATGCCTCGCCGCCTGCCCCCGATCCCTCCTCGCGCTCAAGCTTGAGGGCGAGGTCTGGCATGTGGCCTGTTCGTCACGGCGCGGAAGCGAGGCCAAGGCCGCCGATTGCGCGAAGGCCTGTATCGCCTGCGGCGAGTGTGTCAGTGCCTCCTTCCAGGGGGAGTTCAAGCTAGAGAAGAATCTCGCATCGGCCCGACAGGTCGGCAATGGACAATGGGAGGCGATTTCCCTTCGCTGCCCCACCAAGGCGATTGTCGGCCGCGATGAGCGAAAAAAGCGTCGATCGTCCTTCCGGAACGTTGAGCGCTGAGCTATAATCGCCCGCATAAGTGGAAGGATCACCGGCCGATGCAAAAAAGCCAAGTAATCATTGGCGCGTATAATCATCTCCCCGAAGGAAGCGACGAATCTTCCTTCGAGGACACATACCAGGTCTGCTGGCGCCCCTTCCTGTCGGTTCTCTACCGCTTTCCGGACATTTTCGCCCTGCTCCATTACTCCGGCATCGCGCTTCGCTGGCTCGAATCAAGGCATCCTGAGTTTCTCATGCTCCTTGAGGAGATGGTGCTTCGCAAGCAGATAGAGCTTCTTGGCGGTGGCTTCTTCGCCCCCCTCCTCCCCCTGGTTCCGGGTCCTGACAGGCTCGGCCAGATCGAGTTGCTGACCACTTACATAAGAAAGGCCTTCGGGAAGCGCCCTCGTGGATGCTGGCTCCAGGAGTATGCCTGGGAGCCCGGACTTGCCTCCACGATCCAGACCTGCGGGTTTGACTACACCTTCCTGCCCGAGCGCCATTTTCGATTCGCGGGGATAGACGGAGAACTGCTTGGCGGGCCATCGATGACAGAAGACCAGGGCCGGAGCATTGTCGTGTTCCCCGTCTTCGACGCGCTTGAGAGCTTTGCCGAGCCACTTCCCCCCGCCGATGCCCTGAACTCCCTCAAGAACCGTCTTGGGGAGCTTCCTCTCTACACGGTCCTGTACTCTGGCGATACCGCGCGCACTTTGTGGGCCTCCTCCGGCTTCGAGTCTCCCGACGTCTATTTCGAGCGCTCCTTCACCGGTCTGCAGAGGGCGAGCCTCGAGTTCGAGACCACGACACCTTCTCGTTACATCAAAGGGCTCAAGCAATTCGAGCGCGCCTACTTCACGGGCTCGGGTTCGAGCCTCCTCATGGAACGCAGCCTGCGTCCCGAGCACCAGCGATCAGGGACACTTGTCGACGATGATAGCCCCTCTTCGCGCCGGGGAAGTCCCCGGCGTCTTCTTCTCCGTCGCGAGGAGAGCCTCTCCTTGTATGCAAAAATGCACTATGTTAGGATCCTCGTCGGTCAGCTTCGAGGTGACAAGTCACGGAAGAAGACGGCGCAGGAGGAGCTTTGGAGAGGGCAGTGCGGCGATGCCTATTGGCAGGGCGCCACCGGAGGCATCCTTCGGCTGCCTTTGCGGGCAGCAGCCTACGCCGCCCTTATCGAGGCCGAGAAGACGACCAGGCAACGGGGCACCTTCTCCCCAGGCGTAATCAGGACCGACATCGATTTCGACGGCCAGAAAGAGATCCTCTACCAGGGCCTCGACATCAACGCCTACATCCATCTGCAGGGGGGCTGCCTGACTGAGCTGGACTCCTTCAGGACCAGGACCAACTACGTGAACGTGCTGGGTCCCGAATCCGAGCACCGCAGGCGGGCAAGCTTCAAGGACAGGATTTTCGCCCATGGAGGCGCAGGAATCGACAGGGGAAGCTTCGCTGATTCCCAGTACTCCCTTGTAGAGACCGACGGCCCGGCCCACTTGGCCATCCTTTCGCGAGATGGTTGGTGCGAGCAGGAAGGACGGAGGGTGCCCCTTTCGATCCGCAAGACATTCACCTTTCGGAAGGGCGGATTGACCGTAGACTACGAGCTCATAAACCGCGATATCGAATCCTCGGCATTCCGCTTCGGTGTCGAACTCAATATCTCGGCCGGATTTGAACCCTCCAGCGTCGGTCTATCGACCCTCAGGGGACGAGACCTCGGAGCCCTGGAATCCTCAAGAAGCTGCTCCTCCCTCGCCCTGACGGGCATCAGGATCGAGAACACAAGGCAATCCGAGCATATTGAAGTCCGCTCGGATACCGCCTTCGACCTGGAACATGAGCCGGTGTTCGCAGATACGGGCTTCGAAAGCACCAGCCCTGCCTCCGATGGGCGATACCAGGGCTGCAGGCTTCTCTGCTGCTGGGACATCACTCTGGCTAGCGAGGCTTCCCAGCGCCTCTCCTTGACCATGGAACTGCGCTCGTGAGTCCGACTGGCCATGTCCGGGCCGAGCTGCTCCTTGCCGCCAACAGTCTCATTTGCTAGAATACACTCATGCCTTCAGGACCCTCGCTGAGCTCTGCCCGCGGAACACGCATCCACATGGTTGGTGCCAAGGGCACAGGAATGACTGCTCTCGCTGAGATCCTCTCAGCCGGCGGCGCCCTCCTGAGCGGGAGCGATGTCCCGGAAACCTTCTACACCGACGCCATCCTCAGGGATATCGGCCTTGCTGTGGCCAGCCCTTTCTCGGCCGCGAACCTAGGTCCGGAACTTGACCTCGTGATCCACTCGGCCGCCTACAGCCCCGAGCTCAATCCGGAGCTGCTTGAGGCGGCGAGGAGGGGCATTCCCATACTCAGCTATCCAGAGGCTCTGGGGCAGCTCTCCACTCTGCAGGATTCCTCGGCAATCGCAGGGGTACACGGCAAGACGACAACGACTGCCCTCACGGGCAGCATCGTGGCAGCCCTCGACCTCCCCGCAACGATACTCGCGGGTTCTGCAGTCTCGACCTTTGGCGGAAGATCAACGATGCTCAGGGGCCAGCGATATTTCATCGCCGAGACCTGCGAGTATCGCAGGCATTTTCTCGCATTCCATCCTCGCCGTATCGTTCTGACGAGCATCGAGCATGATCATCAGGACTACTTCGAGACCTATTCAGACATCCTCTCGGCATTCATCGAGTTCGCGCAGAGGCTTCCCCCGGGGGGAGAACTGATCTACTGCGCCGACGATCACGGCGCCTGCGAGGCAGTGGCGAGCCTTTCGGGAAGCAGGCACGACCTCGTATTGACGCCTTACGGCCGGAGCGCCGCCGGCGACTACCGCCTCCTGGATTACCGGGCCGGAAACGGGATCGCCCATTTCCGCCTTTCCGGTTTCGACACGGAGTTCGAGCTTCGGATACCCGGAGAGCATCTTGCCCTCGATGCGACCGCCGCCCTAGCGCTTTCCTTCTCGATCCTCCGCGATGCGGGAGAGGGCGCGCGGCCCGGGGCCGTGGAACTGGCCGCGGCGCGGGGCGCTCTCGCCTGCTTCGCCGGGTCAAAGCGCCGATCGGAAATCCTCGGGACTGCCGCCGGAATCATGTTCATGGACGACTACGCCCACCATCCCACCGCGATACGAGAGGGAATCAAGGGGATGAAGGCCTTCTGGCCCGACCGCCGTCTGGTGGTCGATTTCATGTCGCATACCTATTCGAGGACCAAGGCCTTGTTTGAGGAGTTTGCCGCAAGCCTCGACCACGCTGACACCGTCGTACTGCACAAGATATACGCTTCCGCACGCGAGCTTCCCGACCCGAGCGTGTCGGGAGAGCTTCTCTTCGAGGCGATCCGCCATCGCCGAGCCAGGCTGGGAATCAAGGGCGAGGTTCTCTTTTTCGAGGAGGTCCTCGATGCTGCCCCTGCCCTGGGCGTTTCTCTCAGGCCAGGGGACCTTTTTGTGACCATGGGCGCCGGCGACAATTGGCGGCTTGGGGCGGCTCTCTTCGCCGAGAAAAAGAAAGACGAGGATGGAAAATGATAAAGAGCATGACTGGTTTCGCCCATCGTGAGATTGCCTTGCCCGGTCTGCGCGGAAGCATGGAGATAAAGTCCTACAACAACCGATACCTCGACCTTTCGGTCTCCCTGCCACCCTATCTCTCCCGCCTCGAGCCCAGGTTCCGGGAATACCTGGCGGCTCGCATCGTCCATGGGAAGGTCGAGCTATATCTGAAGATCCGTGAGCTTGATGTCCCGGTTGCGGTGAGCGCCGATTTCGAGGCCGCGAAGGCGGTTGCCCGCGTGCTCAGGGAGATGTCCGAGGCCTGTTCCCTCTCCGAGTCCCCTCGAATCGGCAACATCCTCTCCTTCGACGGAGTTGTGGCCTACGAGCGCGACGTCGACGGGGATTCCCTCTGGTCCCGCATCGAAGCCGAGCTTGGCTCATGTTTCGCCGAGTATGAGGCCTCGCGGCTGCGCGAAGGCGAGTCCACCAAGGCCGATATCGACAATCAACTTGAGCGCCTCCAAAAGGTTGTGGAATCCGTGAGGACTCAAGTTCCCGAGATCGAGAGGACGGTCAGGCAGCAGCTCCAGACCAGGTTCAAGGAAGTCCTTGGAGACATGGTGGACGAGGGCAGGGTGCTCGGGGAAACCGCATCCATGCTCATGAAGTACACGATCAACGAAGAGCTATCGCGTCTTGGCGCGCATCTTGCCTCCTTCCGCCGGATTGTCGGGAATGAAGTCGCACCAGGAAAGAAACTCGATTTCCTGTGCCAGGAGATGAACCGGGAAGTGAACACGATCGGCTCCAAGAGTATCCTCCTTCCTGTCAGCGAGGCGGTAGTTGAGCTAAAGGACGCCCTGGAGAATGTCAGGGAGCAGCTTCGTAACATCGAATGAAAAAGCAGAAGACCCATAGCGGCATAGTGGCAATCTCTGGAAAGAGCGGTTGCGGCAACTCGACGGTGAGCAGGCTCCTCGCGGAACGCCTGGGTGTCAGACTAATCAACTACACATTCCGCGCCATGGCCCTTGAGAAGGGGATATCCTTCGTGGAGATCCTTAGGCTCGCCGCCGATGACTATTCCTACGACCGGGAGCTTGATGCCAAGCAGATTGCCCTCGCAAGAGAGGGCGACTGCGTCATAGGCTCTCGTCTGGCCATCTGGCTGCTTCCCGACGCGGCCCTGCGGATCTACCTGAGCGCGAGCCCAGAGGTCAGGGCCCACAGGATATGGACCAGGGAAGGCGGGATTGAGTCTGAGGTGCTGGCGGCGACCTTGAGTCGTGACGTGCAGGACCGTGTCCGCTACCGGGAGATCTATGGCATCGACAATGACGACAGCTCGGTCGCTGACCTGGCAATCAACACCGAACTCTTCACTCCCGACCTTATCGTCGATTTGATCATTGACGCTCTCGGCAAGGCCAAGCCAAAATCCTGAATCTGAAGGGCGAACCGCTGCCGCTTGCGGATTTTTTCATACAGGCCGTGTCGCCAGTGAGAGGCAGAGCAAGCCGAGGCTGGAGGCGCTCGCCACGAGTTCACGGATACCCCATTTTCGATTTTCGATCATCCTGGCACCCGACCATCCCCGGGCGGCAAGAGCTTCCGGAACAGCCACAGCCCTGAGCATGAGGCGGCGAAGGAAAGAGGCAAGGAGCATGGCGCTTGCATCGAGCCGCGGATGTCGTGGCAGGCCCCTTGCCCTTGCGGCCTCCAGGGATCTGTTCCATTCATCGACGATCAGCGGGATGAAACTCAGGACCAAGGCTAGCACAAGGCCGAGATCACGGTCCCTGCCGCCCGGCAGGCAGCGGCAGATCCTGGTACCCGCGTCCCTCAACTCCGAGTTCCGCGTCGATCCATAGAACAGTCGTCCCGAGAGATAGGCAGCTACGAGCCTAAGCCCAAATGCTCCGGCATCCAGCATTCCAGCAGGGTCGAGACGCAGACTGGGATGAACTGAGACGCCCTGCAATACAAAGGTGAACGAGACCAAGCCGACGATGAAGAGAGCCTCCCGTGCGATGCGCGCGGGCGCGATGCCTTCCCCGTAGATAAGGATGAGGAGCAGGGCGATGAAGATGCAGGCCAATACGGGGACCATGACAAGGGAGGCCGAAGAGAACAGGACCAGGCAGAGCAAGCGGCACACAGGGTCAAGCGAGGAGGCTGCCTTCAGTCTAGCCACGCGAGGTCCTTGATTGATCGAAGATGCCGAAGCGGATTTCGAAGGCCAAAGGCCTCGACCCCTGAGGACAGTGTCGGATCGGGGTGGCCCGAGAGGACTATGGCACCTTTGTCCATGACGATGAGACGGTCGGCGAGGCCAAGGATCTTCTCGAGTTCATGGGTCACGATCATAAGGGCAATTCCCTCCCGGTTCAGCTGGCTTATGATGCGCACGACTGAATAGACTCCGTCCCGATCAAGGTTGGCGAAGGGTTCGTCGAGGATGACCACCGCTGGCCGCATGGCCAGAATTCCGGCCACGGCCAGGCGCCGCAGCTCCCCTCCGGACAATGTGTGCACAAAAGCCTCGCGCAATGCCCAGAGACCGCATTCCTCGATCGCCTTGTCCGCCCTCTCCCGGGCGTCGTGGGCCTTGAGGCCAAGGTTCTCCGGGCCGAAGCGGGCATCCTCCTCCACGCGGTCACCAACGATCTGGAGGCGCGCGTCCTGGAACACATAACCTACCCGGTGCGAAGGTGATTCAGTGAATCCAAGCAGGGGGCGTCCCTCGAAAAGCACAACCCCTTCGCTCGGCACAAGTAGACCCGCGAGATGTTTTGCGAAAAGGGTCTTTCCGGCTCCGTTCCGGCCCGCAAGCACGACAAGCTCCCCGCGGCCAAGGACAAAATCGATGCCCCTGAAACCCCAACCCCCGTCGCCGAAGCGATGGCCAAGCCCCCTCGCCTCAAGCAGGGCTTCAGCCACGCCTTGTTCCGATGCCCCGAAGGGAGTCGGCAAATGGTCCGAGCCGGGCCGCGACAAAGGCGCAAATCACGGCCTTTACTGCGTCAAGGGGAAGGAAGGGAAGGACACCGGCGGCGAGGGCCTTGGTACAGTCCATGTTCCGAAGGAGCTTAAGCCTAAGCATGCCGGCCCCGAGTATCAGGAGGAAGCCGATCGCCGATCCTAGGAAAGATAGCACAAGGCCGCGTCTGCGGGCGATCAATCCCGCGACTACAGCGGCGAGCAGATAGCCCGCGAGGTAACCACCCGTGGGACCCGCGAGGTGCGCGAACCCTCCACGGCCCCCCGAGAACACGGGGAATCCGATTGCTCCAATGGCGAGGAAGATGAGGACGGATAGCGCCCCATCGGCCGGCCCAAGAAGGAGCCCCGAAAGGACCGCGAAGAGATTCTGGATCACGATCGGCGGACCGCCTGGGATTGGAAAGGCGATTACGGCACCCGCCATGATGAGTGCAGCGAATAGGGAGGCGAGGGCGATTCGGGCCACGGGCGGCTGTGTGTTTGTCGGCATGGGCCCCTATACCCCTCAAGCTTCGGCTTTGTCAAGACTGCCGCGAAAAGACAGGCCATGCCTTGCGAGGGCTCTGGATTCACTATAGGATTTGCCAAACTGGAGGGCGGCATATGATGGAGCATCGAAATCAGGTCGTTATCGTTACCGGAGCCTCAAGCGGGATCGGCAATGCATGCGCAACCTATCTTGCGAAAAAGGGCCTGAAAGTGTACGGGACCTGCAGGAATCCCTCGGCCCACGCCAAGAAAGCCGACGAATTCTTCGAGCTTGTCCCCATGGATGTGACGGACGATGCTTCAGTGGCCAAGGCCGCCGAGCTGATCATTTCGAAGGAAGGCAGGATTGACGCTGTCATCTGCAATGCCGGGATGGGAATCGCCGGCTCGATAGAGGACAGCTCGATCGAGGAAATCCGGGTCCAGATGGAGACTAACTTCCTCGGCACGGTTCGAACGATAAAGGCCTTCATCCCCACCATGAGGGCAGCCGGCACGGGACGCTTCATCATCCTGAGTTCGATCGCAGGCCTGATCGGCATGCCTTTTCAGCCATTCTACAGCGCCAGCAAATTCGCCCTCGAGGGACTGGCCGAATCCCTGCGCTATGAGACAAGACCCTTCGGGATCGAGGTCGGCCTCGTCGAGCCTGGCGATTTCCGCACGGGTTTCACCGCCGCACGGCGCAACGTAAAAAAGGCGGATGATTCAAGCCCATACAAGCAGTACTTCGATGCGGCGATGGGAGTCCAGATCCACGATGAGGGGGCGGGCTTTGACCCGCTCATTATCGCAAAGCTGATGTATCGGCTGCTGCACGTTAGGCGGCTTCCGCTTCGAAAGACGGTTGGCCCCGCGATAGAACGCCTTGCGGCCATGGTGAAACGCCTGGTTCCCGCTTTCCTGTCCGAGAAATTTTACAGGGTGTACTACAAACAGCCCTGAGAAAGAAGGGAATATGTCAATAGAGCGCAAGAACTTCGGTGTTCTGGGAAGTGGCGAGGAAGTCTCGCTTTTTGTCCTGAAATCCGGTGGAATCACGGCGACATTTACGGATTTCGGCGCGATTCTTGTCTCCCTCCTGCTTCCAGCCGGCAAGGGAGTGCAGGACGATGTCGTGCTGGGCTTCTCCACGCTCGCTGGATACACGACAAAGAATCCCTATTTCGGAGCAACGGTCGGCAGATATGCAAACAGGATCGGCGGGGCACGATTCCATCTGGACGGGGTCGAATACCGGGTGGCGGCCAACAATGGGGCGAACCACCTCCATGGCGGCATCAAGGGATTCGAAAAATTCATGTGGAAGGCCGAGACATCAGAAGTGTCGGGGGTTCCGGCCATCAGTTTCACGAGGACGAGTCCTGCCGGTGAGGAAGGCTACCCAGGCACGCTGGAGGTCCAGGTCACCTACACCTTGAGTCCGGACGGAGCCCTGGGCATCGCCTTTGACGCTCGCACCGACGCCCGGACAATCATCAACCTGACCAACCACTCATATTTCAATCTCAAGGGCGAGGGCAGGGGAAGCATCCTGGATCATGAGCTGGGGCTGAAGTGCTCCCACTACCTGCCGGTGGGCGAGGATCTGATCCCCACTGGGGCCTTGGTGCCGGTGAAAGGCACTGCTTTTGACTTCACCGAGCGGAAAAGGATAGGCAAGGACATCGAAATCGCAGGAGGCTATGACCATTGCATGGTGCTTGACCGGTCCTCTCCGCGCCTTGTCGAGTTTGGAGAAGTGTTTGAACCAACAACCCGCAGGACCATGACCGCAGCCACGACCCTACCCGGTGTGCAGTTCTACTCGGGAAATTTCCTTTCAAATGTTCCCGGGAAGAGGGGCTCGATCTACGACAAGCACGCCGGATTCTGCCTTGAGAGCGAGCTTTTTCCCGATAGCCCGAACAAGCCCGGATTCCCATCGGCCGTGCTGGAGCCCGGAGCCTCATGGAGACACCAGACGGTCTATCGCTTCATTTGCTAGCTAGAGCTCAGCCCTGCCTCAGCATGAAGAGGATGTAGTCAATCCAGGGTCGTGTTTCCACAGGAAGCCCTGCCCGGGCAGAAGTGAATTCGAAGAAGGCCTCTCGGTACTGGCCCGATTCTGCCAAGGAGATGCCGAGGTAAAACCGCGCCCTGACGACAGCGGTCGGGGATCTGTTGAGCGATAGGTACTTCCTGAGTTGGTCGGCGGCGCCGCTCCAGTCTTCCTTGGAAAGCTTCTCGCTGATTATCAGGGAGAGCGCATAGTCCTCTCCGCCGGTCGGCGCTGTCTGTTCTTCCTTGAGCAAATGGATTGCCGGAAGGGCGAGCCGGATTGGAGGCGCCAGCTTCAAGATTGCGGCCGTGGATTTCTCCCCTTCCTGGCTAAGGGCTCCGGGCGGCGGTACTTCGGCGCTATGGGGAAGGCGACCAGCCTCCGAGCCCGTCGATTTTTCAAGGAAGATCGAGGGGAGTGGCGGCGTGCGCATAGGCGAAGGCTCGATAAATCCTGCGGGAGGAAGGAGGGCGCTTATCCTTGCGGCCTGGATCGTCGAATTCTGCCCTGACCTTAGGTCGATGTGGCCCGCCTTAAGGTCGTTCTCGGCAAGGACCGCGTACCAGTAATCGACGCCTGGCACAGGGTAATCGGCGAAACTGCCATCCTTGTCATCATAGGCAGCGACCAGTGAGGCTTCCAGAAGGTCCCGTCCCAATTGAAGTGGGGCGGTGCCGCGGTAGAGTACCAGGCGCATCCTAGGCCTGAGTGTGCGGTAGCGAAGGACAATGGCATCGCCCTGGATTTGTGCATTGATGGCATCGACGGCAGGAAGGAGGGATGGGGCTACTGATCCACCTAGTGCGATCGGGGAGGGCTGGTCCGCCGCGGAGGGAAGGCTGCTTGCCGGTCTTTCCACGGCGATAGGCGACACAGTCGCATTTCTCGCTTGAATGAAGATCCTATACGGGCTTCCGTCCTCGGCGAGGGCCAGCACGAGATAATAGTACGAGCCTTTGGGTGGGCTAGGATCCTCGAAGCGCTCCACACCCGAACTGACCTCTGCGATCTTTGTCGACTCGTCGAAGGATGCTGCCTCGAAGCCCTGCGTGCTGCGGTAGATGGCGTAGCGTCCCTGGACATCAGTCGAATCCGTCCAGGAAAGGACAAGGCTCCCGCCCTTGGTAGCAGCGCGGAGGTGGGAGGGGAAGGGCGCGAAAACCGCCTCCGAGGATTCGGCTGGGGCCACAGGCTGCGCGGACGCCGCCTGGACAATGAGGATCATGACGGCAAGGAAGAGCACTCCGGGGTATTCGCGACAGCGCATGGTACTATCATTATCGGATCGGATGGCTCGATTTGCATAGCATTCCCGTCCTCCAGCCCTTCGAATTGACGATTGATCCAAGTTCGGCTAGGATAGACTATATGTTTGTCTCGGTCATCTGCGACATGGGGAGCGAGGACTCGAGATCGGCGCTTTATAACCTCTTGCCACAGTACGGGTTCGAGAGGGTGCAAAAAGCCTGTTTCGAGTGCACATCTATGAATGACAAGCTCCTCAGCGCCTTGAAAAGAGACATCGACCGCATAACCGACTCATACGATACCCTGAGGTTCTATCAATTCCCCGTCGATGGAACCTTGGCATTGACCGTCCTGAAGGACAACAAGTGGCGCCGGATTGTCGTAAGGGACCCAAAACAGCCTCGAGAATAGGCCACCGTCCCGGTGGACCGGGTCTTTCGCCAGACTCCCGCAGATCACAGCCAAACCAGTCGGAGGAATCAGATGCTTGAAGATATTGCCAGCCCGGTCAGCTCTCTCAGGGCGGAAATACTGGACATTTGGGGGCGTCTTTGACTCAATTTCAATTGCGCGCCGAATCGCAGAAAAGGAGGCACTGAGCTCCGAGCCCGGGTTCTGGAATGACGGAGCAAAGGCCGGGCGCGTCATGACTGAGATCAAGGCTCTGAAGGACCGTTTCGATACCTGGGTTCATCTCAAGGCCGATGTGGAGGCCTTGGATGACATGATCAGGATGTCGCGTGACGAAGGCGATGATTCCATGGAGCTGGACATCCGCACTTCCTACAAGGACATTTCAGGACGTTTCGATAAGGCTATCGTGCTCGAACTGCTTTCCGGCGAGGCTGACAGATCGGGGGCTTACCTCTCTATCCATGCGGGTTCGGGGGGAACCGAGGCCTGCGACTGGGCCTCGATGCTACTCCGAATGTACACAAGGTGGGCGGAACGGCGGAAATTCAAGGCCGACATTGTCGACCTGCTTGAGGCCGAGGGAGGCGTCAAGTCAGTGACCCTGGAGATCGACGGAGACTACGCATATGGCTTTCTCAAGGGTGAGTCGGGCGTCCATCGTCTTGTCAGGATCTCGCCCTTTGACGCCAATGCCCGCCGACACACCTCCTTCGCCTCGGTCTACATCCTGCCAATCATCGATGATTCGATTGTGATCGACATAAAGCCAGAGGAGCTGAGAATCGATACCTATCGCGCGGGCGGCGCAGGCGGGCAGAAGGTCAACAAGACAGATTCCGCGGTTCGCTTGACGCATTTGCCTACTGGCATTGTTGTCACCTGCCAAAACGAACGCAGCCAGTACAAGAACAAGGACGTTGCGATGAGCGTCCTGAAATCGAGGCTTTATGAGCACTACCGGCTCGAGAAGGACAAGGAGAACCAAAAATTCGCCTCTGAGAAAAAGGAAATCGCGTGGGGTTCCCAAATTCGATCCTATGTCTTCCAGCCATACACGCTTGTGAAGGACCACAGGAACAAGTTCTCCGTCGGCAGTGTCCAGACCGTCATGGATGGCGATATAGACCCCTTCATTGAGTCTTTCATGCGCTGGCGCTGGCAGGGCGGGAATGCCGCCGCAGCTGCGGCCGACGAGGATGAGGAGCTCTGAGGATGGACCGCGGCCTTGGTCCTGTGCCGACGTCGCGTCTCCTTTCTCTTGCGCTGTCAGCCATCCTCAGCGCCATTTGCCCCATCCTCCACGCGCAAGCAGTCCCTGCTCCCGCTGCGACTGCGACCTTGGATAAAACGGTTCCAGCCTCAACAAGCCCAAAGTACTGGACCTTGGGTCTCTGCCGGCTCTCAGGGCCGGAGACAGCCCCCGAATTTCGCTTGCTTGCCTCAGTCCTGCCCGCGCTGATGCTCTCCGAGCTGCCAGTCCTTCCGCCAAGGCTTGCGTCCATTGGGGATATGGAAGCCGCGGCAGGCCTTGCGTCGGAGCGCAGCAAGTTTGATGCGGGTAGCGAGTTCGCTCGACAGCTAGACGACAGGGCAGCGAAATTCCTGGACCCATCGATACGGCCCGAACGACGCGGGAGCGAGCTGATCGCTGCCGACGTCCGACTCTCGACGGCTGAGAAACGCTTCTCAGATGCAATGGAGAAGGCGTCCAAGGCCCGGAATCACGAGTCGCAGGACGCGCTTCCCTCGGCCCTTTCGCCGGCGAATGCCTCCGGTGAGCTGTTTGACCCACCGGCTGTTTCGCCCGCAGCCACATCCAGGGCCAAGGCCGTTGATTTCCTGGTCTTCGGCAAGGTTGAAGCCGAATCCGGCTACGCCGCAGTTGAACTGAGCGGTTACGATGCCTCAGTGGACCGTGTGGTCTTTACCTGGCGGGGCTTCTGTTCTCCCGAGGACCCGGCCCCCCTTGCCCAGGACTTCGCCAGAAAACTCGAACGCTGGATCGCGGGAAGGGACTTTGCTCGGATCGAAATTGCGGTGACTCCCCAGGCTGCCAGCGTTTTTGTGGATGGGCGCGAGCTTGGCGAGCAGGAACGAGTGCTATTCCGATTTGCGGCAGGCAGGATCGTCGTTGAGGCCGAGGCAGAGGGATTCGAACAAGGACAAGTCGAGGAAACTGTTTCGCTCGGTGATCGGCGGCGCATCATAATCCCTCTTGCACAGGCATCGACGGGGATCGCGCACATAACAAGCGAGCCAGATGGAGCGTCACTGTCGATTGACGCGGCAAGGAGCGGTACCACTCCCCAGGACATACCGCTGAGCGGGCGTCGTTCCTTCATCACTGCCAGGAAGGACGGATTCGAGGACATGACAGTAGTTCTTCCCGAGAAAGGGGTATCGACAATCGCAATCACGTTGCGGCCCGAGGACCATGTTGGGCCAAGTGGACGAGTGAACAAGGCGAAGGATGAGTTTTATACGGCCCTCGGATGGATGGTACTCTCGATACCGGTTACCGTCCTATCCACGGGTGCCTACAACACATATCTCGAGGCCGCCCCTAGGTCGAATCTAGACTCCGGACTCGTAACCGGCTATAACGTTTCGAGCGTTGTCCTCGGGGCTGCGGCCGTGGCCACAGCTGTATTCACAGTCAACGCGATCATTCGACTCGTCCGCTATCTCCGCGCGGCGAAATAGGGAGTTCGGCAGCATGAGATTCGCGGATCGCATCAAGGCTCTCCTCGGCTTTGGCCCGGGCAATCCTGAGCTCTTCGAGGAACTGTCCGACCTCCTGATTGAGGGTGATCTTGGGGCCGCCCTGGCATACAAGGTCGCCGAGGAATTGCGCGAAGCGTGCAGGACGAAGGGCCTCTCCGCTCCAGCCCTCATCCGCGCAGAGCTAAAGCTGGTCCTTGGAAGATATGCCAAGACGATTTATATCGAGCCAAAGGCCGGTGTGCTCAATATCTTTCTGATCCTCGGGGTCAATGGCGTAGGCAAGACGACCACCTGCGCAAAACTCGCTGATTACTATCGGCGCAATGGCCTCGCGAAAGGCGTCATATTGGCCGCAGGGGACACCTTCCGAGCCGCTGCAATCGACCAGCTCAAGATCCACGGCCAACGCCTGGGCATTCGGGTTGTCGCCCAGGGCCCTGGCTCAGATCCAGGGGCAGTCCTTTGGGATGCCGTCGATGCCGCGCGGGCGGACGGCGCCGACCTTGTGATCGCGGACAGCGCTGGACGCATGCATACCCGCACCGACCTTATGCGGGAGCTTGGGAAGATGGACAAGATCGTGACAGGTCGCGCAGGCGACGCCAACTACCGCCGCCTGCTGGTAATTGACTCCACTACCGGACAGAACGGGCTGCGTCAGGCCGAGACCTTTGGGTCCGCAGTGGCGATCGACGGGGTCGTTCTGACAAAGCATGACTCCTCGGCAAAGGGCGGCATGGCTATCTCCTTGGCCAAAGAGTTCGGTCTGCCAACGGCCTTCGTGGGCACTGGTGAAGCCTATCGTGACCTTGAGGCTTTCAATCTCGACAGCTTCCTTGAAGAGTTCATCGGGGCCGGGCCATGAGACGACAGGTTCCCCGACTCTGGTTATTCGCCCTGGTCGCATTTGCATCCACCCTGGGCTCTGCCGCCCCGGTCGAAAAGCGAGAGTTCAGTTCCAGCCCGCGAGGTCAGATCGAAAGGGTGCTTCGTGATGGACTGCTCGCCGAAGAGAGGGTTTTCGGGTCGGAGGGCGTGCTTGAGGAGGAGTCGATCTTTGCGAAGGGTGTCCTCGTGCAGAGGAATCTGTATATCCGCGTTGGTGGCAGGCTGGTCAAGATCGAAGCGAGCGACGGTTCGGGAGAATCGGCCGGGACGATGGAATACCGATACGATGGGGCTGGCCGGCTGGTTGCCATCGAGACCACGGGCATATTTGGGGATGGTGGAGCAGGCCTTGTCCTTCTGCAGGGCAAGCCCCAGGTGGCATGGACCAGGATCGATGGCGCGTCGGAAATCAGGCGATTCGACGAAAAAGGGAGGGCAAGCCTCCTGGTGACCTGCCTGGACTCCAAGGCGGTATCCCGCGAGACCCGAAGCTACGGCGATGGCCCGTTTCCAGTTCTTTCGGTCGTCGAGGATATTGGGAGCGGAGTCACGATTCGTGTCGAGTATGACGGAAAGGGTAAGCCGAACCAGAGAACCGAGTCGCTCAATGGCAGGGAAAGATCACGCATCACCTATCGTTACGGAGACGACGGCCGGCTTGTCGAAGAATCTACCAGGGCCGCAGGGACGCTTAGTTCCCGAATCCTTAGCTATGACGGGGCTGGCAAGCTCTCAGACGAGGAAGACCGTTTGAACGGCGAAATTTCGAGGACAATTGCCTTCAGCGGCGATGAACGGGTTGAGGAACTCTATCATTCGGGCCTTCTGTTCGCGCGTGTCAGCTACTCCGGTGGTAGAAAAATCAAGGAAGAGTTCTTCGACGGAGCTAGCGTCGCAAGGACCCGGATCTATCCGTGAGAGGCCAACCATGGATCGTCTTCGTCGCCCGACGCTGGTTTTCTGCGAGGAGGGAGACTGGAGGTTCTGCTTCCTCCTTTCTGGCGGCATCGGGGATCGCGATAGGCGTGGCTGCGCTCATCGTGGTCCTTGGAGTCATGAATGGCTTTCAGCTCGGGTTCATCGACTCAATCCTTGAAATCGGATCTTTCCATGTGCGCATTGACGACGATAGATCAGGGGGTCCGGACGAAGTCCTGCTTTCGCGAATTGCCGCGGATCCGGCGGTGGAAAGCGTCCTGCCTTTCGCCGAAACCCGCTGCCTACTCTCCTTTGACGGAGGACTTCCTCGGCCCATGACCCTGAGGGCCATTCCCCCTGACGCAGGACAACGCGATCCTGCCCTGCTGCGGGCTCTTGGCCAGAGCGCCGCGGCCTTTCCCGTGAAGGGCCTCCTGATGGGTGCCGAATTGGCGAGATACCTCAATATAGCGGTCGGTGACGAAATCGATATCCTTGTTGTCTCCTCTGGCGGTGAGGATGGGGTCGATGTAAAGACCACAAGGCTCCGGGTCGGTGGCACATTCAAGTCGGGCTACCTGGATTATGATTTCGGGATGGCCTTTCTGACCTTCGGCGAAGCCGCTCCATTTTTCCCACCCCAGCACGAAGTCCGCTATGTCTATGGTCTTAAGCTCAAGGACCGCTTCGGCGACGCGAGTTTTGCGTCGCGGCTGGCCAGCGACTATGGCATCCGAGCACGACGGATCGAGAGCTGGCGACAATACAACCGCTCTTTCTTCGGCGCCCTGCAGATGGAAAAATCAGTCATGATGTTGTTGATCGGGCTCATCTTCCTGGTTGTGGGTGTGAATATCCATCATTCAATGCGGCGGGCAGTGGCGGAACGCATGGAAGAAATAGCCGTGATGCGTGCGGTTGGCGCAAGCCCGGAATCGCTCAGGCGGACCTTCGTTCTTGAAGGAATAGTGCTCGGGGCCGGAGGGGCCCTGCTCGGCTTGATTCTCGGCCTATTCATCGCCGTCAATATCAACGAGGTGTTCTCGATCGCCGAGTCACTCGTCAACGGCATCGCAGGAATCGTGAACCGGATCGCAGGCAGCGTCTCCGGGGGGAGCTTTCGCATCTTCTCTCCTAGCTATTTCTATCTCATGGAGGTGCCGGTGCGCATTCTATTCCCGGAAACCCTGTTCATAGCCTGTGCCTCTGTCATCTCGGCAGTAGCGGCCGCAGCGAGCGCGACGGCTGAGGTCTCACGCCTCGCCCCGGCCGAGGTGCTCCGGTATGAGTGATGCGCTCATCCGTTGCTCGGGGCTGGGGAAGACCTTTAAGGGCTCGGCGGAAGAGCTAGTCGTACTCCGTGACCTCGATTTTGAAGTTGAGCGTGGCAAGAGCGTCGCTATCATGGGAGCCAGCGGGAGCGGGAAAAGCACCCTGCTTTCGATTCTTGGTGGCCTCGATCGGGCAACAACTGGGCTGGCGGTAGTCGGCTCCTGGGATTTGCACGCCATGGCGGAACGACGGCTTTCGGAATATCGGGCCTCGGTTGTCGGATTTGTCTTCCAGTTCCACTACCTACTCAAGGATTTCACAGCCCTGGAAAACGTCGCCCTCCCCGCCTATATCAGGGGCGAGCCGAGGAAGGCGGCCTTCAAGAGGGCGGAATCACTCCTGCACGATATGGGGCTCGGTGAGCGTCTCGGCCATTTCCCCTCGCAGTTGTCGGGCGGCGAACGGCAGCGAGCCGCCATTGCCCGTGCCCTCGTCAACAAGCCTTCCGTCATACTTGCTGACGAACCCACGGGCAACCTCGATGCGGCAAGCGCTAGCTCGGTTCGCAGCATCCTCTTCGGCCTCTGCGGACAATATGGTGCGACCCTTGTCCTTGTCACCCATGACCAGAAACTGGCATCCGAGGCAGATCTCAGGTATGAACTGGCCGATGGGCAGCTGAGGACATTGTGAAGGTCGGCGCCGCGCTGCTCATCGCAGCCAGGTCGATCGTAGGAAGAAGGACCTCGGGAGTTGCCCCGCGGGGGCGGCGATACCTTCGCGGCGCAGTCATCGGTGTGGCCCTTAGCCTTGTTCCCCTTGTGGTAGTGCTCATAGTGGCAGACGGAATGATTGAGGGTATTACCGCCCGCTATCTCGAGATCGGCACATACCATTTGCAGGCGACGCCGTTTACCGTGAATGGTGCATCGTCGCTCGAGTCACAGGCCGCTCTTTTGCGAGCCCTGCCTGGGGTGGAGGCTGCTTTCGCTGAACGACAGGGGCCAGCAGTGGCGATATCAGGCTCAAGGTCGGCGGGTGCGGCCATTCGGGCGATCGATCCGCTTTTCCTGCGGGACAGCGGAACGATAAAATACCTCAGCCTCGTGTCCGGTTCGATGGAATTGACCTCAGGAAGCGACACCCTCCTCGGCGAAGCCCTGGCAAGGAATCTTGGCGCAGGTGTCGGGGACAGCATCACCCTCGTGACAGCACGGAAAGCCTATGGTGAATCGGGCAAGAAAGCCGAACTCGCGCCCAGGATTTCGATCTTCAAGGTGCGAGGCATAGTGACAGCGGGCTACCGGGAACTCGATGCGCTCTGGGCATTCGTTCCATTGAAGGCGGCCGCAAGGATCCTCTCGCCCGAGGTATCTCACAGCTTTGTCGGCATCAAAGTCCGTGATCCTTTCGGGGACCTCGAAGCGGCGAAAGACGCCGTCGGAATGTCCCTTCCGCCAGAATGGAGTGTCGAGACCTGGAGCGAACTGGAACGTAACCTCTTTAAGTCATTCTCAACGACCCGGGCCCTCCTTCTGCTTGTCATGGCGCTGACGGTTGCCGTCGCTGCCATCAATGTCGCCTCGGCCCTGATCATGCTGGTGCTCGAGCGAAGACGTGATATCGCGGTCCTGAAAAGTTCCGGGACACAGGAATCCTTTATCGGCGCAGTATTTGTCCTTGCGGGTCTGGTGACAGGGGGGGCAGGAACGGTCTTGGGCATAGCCGTCGGCTGTCTCGTGGCATGGCGCATCAATGATTTTATCGCCGCGGTGGAGTTTGCACTAAATGCCACCAGCCGCTTCGTTAATATAGTCTCCGGCATTGCACCGAGCTCGCAGGGGTTCAAGCTCCTTGATCCTTCGTACTATCTTGAACGCATACCTGTGAGGATCAGCCTGGTCGAGATGAGTATGGTCGCGGTATCGAGCATCCTGCTCTGTCTCCTCGCGTCCCTGCTCCCCGCGCGCCGGGCCGCAAGCTTGTCCCCAATGGAGATCATGAGGAAGACCTGAAGGGACAACGAGGCGATCCGCCCTTCAAATTCCAAGGGAAACCTTGTATAGTCATTCGCGACCTCAATCGCCCGGCGGAAGGGCGAGCGTCAGGAGGTCGGAGGGCGAAGCCGTGAAAAAAGAAGCGGTCCAATCCAGCGAAAAGATCACTGAGATGGGCGAGAAGATCAAGGCACTTGAAGCCGCGCGGCTGCAGATAGAGAAGCAGTTTGGCATGGGCTCCCTTATGAAGCTCGGCGCGAACGAGCACGCGCCGGGGATCGATTCCGTGCCCACAGGGTCAATCCTCCTCGACGAGGCCCTCGGTGTCGGAGGCTATCCCCGGGGACGGGTCATCGAGATATACGGTCCGGAATCCTCGGGCAAGACGACCCTGGCCCTTCACGCGATCGCCGAAGCACAGAAGAAGGGCGGTATCGCCGCCTTCATCGATGCCGAACACGCGCTTGATCCCGTGTACGCCAAGAATCTCGGCGTGAATATCGACGAACTGTGGGTCTCCCAGCCTGACAATGGCGAGCAGGCCCTTGATATAACAGAATCCCTCATCCGATCAGGAGCAGTGGACATAATCGTCATTGACTCCGTTGCGGCCCTTACCCCGCAGGCCGAAATTGAAGGCGACATGGGTGATGCCCATGTCGGCCTCCAGGCAAGGCTCATGAGTCAGGCTCTTCGCAAACTAACCGGCACCCTGGCGAGGAGCAAGACCATCCTGGTCTTCATAAACCAGATCAGGATGAAGATCGGGGTCATGTTCGGCAATCCTGAGACCACGACGGGTGGAAACGCGCTGAAGTTCTACGCTTCAGTCAGGCTCGAGGTTCGCAAGGTCGAGACCATAGAAAAGGGCGAGGAAGAGGCGGTCGGAAACAAGGTGAGAGTGAAGGTGGTCAAGAACAAGGTTGCCCCGCCATTCAGGAAGGTCGAACTCGAGATCATGTTCGGAAAGGGCATCTCATGGGCTGGCTCCCTGATAGACGCAGCCGTCAAGTACAATATCGTGGACAAGAAGGGAGCCTGGTATACATGGGGCGAGGAGAAGGTCGGGCAGGGTAGGGACAACGCAAAGCTCTACCTTGAATCCAACCCGCTGGCCGCAGCAGATATCGAGAAACAGGTCCGTGCCCTGATCTTCACCGCCCAGCATCCCGAAAAGCCTGAGGCGGTCGAGGGACCGGGCCGTACCGTCCCTCTGCCGGGCCAGGACGGAGCAAAGCCAACAGCAACAGTCGTGGCAGAAAAACCCCTGACTCGGAGCCCCGCGAAAGCGCAGAAACAGGCGCCGATCATCGAGGCAGCCCCCATTCCGTCTGTGAATACCAGTCGACCTGCCCCTGCCGGAGCTAAGGCCATCCCAGGTGACGACGACAGCCTGTTCTAGCCCATGGTGACGGTCTTTCTTGGGCTTGGCTCGAATCTCGGTGAGAGCGGGGATCTCATCCGCTCTGCTTTCACTGAGCTTTCGAGGTTCTTCCTGAACCCAAGGCTGTCTCGTTTCTGGCGTTCCCGGGCTAGGTATGTGGAAAACCAGCCCGACTTCACCAACGCCGCGTTCATGGGGGAAACCGACCTCGACCCGCGTTCCCTCCTCAAGGCAGTAAACACGATCGAAACCGCCCATGGCCGCAACAGGCAAGTCGAATTGGAGAAGGGACCCCGATCGCTCGACATCGACATCCTGCTCTATGGCGACAGGCTCATAGACGAGTCTGATCTCATCATTCCGCACCCCGGACTCTGGGAGCGAAAATTCGCGCTACTTCCCCTCCTGGACCTCTCGCCCGGTCTTGGCGATCCGGTGAGCGGTCGCCCCTTTTCCTCTATAGCGGCCGGTCTTCCTGCTCAGGGTATTTACCTTATGGGGGCCGAAGGCTATGATCGGATCTACACGTAGCAATAATGAAAGTGAACGATAGTGTCTCCGAAGCTCCTACCCTCGAGAGTTCGGGCGGGGAGGGGCGGCTCTTCCACCTCAAGGACTTCGAGGGCCCGCTAGACCTCCTGCTATTCCTCATAAAGAAGAACGAAGTCAGCGTCTACGATATCCCAATCGCCGCGATAACCGAACAATACCTCGGCATTCTTGATGGAGGCGAGGATGTCGATCTAGATGACTTGACGGAATTCTATTCCATGGCTGCGACTCTTCTCTACATAAAGTCCAGGATGCTGCTTCCAATCCAGATCGATCTGGATGACGAACTCGAGGATCCCCGTCGGGAGCTCATAGAAAAACTCATCGAATACCAGAAATTCAAACGCCTCGCCGAACTCATGGAACGCAAGGAAATGGAGGTCGAGTGGAGCGTTGAGCGCAAGCGCATCCAGCGTCCCTTGCCCTTCTCGGAGGACCAATCCCTTTGGGAGCCGATAGATGTCTGGGACCTGTTTCGATCATTTTCCTCGCTGGTCACCAACCTTTCCTCGGAACGCATAATCGACCTTTATGAGGAAGTCTCGATCAACGAAAAGACAGCCCTCATCCATGAGTTTCTTGAATCAAGGGATTGTTTTATCTTCACCGATCTCGTCACCAGACCCCGGTCGACCATGGACATTGTCTGTGCCTTTCTGGCCATCCTCGAAGCTGTGAAATACAGGATTATATCCATCTTCCAGCACAAATTGTTCGGAGACATCATGATACGAAGCTATGACAGGCGGGAGGAGCATGGAGATCAGGCTTGAACGAGAGGCGGCGATCATCGAGACCGTCCTTTTTCTCGAGTCCGAACCCCTCGACGAGACCGCGCTTTCGCGGATCACGGGGCTTGCCCGTGATGTCGTGGAGGGGGCGCTTGAACTCATGGTCGAGGAGTATTCCTCATCCTCGCACGGGCTTGAGCCGCTGCGATCTGGCGGTGGGTGGATCCTGGCCCCCAAGGCCGAGTTCTGGGAATCCCTCAAAGAACGCTATGGAAAAAAGAACGACTCGCGGCTCTCACGTGCGGCCCTGGAGACGCTCTCCATAATCGCCTATTCACAGCCGATAACCAGGGCGGAGATCGAGGCCATTCGAGGGGTTTCCGCAGATGGGATGATGCGTTTCCTCCTTGAGCGGGAACTCATCAAGGAAGTTGGCAAGAAAGAGGCGCCGGGAAGGCCAGTCCAGTACGGAACCACAAAAGAGTTCCTGAAGTACTTCAAGCTCGGCAGCATAGCCGACCTGCCACGCCTCGACGAGCTTGAGCGGGAGCGCTTCGGCCTCGAGGCCCTGCAGGGCGCCCCGGGATCAAGGCCCAGCACCATGCAGGCAGGCGAAGATGGAGCAGGTGGCGGCAAGACCGATGGCGCCGATCCTGGACCGACAATTGGCGATGATACAGAAAAACCTGCCCTGCCGGCGGTCCCGGAGGGGAATCCAGATGAACGAGCGTGAGCCCATCCAGGGGGCAATCCGCCTTCAGGCCTTTCTCGCTCATGCAGGTGTGGCCTCCAGACGGGCCTGCGAGCGCATCATCCTTGATTCAAGGGTAGCGGTTAACGGGAAGATAGTCACCGAGCTTGGTACCAAGGTCCTCCCTGGCGATCATGTTGAGCTTGATGGTCGGCCTCTTGGCCCGGCTGAACGGAAGCGCTATATCCTTCTCAACAAGCCCCCGGGCTTCATCTGCGCAATGTCCGACCCCGAGGGGCGCTCGCTTGCGGTCGACCTTATCCGCAAGGATGTCCCCGAACGCGTCTATAATGTCGGTCGCCTCGACCAGTGGTCCTCAGGTCTGGTCATGTTCACCAACGATGGGGATCTCGCGGCTATGCTTGTCCACCCCTCAGGCGGAGTGGACAAGGAATACGAATTCACTGCCGATGCTCCTCTCGACGATGTCTTCTTCGATGCCTTTCGACGCGGGGTGACCATCGAAGGTGTCTTCTACAAGGCACTGTCCGCCGAAAGAAGAAGTCCAACCGAAGCCCGGGTTGTTCTTGCCGAGGGCAAGAACAGGGAGATCCGGAGGCTACTTGAGGCCTATGGACGAAAGGCCCTCGTGCTCAGAAGGATACGGATAGGCCCGCTGGTAATTGCGGGGATTGAAGAAGGATCATATCGCGAGCTTTCCCAATCCGAGCTTGACTCCCTCTTCTCTTACGGAGGCCGCGCGCGCCAAGGACTCCCTCTGCCCTCAGACCCCATTTCAGGTCCGCCTCGACACTAGTTTCGGAGGATTTCCCATGATTATCGCCTTTGACGGGCCAGCCGGTTCGGGCAAGAGCACGGTCGCCCGGATGGTAGCAGAATCTCTCGGGTATACGTATGTCAACTCGGGCAATCTGTACAGGGCCATGACCCTGCGGGTGCTCGACCGGGGCATTGCGCCTGGAGCGCTCGCCGAGGTCACATCCTGCGCCAGGGAAGCGCAAATTGACTACCAAGGAGGAAGGCTATTCCTGGATGGTCGGGACACAGAGGATCTGCTGCATTCGGCTCGAGTCGATGCCCTTGTGGCCCAGATATCTGCGATACCGGAGTTGCGGACCATAGTAAACGAGCATGTTTGCCGCATCGCGGACGATCTTGATGCCGTGGTCGAAGGGCGGGACATGACCACCGTGGTGTTCCCCGAGGCTCAAGTCAAGTTCTTCCTGGACGCCAGCCCCGAGGCACGGGCACGTCGGAGGTTCGCCCAAGGAGTAAGCGGAGCCAGCCTTGAGGAGATCACGGCAAATATCGAGATGCGTGATGCGATAGACCGGTCCAAGTCGGTGGGAAGCCTCAGAATCGCCGATGACGCGGTTTATTTGGACAGCTCTCACTTGACCTTACAAGATGTTTATGAGAAAGTATACGCGAAAATTCTTCATCTAAGGGAACTATATGGGCGCTAAGGAAGTGGAAATGGGTGCCGTCGTCCCCTCCAAGGACGACATCCAAACACAATTGCAGGAGCAGTACCTCAAGAGTCTTGAGGGGCTGGAGGAGGGAGACCTCGTCGACGGCCACGTCATCCAGGTCACCAGCGATTTCATTTTCGTCGACGTAGGCTACAAGTCCGAAGGTAAAATCCCCATCATCGAGTTCGGCGACGCGCCACCCAAGATCGGCGAGGTCGTGAGCGTCATTCTTGTCAAGAAAGAAACTCACTCGGGCGAGATCGTTGTCTCCAAGAAACGGGCCGACGAGAAGATCTACTGGCGCACAGTGTCCAACGCCTTCAAGGACCACCTCGCCGTGGATGGCGTCATCGAGAAGGAAATCAAGGGCGGCTTTGAAGTAAACCTGGGGCACGGGCTTCGCGGCTTCCTTCCCGCCTCAAAGGCCGATATCCAGCGGGTGGAGAAGGGCGACAAGCTCATCGGGCTCAAGTCGCAATTCTACCTCGAGAGGCTCTATTCCGAGAAAAAGGTCAATATCGTCCTCAATCGCCGCAAATGGATGGAAGAGGATGTCGAGAAGCGCCGGGAAACCTTCTTTCAGGCGACCCAGATCGGTGATACGGTCAAGGGCGAGGTCAAGAGCTTCACCAGCTTCGGGGCTTTCATCGACCTCGGCGGCTTCGACGGCCTCCTGCATATAAACGACATGAGCTGGGGCCATGTGACCCGTCCCAAGGACTTCGTGAAGAAGGGACAGGAAATCGAGCTCAAGGTGATCCGCATGGAGCCCGAGGAGCGGAGGATAAACCTCTCCCTCAAGCATTTCACGCCCGATCCCTGGTCCACCTTCGAGGAGCGCTACCACATCGGTGACGTCGTAGGCGGCAAGGTTACAAAACTTACCGATTATGGTGCCTTCATCGAGGTGGAGGAAGGAATCGAGGGTCTTGCCCATATCTCTGAGTTCTCATGGGTACGGAAGGTCCGCAAGCCCGAGGAGATGCTCAAGGTCGGCGATCCGGTCCAGTGCATGATCCTCAACTACGATCTCCAGGCAGGCAAGGTCTCTCTGGGCCTCAAGCAGGTTCAGGACAATCCCTGGGATCAGGTTTCCGAGAAGTACCCGGTTGGCATGAGGCTTACCCGCAAGGTAGTGAAGGTCACCGCCGCGGGCGCTTTCGTGGAGCTCGAGGAGGGCATCGACGGCTTCCTCCACATCGACGACCTTTCCTGGACAAAGAAGATAAAGAATCCTTCCTCAGAGCTGGAAGTCGGCCAGGAGATAGAGGTCATGATCGTCGAAAGCGACGCCCAGGACCGGAACATCCGAGTTGGGGTCAAGCAGCTTTCCGAGGATCCCTGGCGCTCCTTCTCCAAGGCATTCCGCGTGG
>JANXYO010000061.1 GCA_025356015.1 Spirochaetaceae bacterium
TTCCTTCTGCTGCGAGCGGAGGGCTTCCACGTAGGTGTACTGGCTCGCCCCGAGGATGGCTACGAAGAGCTCGGCTTCGTGCTCCACGCCGTTATCCCGGTAGCGCCGCTTCGCGCCGGCGAAGTCGACGTACATCCGGTCGCCGGCCTTGTGTTCCATGGTGAGGGTCACTTCGGTCTCTGCCCGGCACCAGGTGCGGAAGTGGTGGCAGAACTGCGAGTACTCGAAGCCACCGGGATTCCCGGCCCGGTATTTCTTCCAGAGGATCTCCCGGGTCACCCCGACGCGGGGCAGCTCCTTGAGCATGTACGGGAAGAAGCCCAGCGCCGCCGCGTGGCGGGGATCCTGACCCTCCCTAGGGGCAGCCAGACGCTCGCTGGCTTCGGAATCAGGCAGCTTCGAGAACTCGTCCCAGGAGAGGCCACAGCGCGCATAGGCGGCAAGATACTCGGCCACGACGGGACGGGACACCCCGGTGGCCGTGCTGATCTGGCGGTTGCTGAACCCCGTGAGCTCGTGAAGTTCGATTACCTGTCTCAATGCCTTCATACCGATCCTTCTGTGCGCCATCGATCGCCGCTCCTTGCCGCTGTGGTGCGGCGAGAATAGGCGCGATGGCCAAGATGGTCAGCATGGGGTGGCAGGATTCGCCCGGAACGGGTGGCAGCTTTTCGCCGGAACCCTATATAGCGTTCCGGCCATTCCCTGCCACCTATTCCGGCCGCGGCGCCGAAAGTGGCAGGTTTAGGCCGGAATGCCTGGCAGCTTTCCCCCGGAACAGGTGGCAGGATTCCGCCGGAATGGGTGGCAGGTTTGGGCCGGAATACTCAGCCAAGACGCTTTCGCAGGCGTGTATTCAATTTATGGGCTAATCGATCCGGCGGTATGTGCCAGGGGATAGTGGGACAGTCGGTGCCCTAAAATGGGAGTACAAAGGAGCTGTCCATGTCAAAGCCAGAGGTGGCCGACGAGAAGGTGAGCGACCAGCCGGAAAGGCGTCAGTTCACGCCGGAGTACAAGCTGCGGTTCCTTCAGGAGATCGACCAGCGGCGCGGGGAAGGCAGGGGCGTCGTCGGGGAGATCCTGCGGCGTGAAGGTCTGTACGCGAGCCAGGTTGCGTCCTGGCGCTCGAGCCTGGAGGAAGTCATCGCCATTGGCTTGCCGGAGCGCAAGCGCGGAAGGAAGGTCGATCCCTTCAAGCTCGAGGGCCTGATAAAGCGCTACCTCCTGCGCGATTGGAATGATACAATGCTGTCCGATTATGGCAGAGGGGTAATGACTATAAGCTCGATATCAGAATGCGAGGGGTGATTCATGAAAGTGCTTGTTCTTGGAGCCTCAGGCGCGACCGGAAGGCTGGCCGTGTCCCAGTTGATTGACAGGGGTATCGAGGTTAAGGCAGTGCTCAGGATGGACTCGGTCCTGCCAGACGGCCTTGTCAGCAAAAAAGGCCTTGAGCTTGTGAGGGGAAACATCAGCGACTTCGATCCTGTGATGAACGATGGCCTCGTGGCGGGCTGCGACGCGATCGTATGCTGCCTCGGCCACAACATAACCTTCAAGGGGATGTTCGGCAGGCCACAGCTCCTGGTCACGCGGTCGCTGAAGCACGTTTGCGAGGCCGCGGCGAGGACGGGCAGGAAGATCAAGCTCGTGCTGATGAGCACTACAGCCAACGAGGACAGGGACGTCAAGGAGGCGAGGTCCTTCGGCGAGCGTCTGGTCCTCTCGGTCCTCTACGCCCTGCTGCCTCCCCACCGGGACAACATCAGGGCGGCGAGGTATCTCGCCTCAGTCGTCGGAAGGCAGAACGCCAAGCTCGAATGGGTGGCGGTGCGTCCCGATGGCCTGATCGACGAGGACGTGGTGGGTCCCTACGAGACCCTTCCCGCGATAACGCGGAGTCCCCTCTTCGATCCCGGCAAGGCGAGCAGGATCAACGTCGGGCATTTCATGGCCGAGCTCCTGACCAGGGACGAGCTCTGGCAGAAGTGGAAGGGCAGGATGCCCGTGCTCTACAACAGGGAGGCTTAAGGCGATGGGCCATACGGGAGCAGGCAGCCCAGGCTTCGCGCGGATGCAGAAGGCCGGAGGCATCGCCGCCCTGTCTATCGCGGCGGCCTATCTCGCGGCGATTCCCTATTTCCTGGTCATCGTGGACTACCCCGGCGTGATTGACCCGGTGCAGAAGCTCATCATGCTCAGGGACAACTACACGAGCATGTATCTGATGCACCTCTTCTCATTCGAGTTCGTCGCCTTCGCCCTCATCGTGGTGACGCTCGCGCTCTATCAGCGGCTCAAGGACGGCTCGCCCACGATGGCGCGGCTCGCGGCCGTCGTCGGCTTCATCTGGGCTGGCCTCCTCTTGGCGAGCGTCATGGTGTTCAACTATGGCATGGGCATTGTTGTCCAGCTCTACGCCACCAAGCCCGATCAGGCCGTGGCCGCATGGCAGGTCATCGAGAGCGTGGCCATGGCACTGGGGAGCTCGGGCGGAGAGGTCCCCGGCGGAATATGGATCCTCCTCCTGAGCGCGGCTGCCTTGGGCGCGAGGCTCTTCCCCTCGGCCTTGAACTGGCTTGGCATTGTAATCGGCGTAGCGGGTATCCTGTCGGCTGTGCCGGCATTAAATGCCCTGGGTGTCGTCTTCGGCCTGCTCCAGATCCTGTGGTTCGTCTGGCTCGGGGTCCTCATGCTTCGCAGGGGCACCGCCATCGCCTAGGACATGGGCCCGCTATCTCTCGAATTCTAGGGTGAACTTGGTTCCGTTCCCCCGCTCTATGTTCACGGTGCCATCGAGCTGTCTCGCGAGACCCTTGACGAGGGTGAGGCCGAAACCGGTCGATCGCTCGAAGTCGACCGACTCCGGCATCCCGACCCCGTCGTCCTGGATTGATATCCTGATGCGGGAGTCGTGGAGTCTCCCGGTCGCCACGATCTTGCCCTCGGCCCTGCCCGTGAAGGCGTGCTTCATCATGTTGGTGATGATCTCGTTTATGATGATGCCCAGGGGCTGGATGCGCTTCACATCGAGCTCGAAGGGTTCGAAGGCCTTCTCTATGCGTATCGACTCCGACCTCTGGAAGGTCGCGGCGATCTGGTCGATGAGGGCACAGAGGTAGTCCTTGAGGGGCAGGTTGCTGAAGGACGAGGAGAGGTCGTACAGCCACTCGTAGAGGAGGATCATCGCGTCGATCCTCCGCTCGGTGTTCTCGAAGGCCGAGACGGCGCGGGGGTCCTTGACCTCATGGCTCTGGAGGAACACAAGGCTCTTCATCGTGCCCAGGGTGTTCTTGATCCTGTGGTGGACCTCCCTGAGGAAGAGCTCCTTCTCATGGAGGATGCTGCGTATCCTCTCCTCGTTCTCGACCTCCTCGGTGATGTCCCTGTGGGTCCCGCAGGCCCGCAGCGGCCGGCCAGCGCAGTCGCGCTTGACGACCTTTCCGCAGTCGAGGATCCAGCGGTAGCCGCCGTCCTTCGTCCGCATTTTGTGCTTGACCTTGTAGTAGTCGCTCGCCCCAGCCGGATGGTCCGTGGAGATCTGCCAGATGTTCCCTGCGTCCTCGGGCTCGAGGAGCTCGGCCATCTGCTCCCTCGTGGGCTCAAGCTCCCCGAGGGTGTAGCCGAGCATCTCGGCCCAGCGCTCGTTCCTGATCACCCTGTCGGCCCTGAGGTCGCAGTCCCAGTATCCCAGCTCGCTCGCCTCGAGGACCAGGTGGAGGCGCTCCTCGCTCTCCTTGAGGGCCCGCTCGTCAAGCCTCCGCCTGGCGGAATCGCTGGCGACGCGTTCCGTGATGTCCTGGACGGTGCCGCGCAGGACCAGGACCTCGCCGTCCCTGTCGATTACGGCCTCGCAGATGGCTGTCACGGTCCTGACGCAGCCATCGTGGCTGAGGAGGCGCAGGTCCAGGTTGTAGGACAGGCCATGCTCGAGGGCCCGTCTCGTCGCCTCGTCATGGGCCGGGAGGTCGTCGGGGTGGATCCTCTTCCTGCGGCCCGCGAAAGAGGAGGGGCCAAGCGCCGGGTCGCTTCCCCATATCTGGTACATCTCATGTGACCATTCGTGCTGCTCCGTCATCGCGTCGTAGGTCCAGCTTCCGACGCGGGCTATCTTCTGGGCCTCCTCGAACTCCAGCCTGTCGGAGAGGATCTTCTGCTCGAGCCTCTTCCTCTCGGTGATGTCCTGGGAGATGATCTGCACACCAAGGAGCCTGCCGGCCGAGTCCATGATCCTGGTGAAGGTGCTGATGAAGCAGGCGTCCATCGAGGGCAGGTGGATGAGGTCCTCGAAGACCAGGGCTTCCTCGGAGACGGCGGCCTTCCTGATCCTGTCGTGATAGAAGGCGGCCTCGGCCTGCGGGAAGAGCTCGTAGATGGACTTGTCCCGGAAATCCTCGCTCCTGCCACCCATGTTCTGGGCGGCGAGGCGGTTGTACGACAGCACCCTGCCGTCGACGCCGTAGTAGCTGATGCCGATGCCCGCGCATTCGTAGGAGTTCCTGTACAGCTCCTCGCCCTCCAAAAGGGATTCCTGGGCCCGCCTGAGCTCGGTGATGTCCATTATCGAGCCCTCGAGGATCCCGGTGCCGCGGTAGAGTCGCAGGGAGGTGAGGCAGTCCATGACCTCGCCGTTCGCCCGTCGGATCCTGCAGGGGTAGTCCTTGAGGGCGCCGTCCCGCGTCAGCCTCTCCACCATCGCCTCGCGCTCGCTGGGATCGAACCAATGGATGGAGGAGGGCTTCCCCACGCACTCTTCCCTGGCCATGCCGAGCATGGACAGGTATCTCTTGTTGAACTCCAGCACCTCGCCCCCGTCGAGGCGGGTGCGGAACATGCCGACGAGGGCGTTGTCGAAAAGGTTCCGGTACTTCTGCTCGCTCGCCCGCAGGGCGGAATCCACCTCATGGAGCTTGAAGGCCATCTTTATCGAGGCGTCGAGGACCGTGATGCCCGAGTTCTTGACCACATAGCCATACGAGCTTATGCCCTCTGTCTTCGTGACGATCTCAGGCTCAAGATGGCTCGAGAGGAACACGATCGGCACTTCGGAGCCTTCAAGTATCCGGACCGCCGCCTCCGTCCCGTCGATCCCGCCACCCAGATCGATGTCCATCAGCACCAGGTCGATGCTATTTGGGCCGCCGAAGCACTCGACCGCCCGTTCTCCAGAGTTCACGGCGATCACCGCGTAGCCGTACGCCTCGAGGAGCGACTGCTCATGCATCGCGATGATGGCGTCGTCCTCGACGAGAAGCAAGGTTTTCTGGTCCTTCATGGTTTTGGCTCTTCCTCTTTTTGAAATGCGGATGACGCACGAACGGGGGCCTGCGCCGCGATCGCCAGCCCCTGCATTCTAACACAGAGGAGTCGAAAATCAAGAGCACAGTCGCGGCCGGATTGGTCATCGCAAATCCTTCTTCACGATGCGCAGGTGCGACACGGCCTTCGAGGGAGTGAACTCGACGCACTCGTAAAGATCCACGACCCCGCCCAGGTCCTCGAACATCCTCTCCCCCTGCCCCAGGAGGATGGGTACCTGCACGAGGTGGAGCTCGTCGATGAGGCCTGCCTTCATGTACTGGCGAACCGTGGCTGCTCCCCCGGCGAGACGCACGTCCCTGCCCCCGGCGGCCGCGAAGGCCTGGCTCAGCGCCGACTCGATGCCATCGGTCACGAAGGTGAAGGTGGTGCCACCCTCCATCTCGAGCGAGGCCCTCCTTTGGTGGCTCAGGACGAAGACCGGATGGTGGTAGACCGGGTTCTCCCCCCACCAGCCCCTCCAGGCCTCCTTGTCGGCGACGTCGTGCGGAGGGCCGAACATGCGGCGGCCCATGATGCTGGCGCCGATGTTGTCGTCTGACCTGGCGATGAAGTCGTTGTCGATGCCCTCCTGGCCACCCGGGCGGCCAAATCTCTCGCCGAAGAGCTTCGTGTTGAAGGCCCAGTCCATGAGCCTGAGGCCGTCCTTTCCAAAGGGCTCCTTCTGGCTCTGGTCCCGGGCTGCGCTGAATCCGTCAAGCGAGATGGCGAAACTTCGAACGACCAATTTTTGCATGGAACCTCCTGTTGGGCACGGGCAACTTCTGTGGAATTTAGGGAGGACAGGAGGCAGGGGTCAAGGATGAACGGGATCGAGTATTGGAGCCCGAGCCCAAACTTGACTGTAGGCCTTGACGGGTCTATCCTAAGCGGGTCCCAAAGCTAGGCAAGGATGTAATAATGGCCCAGGAGGTGATCACATGGCGCCGACAGTCGATTTCACGGAGGAGTTCCTCGACATCCTCACCTTCTGCAAGAAGGATCTCGACCTCCTCCTGGTCTACCTGCTCCGCTGTTTCCAGTCTGTGCAGATTCCCGAGCCAGTGAAGATCGCGAGACGCGATGAAGTGGTGCAGATCGGCCACGAGCTCAGCGCCTTCTTTAGCTCGATCAGGCTGGCTGACATCACGCCCTCCTCGGCCAAGGATGTCGAGAAGAAGACAATCTCAAAGGTTAGGGAAGTGCGCGATGACGTAGGGGACGTGATAGCCACCTTCAAGAAGAAGTGTGGTCTCACGATCGATAGGGGCCTACTCCACGACATCCCGGCGATCATCAAGGACCTCAGCCTCGCACGCCTACACGGCGACTACGCGATCACCCTCGACAAGATAGACAATCTCCTTGTGGTGAAGACCTTCATCGTCAAGATTTACGAGAGCCAGGTGCGGGCAGAGCCCTCGAGGGACGCCAAGGTCGAGAAGGAGCTTCTGCGCATAAAGGAGAAGTCCTTCCTCGAGACGATCCGCGGGGCCGAGGCAAAGAATCCGGAGTACTTCTACAAGACCATCGAGCTCCTGAAGAGGCTCATCGGCAGTGGAAAGCCAGTCTGTGTCCAGGTCGGCGAGGATGAGGATGGAGGGAGGGACGAGATCAGGTTCCGGACCAGGGGGGAGAACAGGATCCAGGTACTGTACAACTTCAACGGTCTTGGCCTATCCGCCGAGGTCATGAAGAACCCGACTGCCAGCACTGTGGAGTACAGCATCCTGGGCTATATAGAGAAGGGCGTTTCCAAGGTCGAATACGGGCTTCGAGCCGCCATCAATGTCCAGAGCCTCGAGCAGAAGGAGCGCCTCATGGGCCTCGACTATCTCTGGTCCCAGTACGAGAAGGCCTACATGGCCATGCAGCGCTCCGAGACCGCGAGGCAGTCCTCCCACGAGAGCCTGGACAAGCAGAACGTGGACAAGGCGATCAACGAGATACTCTTCGATTAGGAACGGGCGGCGCAAACTTGGAGACAATGAAGGCGGCGATCTGCACGGGATACGGCCCCCCCGAAGTGCTGAAGATCGCGGAGCCGCGCCGCGAGATCCTTGGAGAGGTCTTCTCGGGAGAGATCGCAGGCCTCGGGGCGAAGACGAGCCGATTCCGTGTCGGCGATCGGGTCTACGGGCTCACGGGATTCTCGCTCGGGGCCTACGCGCAGTTCAAGTGGATGAGGGAGGCCGATTCCAAGCAGGGCTGTCTCGCCGGTATATACCTCTCCATCGACGATGAGGCCCTGCTCCTGGACTCGAGCCGCCTCGACAGGATCAGGGAGCTTGTCGAGGCAGGGAAGCTCCGGCCGATCACCGACCGATGCTATCCCCTCGATCAGATCGCCGAGGCGCACAGGTATGTGGAGCTCGGGCACAAGAGGGGCAATGTGGCGATCACCGTGGCCTAGGAGGTCTCCCTCGTGATCAGCGTTCTCCTGTCCTATCTGTCGCGCTACATGCCCGTCTCGGAGGATCTCGCCGAGGCCCTGTCGAGGAGCGCATTCGTGCGGAGCTTCCCCAGGGGTACGGTGCTGCTTCGCGAGGGGGATCCCCTGCGAGAGGCCTACTTCATCCTCAAAGGCTGCATCCGCAGTTATGTCCTCAAGGACGGGGACGATAAGACGATCGATTTCTTCATCGAGGAGGAGTCGGTGCTCCCCCTGGGCTACGGTAAGGACCTCCTCTCGGTCCACTTCATGGAATGCCTCGAGGACACCGTGGCAGTGGTGGGCACGCCCGACAGAGAGGAGAGAATGCTTGCCGAGTATCCCCAGCTCAAGGACGTGTGCCTCACGATGAGCGAAATCATGTCGCGGAGGCTCCAGGAGAACCTGGCCCGTTACAGGACCTCGACTCCGGAGCAACGCTACGGGGACCTGCTGGACAGGCGGCCCGACCTCCTCCAAAGGATCCCCCAGTACCAAATCGCGAGCTATCTGGGAGTGAAGCCAGAATCCCTGAGCAGGATACGAAGGCGCCTGGCATCGCAGCATCGAGGCTGCGCCAAAACTTGACGGCCACCCATGAGGGAGCTATCCTCGTGGCTGAAATACCAAGAATGGATGTCCAAATAACCGGAGGAATGAGGTGCTGAGCATCAGTCCAAAAGCCGTACGCTACATCCTCGCAAAGGGCAGGCCCGTCTACCTCCAGAACAACCCGATGTCAAGCTCCTGCTGCATCTCCCTTCAGGAGGCCCCTTCGCCGCATTTTGGCAGGCCTGCAGACGAGAGGCAGTATGTCGAGCAGGAGATCCAGGGGATCACCTGCTTCCTTCCAAGGGATTTCCCAGAGGACCACGAGCTCACACTTACGCTGCGCAATTTCCTCGGCCTACGCTGGCTCGACTTGGACGGGTGGAAGCTCCTGTGATATAGGCAGGCTTGAAGGATATAGCCCCAGAGCGCCACCGGGGACGGGTCCCTTCATTTTCGCCACAGTCGGGATATCGCCTCGATAGGGCGATATCTTGTGTCCAAAATGAGGTCATAAGCGGGAAGGTGGTGGCTACCGACAAATTGGGCTATGCGGCAAAAGGCTAGGCTTGGGGACCAGTTCCGGATTGTGCATATTTAGGGATGGGGGGGGAACAATGAGAAGCGCGGTCCGGATCACCCTCACCTACATAGTGATAGCCTCATTATGGATTATCTTCTCAGACCGGCTCCTCTCGATGGCAACCGCGAATCCCCTGGTGATGACCCTCTATGCAAGCATCAAGGGCCTGGCCTTTGTCGTCGTCACGGGGAGCATCCTCTATCTGCAGGTGCACCGGGAGATCGAGATACGAAACGCAGCCATCAATTCCCGCGACCATGAGCTGGAGATCAGGGAGGAGCTGATCCGCGAGCTGCATCACCGGATAAAGAACAACATGCAGGTCGTCATCGGACTTATAAACATCGAGGGAAGAAACATCGAAGGCATGGAGGGTCTCAAGGACCGGATAAGCAGCAAGCTGATATCGATGATGTCGGTCTTCAACATCGTGTACGACATCCGCGACATGTCGAGCATTTCGCTCGACCGGGTCTTCGAGGAATACGCGCGGATAAACATGAGGAGTATACGGTATGCCGCTGGCCCCAGCCAGGAGACATACTCGGTCGAGACGATCACCTCGATAATGCTGGTCATCGATTCCCTGATCGAATCGTATTTCTCGGGCAGGGAATCCCTGAACGTCATAGCCATCAGCAGCCCGGAGAGGGGGATCGTGAGGATCGAGTACTCGGCAGACCTGGATGACCACTCCATGAGCGCCCGCAACGACGACGAGGAGCTGATCGACATCCAGCTGCGGGCGATCAGCGGGAGGCTGGAGTTTGATTTTCCATCGAAGACGATAGAGATCGCCTTCCAGGACAGGAATTGACTCGGCCCGGCGCTTGACGCCCATCGCACTATTCGCCCAGGAAGCTCTGCAGGTCTGTGAGCTTCTTCCCCCACTGCCCCGAGACAAGGTCAAGGTACTCGCTCATGGTCTCGATCGGCCTGGCATCGAACTCGAAGAGGGTCTCCCGGCCCTTCCTGATGCTCCGCACAAGTCCGACTCGCTCGAGGATCTGGAGGTGCTTGGTCACGGCCTGGCGGCTCAAGGCTGTGCCCTCGGCCAGCTGGGAGATCGACTGCCGAGCCCCCCTGCAGAGCCGGGCGAGCAGGGACAGGCGGGTCTCATCCCCCAGGGCCGCGAAGAGCGGCGCCTGGAGGAGGAAGCCCCGCGGAAGCACGCTATCCGGCATGTTTTGCGATGTTTTCCATCTGCTCGATCCAGCCTTCCTCGTCCATCCGGAAGGCCTCGAGTCTGCGGTTCTCGGGGAGCTTATCGAAGCCCGACTCTGACAGGACAAGGTGGGTCCCGCTCCCGGCCGCCTCGAGGCTGAACTCGACCAGGGTCGGAGTCTCCTTTGAGTAGTCCATCTCGGGATCGATGGCGTAGGGATGCCAAGTAAAGGAGAAGCTGCGTTCGTTCTCCATCTTCTTCACGTCGACAGCCCACTGCATGTGCTCGAAGCCAGGATAGGTGAGCTTCCCGGCGACGGTCTTTCCAGCGACAAAGGGGCCCTCGAGCTTGCAGCCAAACCATTGGCCGAATTCCCTGTAATCCGTCAAAGCGGCGGAGGTCTAGGCGGTCGCGGAACTCAGGCCTTTGCCGTCGCCAGGTAGAACATCGCGTTCCTGGGCCTGATGGCCGCGTCGTGAAAGCCCGCCTCCGCCAGGAGGGAGAGCATCGCGTCCTTGGCGATGAGGACCGAGCGCGGCGGGCCGAAGAAGAGGGCCCCTCTGAACTCGACGATGGCAATCCTTCCGCCCTTGCGCAGGGATGCGTGGATGGCCCTGAGCATGGCCGCCTTGTCCTCGACCTCGTGGAGGACGGTGAACATGATGGCCAGGCTCCCAAGCCCGGCCGGCAGCCCAGGGTCCCTCTCGGTGGACAGGACGGTGCGGAGGTTCTTCCTTCCCTGCACGAGACCCTTGTGCTCGATGATCTCGATCGCCTCGGGGGCGATGTCCACGGCGAGGACCTGTCCCGCGCCGCCCACCATCCCGCAGGCGGGCAGGGCGAGGTAGCCGGATCCCGCGCCTATGTCGATCACCACGTCTCCCTTCTGTACGCCAAGCCTCTCCAGGGTCCTCATCGCGGGCATGAGGAGCCGTCTCAAGGGGTGGTCGAGGCTGTTCAGTTTTCTCGCATCGTATCGGTGGGGCATGTGCTGTCCTCCCTATGAACATAACGACGATCGTGGAAGGGTTTTAGTGCAGTGCTTGGTCCGTGACCCGCGAATCCAAACTTGACGATCGGTGAGGGCAGGTCTATCCTGAGGCAGATATCGACACTGGATGCATGTGAACACAGAAGTAGCTTAGGTCCATGGCCAGGGTAACCATCCACCGCGATGTTGTCAAAGCCACTGGGAATCGGCAACACCATCCTGGTGGGGCACTCGATGGGCGGCCACATCGCGGGATACCTCGCTGCGCCCAATGTCCATCTCGCGGACAAGGCGGAATTCTATAGGCGTTTCGATGAGTTCCTGGAGGGTCGATCATGAAGCTGCAGGGAGCGGTTATCAAGGAACAGGGCGTCACCTTCGCGATCGTGGTCGTCAAGGAGCGCGTCCTCCTGTCCGAATCCGAAAAAGAAGCGGCGATCAAGAGCTACGCTCCCCTCTTCCCGGGCATGCCCCTTGTCCTCATGGCCCAGGATAGCCAGGGCATCCCGAGGTACTTCGGGAGGAAGGACATCGTGAGGTTCCTCGCGAGGCTGCAGATGTCGCAGATTCCCTGGCAGACCTATACGGTAAAATAGGACGCCCGTCGCGCGGTCAAGAGGGCTTCTCGCCGATGACCCTCTTGGCGAAGGCAGCCGCCTCCCTGGTGTCTCCCGAGTCCGGATGCCCGAGGTTGAAGAAGAGGAACTTCCCCTTGCAGGAGAAATGCTCATTCGCAACCTCGATGCCCCGCCTGGCGAGGCGGGAGCGCATCAGCTCTATCGCCTGGCTGTCGAAGCCCGTCTTGAAGAGGGCGACCCGCCTGACCCTCCTTGAGTCGAGCCTGCCGATGAAGTCGTCGACCGAAGGGTGGAGCTTGTGGCCGTAGGAGGCGTAGACGGCCGCGCCAAGGAAGAGGAGGTCTGCCTCGGTTGGTCCCGAGTGGCCCTGCGCCTCCTCGGCCGCGCATCCCGCCACCTTGGCGATTGCCGCGGCGATCTTCCTCGTGTTGCCGGTCTGGGAATGGTAGACGACGCGGATCCTCATCTGCCGTACCTCCTAAGGTGATCTTCGGCCCCCGGACCAGCATAGCGGAAACCTGACGTCATGCGCTATCGGCACTAGCCTGTCGGACAGCGTTCCATGCTCAAGGGGAGGGCCATAGGCCTTGTGCTGCTCGCCGGGGGGATGGCGGTGCTTCTCCGATCGATCCGCCGAGCCAGGCTCGCAAAGGCGGGTTCCCAGGGCGACCATCAGGGTGAAGGGCGATAGTCCCGAGGCCGGTTCTCGCCCGCTGCCATGAAGTCTCGGTAGTCGGTATCCATGGTGAGGACGTGGTCCTCGATCCACTGCTTGATGAAGCCGAGGACCTCAAGGGGGCTGACCAGGGGGTTCTCCATGTATTCCCTGTACGAGTCCACCGCCTGGGCATACAGCCGTGTTTGGGCATCCTTATGCTCCTGGGATCTCGGATAGCCTGTCTTCGTGATCAGTTCTTCCTCATCGGCGAAATGGGAGAGGGTGAACTCGAACATATCCAGGATCAGGGCGCTTATGCTCGCCTGCCTCTCGCCTCTCCCGACGGCCTCGTACAGGGCTCCAAACTTCATCATGATGATCTGGTGCTGGTCATCCATGCGAGCGATGTCCGCATCGTCTTCGTTCCCGGAACTTAGGGAGGTCATGTGCGCCACCTCACCGCTGGTCTGGTGTAAGTATACCACCACCGGGGACCGTCCGCAATAAAAAATAACCAGTCTCGGGGCCCCACCAGGGGCGGCGCTAGGCCTCGAGCTCCCTTAGGAGGGCCACCAGCCATGAGCGGTTGTCCGCGCTCGTGTAGCTCATCCTTCCCCCCATGCGGCTGAAGCTCTTGCAGAAGCGCAGGTAGTAGGCAGGGTTGTCCTGGGGCGGCTCCCCGTCCTGCTTCCAGTCCCAGGTGGAGACCGCCAGGTCGACGACGTGGATGGAGAAGTCGTCGATCTTCCTGCCCTCGAGCCTTGCCACGTTGCGCGACATGGAGAGGGACTTCTCGAAGATCATGGGCGACATGACGGCCGAGCCGACCGAGAGGTAGACCCCGCCCTCGAGGCGGGAGACGGAGTCGGCGAACGAGAGGAAGTCGGGCTCGGCGACGCGGCCGATGGCGGCGCCCATGCTCATGGGGTGCTCGTAGATGATGTCGTGGCCGAACATGGGGTGGCAGGTGAAGGGGACGCCCGCCTTGAAGGCCTTGGCGGCGAGGCTGTGCCGCTTGTAGGGGTGGGGGATGGGGAGCCTGCCGGCTTTCAGGCCCATGCGGCGCATCAAGGCCAGGAGGTCGGCGGCGGCGGCGGAGCGCGAAAGGGTCTCAAGGCCCGCCCCCGGCGCCGTGCCCAGGCCGATGTCGGCGGCGAGCTCGGCCTCCGCGGGGAGCTCGAGGCCGTCGGCCTCTATCATCGCACCGACAGACTCGCCGTAGCCCAGGCCCGCCCAGGCGCCGACGGCGATGGCGAGGTTCAGGTGGGCACCAGTCTCCTCCCAGAGGCCGAACTGGCCCTCGGTCGCGTAACGCCTCACGTCCTCGCCCGAGCGGCCCTGGAAGCAGAACTCCCAGTCGTGGATGATGCCGGCCCCGTTGGTGGCGAAGTGCCTCACCCAGCCGCCCTCCATGAGGCGGACCATGACGCGAGACAGGCCGTTCTTGATCGAGTGGGCGCCGAAGGCAAGGATCACCATCGCCCCCCGGGCCTTGGCGGCGCTTATCTCCGCCGCCGCGCGGACGACGCCCGCTCTGGCCTCGTCCGACAGGACGACCTTGTAGGAGAGAGGGTCGACGGCGTCTCGCTCCACGTCGAGCTTGTTCACGCGTTCGGAGAGGGGTCGGACGTCCATGCGTCCGCGGTCGAAGAGTGCTTTCATCGGTTTCGCTCCAGCCAGCGCTCGAGTGCGGGGTAGAGCTCCTCGGGCCTGGCGACGCCCGTCTCGCCGAGGCGCATGACGGTGATCGATGCCACGAGGTTGCCGACGAGGGCGGCCTCGGCCCAGGTGGCTCCCGCTGCGAGGGAGAGGACGGCCCCGGCGGTGAAGGAGTCGCCGGCTCCGGTGGGATCCACGGGGGCGTCCACATCGACGGCCGCGATGCGCTCGGGGGCCGCGGCATTGGAGCCTGGGGCGTAGACCCATACCCCGCGCTCGGCGGCGGTCGCGAAGACGGCCGCGCCCGAGCGGGCGGTGACGGTTGGCAGGGTCGAGGCGATGGCGGCATCGGGAACCGCCGAGCCTGGCTCGGGGTCGTGGAGGCCGAGGAGCTCGAACTGGTTCATCTTGAGGACGAGGCCGTGGAAATCCATGATGCGCCGCCTCGAGTCGGCCCAAGCCACGAGGCGGCCGCGGCCCTCGACCATCTCCCTCAAGCCCGAGACCACCTTTGTGGTGAGGACGCCCATGGCCTGATCCTCGACCTGGTCCATGACGACGAGGGCGTCGACCTCGGCAAGGGCGAGCTCGAGGGAGGCGAGGATCCTGTCCTCGAGTTCAGGCAGGGTCGGCTCTCGGTTCTTGATGTCGTAGCGGCTGTGCTCCCCCGCCAGGCTTGCGCGGTCAATGTCCCGCGGCTTCAAGTAGGTGGGAGTGCGGCGGGAAGCGTCGACGTGAAGCCCAGAGGCCTCGCAGCCCAGGGCGGCGAGGTCGGCGCGGAGCTCGTAGCCCTCGCCGTCGTCCCCCGTGAAACCCATGGCGCGCAGCTTTCCCGCCCCAAGGGAGGCGAGATTGGAGACGACAGTCCCGGCCGCGCCCGGGCTGTGGCGGACCCTGACGACCTGGTGGGCGACGAGTCCCGTCTCGAGGGAGCTCTCGGCGAGGCCTGGATCGACATCGAGGTACTTGTCGAGGAAGTAGTCGCCGAGGACGGCGACGCGCAGCCGGGGAAAGGAGGCGATGATCTCCTCAAGGCGGGAGCGGTCGAAGCGGGAGAGGGCCGGAGTCACGGGCTCGCCCCCGTACCGCCTGCGGACCAGATGTGGTCGACGAGGGCCGCAGCCTCGCGGTAGTCGGGGATGACGATGTCGGCGCCGGCGCGGATGAGGCGCTCGCGCTTCCAGGGGTCGGGACGGCCGGACCTGCCGGCCTCGTCGCTGGCCACGGCGACCGCGAGGCCGCCCACGGCGGCGCAGTCGGAGATCTCGACATAGCCGTCGCCGAAGGCTACGAGGCGGCTGCCCTCGATCCTGTTGTCCTTCAGGATGGCCCTGATGACCATCTCCTTGGAGAAGCTGCGGTGGTCGGCCTTGGCCCCATGGATGGAGGCCGGCGCGTAGGTGTCGAGGCCGAGGAGACTGGCCTCCTCGAGGACAAAGGCCTCGTCGGTGCCCGAGGCGATGTGGATGGACACGCCGCGGTCCTTGAGGGCCTTAAGGATGTCCAGAGAGCCGGGCACGAGGTAATCGGTGGGGGCGATCGACCCCGATCGCAGGCCCTCGCGCCGCTGCGCGATGCGCGACATGAGGCGCTCGTGGTACTCGTCCTTGTATTCCTGGGGCGTGCGGGCCCTGCCTCCGCGGGAGGAGATCTCCTCGGCGAGGCGCATCATCTGGTAGATGGTCTGCTTGCCGGTCAGCTCGGCCACGAAGTCGCGCACGAGGATGGCAAGGCTGGCCTCGG
The DNA here is from genome assembly GCA_025356015.1 of Spirochaetaceae bacterium. Classification (GTDB taxonomy): domain Bacteria; phylum Spirochaetota; class Spirochaetia; order Treponematales; family Rectinemataceae; genus JANXYO01. The sequence continues at coordinate 15,659 of JANXYO010000061.1, forward strand.
TCTCGCCCTTTCGCGCGAAGGGCAGGAGGGCCTCGAGCATCATGGGCACCATGATGTCGATCCAGCCCTCGCGGATGAGGCTCAGGGTCCCGTCGAAGTCGAAGAGGGCGTGCTGTGGCGGCGAGGCGAGGCGGCGGAAGCGCACGAGCTCGATGGAGCTATCTTGCAGGAAGGTCTCGCTCTCGGGCAGCTCGAAGGACGGCGTGTAATCGCGCTCAAGCACCCTGGCCCTCCGCCGGGAGGTATCGGCTCAGGATGGAGTACAACAGGTGGTCGAAGACCATGTGGAGGTCCTCGGTGACCTGCATGTCGTCTATCGGCACGTGGACCGAGTGCTTAGCCACGGCCTTGAGCCTCCCCCCGTCGTAGCCGGTGATCCCGACGGTCACAGCCCCGAAGGAGTTCGCGTACTCGATCGCCTTGAGGACGTTGGGCGAATTTCCCGAGCCCGAAAATCCTATGACAAGGTCGCCCGGCTCCACGAAGTTGCGCAGCTGCTCGACGAAGACATCCTGGTAGCTCACGTCGTTGGCGTAGGCCGTGAGGGTGGCGGTGTTGTCGGCGAGACACATCATCCTGAAGCGCCCGGCCTTGCCGTAGGACAGGCCCTTGTTGAAGTCGGCGGCGAAGTGGGAGGCGGTCGCGGCCGAGCCTCCGTTGCCCATGGTGAAGATCATCTTGCGCGCATCGCGCGCTTCGAGAAGCAGGCCTATGAAGGCGTTGAGCTCCTTCCGGGAGAGCCGGTCCAGGGTTGACTTGATCCTGTCGAAGTAAGCGTCGATCTCTGAGCTGAAGTCGCTTCTCATGCTTCTTCCTTTTCTTCGGGGAATAGGGCGAGGGCCGCGGCGCCCACGAGGGCAGCGTCGTAGCCCAGGGCGCTCGGTCCCAGCCTCGTGCGCCTTGTGCCCGGCGAGACTGTCAGTCCCGGCAGGAGGGCGGCCACGATGGGGAGGATGAGGTCAAGGGCGCCGGCGACGCCGCCGCCCAGGACCACGGCCTCGGGGTCGAGGATATTGTACACGGCGGCGAGGCCCCGCGCGAGCATGGTGGAGGCTTCGGCCACGACTGCCTGGCAGATTGCGTCGCCCGCGCGGGCGCCCTCGGCGATGAGGCGGGCGTCGATCGCCTCCCGGCGGGCCGTCGCGAGAAAGCCGCCGCCCGGGATGCCGGCTGAGATGCCGGAATCGAGGAGGCGGAGGGCCTTCCTCCTCCAGGCGGGGCCGGCCGCCTCGGCCTCGAGGCAGCCCTGGTTGCCGCAGCCGCAGCGCTCGCCGCCCGGGTTCACGACGAGGTGGCCGATCTCTCCGGCCATGGCGCTCGCCCCCTCGAGGATGGCCCCCTTGGCGTAGACAGCCCCTCCGACTCCCGTGCTCACCGTCATCCAGAAGAAGGAATCCAGGCCCAGGCCCGAACCGAAGCGCGACTCGGCCCAGGCGCAGGCCCTCACGTCGTTGTCCGACCTGGTCTCGAGGCCGAGGGCCTTCGCCACCATCGCGGTGAAGGGCACGTCCTTCCATCCCGAGGAGGGGGAGCTCCTGAGGATGCCCGAGCGGCGCTCGACAAGGCCGGGGAGGGCGAGACCGGCGGCCTCGGGCCTGGCCCCGCCATCGGCGAGGTCGCGGGCGAGGCCGGCGATGAGGGCGACCGCGGCGCCAGGATCGCCAAGGGGGGTCGGGGCGCTTGTCTTCGCGAGGATCCGGCCGTATGAGTCGACAATGCCCACGGCTGTCTTGGTGCCGCCCAGGTCGACGGCGAGGACCGTTCTCATGGCAGTATTTGTAGTGCCGGACGCAGGCCAGTGTACAGCCTATTTCTTCGACTGCACCCTCACCCTGAGGGAGGGCGCTGCCTCCTCAGCTATCCTGAACCAGATCGCCTTGCGGTTGCGGACCTTGGCCCGGCCCGCCTCGTTGGCCCTCATGTAGAGCTGGTGGTGCTTGCGCAGGATGAGGAGGTTCTCCTTCTCCACCGGGGAGTAGATCAGGTCGAGGTGATCCTCGATCTCCTGGTCAAGGCTCGTGGTGAAGGTCTTGATGAGGTGGGTGTAGCTCCTGTGGACACCGCCAAGGTACTCGAGGACCAGGTCGTCGAGGCACTTGATCCTTCCAAAGGCGTGCATGATCTCGCCGAAGAGCTCGACAGCGTGCTCGAAGTTAGCCTGGCCGAAATCGGCGTTGGCCTGCTTTATCTTGCCCAGGAGCTCGCTGGTGTCGACAGTCTCCTCGGCGGGGCAGCCCTTGCCCGAGACGAGGGACTGGGGGAGGGTGGACACGACCCGCGCGGCCAGGCTCATCGAGCACTCGAAGACCCTGGACTTCCACAGGCCCTTTCCCATCGCCTCGTAGAGCTCCTCCATGACATCCCGGTAGCCGAGCCGGTAGGCCTCGGTGTCCATGAAGACCGTGTCGAAGACGTGGAGGCTCAGGCCCTTGAAGTCGACCGTCCCCGAGTTGAAGAAATCTACGGTCTTGAGGATCTCATGGCCGTTCGCGGGTGTCGACTTGAGGCGCTGGAAGACGTGGTTGGTCACGAGGATCCTGTTCCTGTCGGGGGAGATCTTGTTGGCCCTGGCCTGGAGCCTCGCCGCCGAGTTGATGATGCTGCCCGAGAGGTCGCCGTCACGGGTGATGACCAGCTGGGCGTACTTCTCCCCGCCGGCGATCCCGGCCGAGATCTGGAACTCGGGCAGGGTGCTCGCCTGGACATGGCGGGCGCCGACAGCCCCATCGAAGTTCCTCGAGCCCTTGCGGGAGAAGAAATCGATGATGGACAGGGCTGTCCCCATGAGGTCGGCGGCCGAAGGCCCGAGGAGGAGGATCTCGTCTCCCCTGGCCCTCCTGCTCATGACCCCAGAGGCGGCGGCGATCTTGGGGATGTCCTCCTGCATCATGCGGTCCAGGAGGTCGAGCATGGACATGTTGTGGCGGTTGCGGTGGCAGAACCTCGTGTAGCCGTGGATGTCGAGCATGCCCACGTAGAGGTCGGGTATGGAGACGAAGCGCTTGAGGTCGCCGGCGAAGTCGTACTTGCGGTCGGCGACCACGGTCTTGCCCCATATCCCGGGGAAGCTCTGGGGCGAGAGCTGCCTGAAGAATCCCCAGTACAGCCGGCGCTGGAGCTCGAAGGCCCGCTTGAGGACCCCCTTGATCTGGGGGTGCTCGGGCGCGGGGGCGAGGTAGGCGCAGAGGGCCTCGAAGGTCCGCAGCTCCCCCGAGAGTATCCTGTCGTTCAGGTGGACGAGGAGCTCATTGGGGTTCGTCGCCGCCGTCAGTTCGCGTATCTCTTTCATGGCCCTGCGCCCTTCATGATAACATATTTTAACGCGGGCGTCGAATGTCCTGAAAGCCCTATCGGGATGGACGGGATTCTGCCCATGCGGCTAGTGGCTCCCCCTGTCCTCGGAACCGTCGCCCCCCCCCCGGCTGTGTTTGGCGATCAGCTCGGCGTAGGTCCTCTCGTCCAGGGGGTAGAAGTAGAGGAGGACCATGGCTCCTATCAGGAAGAATGCGGGGAAGGGCCCGATGAGGAGGCGGATCGCGAGGAGGGAAGAGGGGCCCTGGTCGACGTTCGGGACAAAGCGGGCGATCGAGAGGACGGCTCCCGTGATCAGGATCGAGGAGGCTATGCCGATCTTCGACATGAAGGTCCACATGCCGTAGAAGGCCCCCTCCTTGCGCTTGCCCGTCAGCACCGCGTCGTACTCGATCGCGTCGGGGACCATGGCGAAGGGCGCGACATAGCCGAAACCCACGCCGATCCCGGCGTAGACCATGACTCCCAGGAAGAACTTCGGCCCCAGGATGTGGCCGAGGGCGAAGATCGCGAGGCTGCCCGTCGAGAGGATGAAAAAGCATATCTGGTAGGTGAGCTTCTTCCCGATGCGCTTGGAGACGAGGACACTCACGGGGATGAAGACCATGGCCACGAGGAGGAGGAGGATCATGGCCATGGTGGTCATGCCCTCGTCCCTGTAGATGTACTTGAAGTAGTAGACGAGGATGCCCTGGAGGAAGTTGAGGCCCAGGAGGTGGAGGGCATAGGTCATCAGGATGATGACATAGGGCCTGTTCCTGAAGACAGCCTTGTAGGTCTCGAGGAGCTTCTCGGTCGGCAGGGGATCCTTCGAGTGGTCGGGCTCGCGCACCGAGAAGGCGGTGATGAGGGCAGTGACGAGCATGAGGGCGCCGAAGATCAGGCCCATCATGGAGAAGCCCAGGTGCTTGTTCCCTCCGAAGAGACCGATGATCGGCTGAACCGCCCCGGCCCCGATGATGGTCCCGATGACGGCGAAGCCGAAGCGGTAGCCGTTGAGGCTCGAGCGCTCGTGGAAGTCCTTGGTGAGCTCGGGCGTGAGGGAGGAGTAGGGGATGTTCACGACCGTGTAGGCGGTGTTGAGGAGGGCGAAGGCGAAGCCCGCCCAGATGGCCAGGAGGACGGGGCTCGAGATGGCAGGGGCGCTGAAGAACCACCACATGGCCAGGAAGAGGGGGAAGGCCCCGAAGAAGAGGTAGGGCCGCCTGCGCCCCCACCTCGTCCTCGTCCGGTCCGAGATGTAGCCCATCACGGGATCGGCGAAGGCGTCCCATGCCTTGCCGACCATGATGATGATGCCGGCGATGGCGGCGGGTATGGCCACCGTGTCGGTGAGGTAGTTCAGGGCCCAGAAGCCCAGGGCCGTGAAGAAGAGGTTCCCCCCGAGGTCGCAGACCCCGAAGCCCAGCTTGGTCCTGACTCGCAGCCTTCCCGGGATGCCGATGGTGGCTTCGCTCATTGTAGGTACTCCTCGATGCAGTCCCGGAAGGCCTTGGCGAGGCTCGCTGTGGCGGCCTCGACCGCCGCCTTGCGGTCCCTGCGGTAGTCCTGGTAGCGAGCGCCGAGGTCGATGGGCTCGGCGGCAATGATCGTAGCACGCTTTGCGAGGAAGTTGGGCCTATCGGAGAAATCGCCGCCGGTGAGCCGTGAGGCGAGGTCGCCGAGGCTGTAGGCGCATTCGACGAGGCGGCCGAAGGAGGGACTTCCCTCGCCCGGGCGTCCCTCGAGGTAGGCCGCGTCGAGATAGTGGGCGAGGTCGACGGTCTCCATGTGGCGCATCGCGTACCAGGCCTCGCCTGCTCTGCGGTCGGCCAGCTCGCGTTCGAGCTGCCCGCCTCCGGCTTCCGGGCCGCCCGGCAGCCGGCCCGAGCCCCCGACAGGGTAGATCCTGTCCCAGCCCTCCTGCCTGATGCGGTAGACGCGGCCGATCCGCTCGGGCGCGGCGGCGGAGCCGCCGCGGCGAGGCGTCTTGAGGCCCAGGATCGCCTCGCCGCGCTCGAGCGCGTCCTCGAGGACGCGCTCGAGCCGCGCCTCGCGGTCGGCCGCCTGGGGGGCGGTCTGTGCGGGGGCGGCCTGGGGCGCGGGGATGCCATAATAGGCCTCGGCAAGCGAGATGAGGCGGAGGTCGAGGCTCTGGAGCCTGGCTTTCAAGGCGAGCCTCCGGGCCTCGGCTCCCGCTGGGGAGAGGCCGGGGCGGAGAGCGAGGCCGCAGCGGCGCTCAAGGCCGAGGACATAGGCCTCGAGCTTGTCCATGCCTGCCTCGTCGTAGCGATAGTGGACGGAGAGCGGCAGGACGAGGACGGGGATCGTCTTTCCGGCCTTTTCCAGGTCCTCGGCGCACCAGAAGGCGAGGCGGGCCGAGCCGCTCTCGATCCGGGGCAGGGTCTCGCTGCGGTAGGAGACCTGTCCCTCGGGGGCCAGGGCGAGGGGGTATGGATCCTCGAGGAGGATCTTACGCAGGGCGGCGACGCTCTCGGCGTCAAAACGCACGTGGTAGACGGGAACGGCACCGATCCGGGGCAGGAGCCAGCGAACGAGGGCCCCGCTCCACAGGGGAACCTCGTAGCCATGGACAAAACGGGCATGGGCCGGAGCGTTCAGGGGCCGGCCAAGCTTCCTGGCCTCCCGGGGAAGGACGAGGTCGAAGAGGCTGGAAAAGAGCTGGGGCTCGTCGCCATAGGGATGGCGGAAGGCGAGGATGAGGCGGATCCGGCCTTCCTGGAAGTCCCTCCATGCCTCCACGAGGCGCTCGCCGTGTCTGAGCTCAATGCCTTCGAGCTTGAGGGCTGCGCTCGCGTAGAGGGGGCCAATCGCCCTGATGAAGGCGAGGAGTCCCGGGCTCACCTTCGAGGGGGCAAGGCGGGACCTTTCCCTGGCCCTTGATATGGGATGCTGCATGCCGCCCCACCATAGCCCGGCCCAGAGCCCGCGCGCAATGGCACCGATTGACCGCCCCGGGGGCCTGGCCGTATCCTTGGGCGCGAATGCACATCCCCGACAATTACCTGAGCCCGGCGACCTGCGCCGTCATGGGAGCCGCGATGCTGCCCGTTTGGGCCATTTCGGTCAGGAAGGTCAGGGCCGAGCTGTCCAGGGCCCGCCTCCCCCTCCTCGGGATCGGTGCTGCCTTTTCCTTCGTTTTCATGATGTTCAACATCCCCCTGCCCGGGGGGACGACGGGCCACGCCGTGGGCGGCACCCTCATCGTCGCCCTCCTTGGCCCCTGGGCTGCCTGCATATCCCTCTCGGTGGCCCTCCTCATCCAGGCCCTCCTCTTCGGTGACGGCGGCATCCTCGCCTTCGGCGCCAACAGCTTCAACATGGCCTTCGTGATGCCCTTCCTGGGCTATTTCGCCTACCGGTTCATCGCCGGCCGGGCGAGGAGCGCGAAGGCCGAGCTCGTCGGGCTCGGCATCGCCGCCTATCTCGGCCTCAACGCGGCCGCCCGGACCCGAGGCGACGAGGGGCTGGAGGCCGAACTCGATCGCGGCGCACAGGGCGGCCGCGTTGAGGCCGAGATAGGCGGCGATGCCGAGCCCGACGAGCTCGGCCTTCGCGCTCCTCGCCCGGCCGGCGATGAACCGG
>JANXYO010000080.1 GCA_025356015.1 Spirochaetaceae bacterium
CGCCCTCCTCCTGCCCGCGGGCGCGGCGATGGGCGCCGGCCTCGGCGTCATCACCGGCTCCCTGGTCGCCTACGGCGGCCTGCCCCCCATCATCGCTTCCATCGCGACGATGAGCGTGTACCGCGGCATCGTCTTCGTCATGAGCAAGGGCGCCTGGGTCACCCCCCACGAGATGTCGGCGGACTACCTCGCCATCCCGAGCGCCTCCTTCCTCGGGCTGTCGAGCATGATCTGGATCACGATAGCGATCGTGGTCGCGGCGGCCGTATTCATGCGCCTGACCTCCTCGGGGCGCGAGATCTACGCCTTCGGGGGCAACAAGAACGCGGCCCTCTACGCGGGCGTGAGCGAGCGCAGGGTCGAGATGGTGGCCTTCGTCGCCTCGGGCCTCCTCTCCGGACTCGTCGGCGTCCTCTGGGTATCGCGCTACGGCATGGCCCACAGCGAGACTGCCGCCGGCTTCGAGCTCCAGACCGTCGCCGCCTGCGTCCTCGGAGGCGTGAGCATGTCGGGGGGCTCGGGCACCGTGCTCGGCGTCCTCTTCGGCGCCCTCTTCTTCGGGGCCATCAACAACGCCCTCACCGTTATCAACTTCTCGCCCTTCTACCAGATGGCGATACAGGGTTTCGTGATCCTGTTCGCGATCGTCTCGAATACCCTGATAGACCGGCGCAACCAGGCGCTGCTAGTCGCGCGGAGGAAGATATGAGCGACAGGCAGCGCGAGACGCTGGTAGACGAGAGCAGGCTGATCCGCGGCTCCCTCGGGCGGGGCGCGAGGCTGATAAGCTTCCTCCTCACTTGGGAGTCCCTGCTCTTCATCATCTTCATCGGGATCATGGTCCTCAACTCCTTCCTGTCGCCGGTCTTCCTCGACCCGACCAACCTCCTCGACGCGAGCTTCAATTTCACCGAGAAGGCCATCATCGCGATGCCGATGATATTCGTGATCATCTGCGGGGACATAGACATCTCGGTCGCCTCGATCATCGCCCTCTCGAGCCTCTTCATGGGGATGGCGGGGCAGGTGGGGGCCTCGACGCCCACGCTGGTCTGCATCGGCCTCGGCGTCGGGCTGCTGGCCGGGCTCTTCAACGGCCTCCTCATCACCCGCCTCGACATACCCGCGATCGCGGTGACCATCGGCTCCATGTCGCTCTTCCGCGGCATCGCGAATGCCGTCCTCGGAGACCAGGCCTATACGAAGTACCCCGCCGACTTCGGCTTCCTCGGCCAGGGCTACGCCATCGCGGGAGTCGTCCCGTTCCAGCTCGTGGTATTCCTCGCCGTCGCCCTCGTCGCAGCGATAACCCTGAACCGCACGGTGGTGGGGCGCTACGCCTACGCGATCGGCAACAACAAGACCGCCGCGAAGTTCACCGGCGTCCCCGTGGAGGACGTGCGCCTGGGCATCTTCACCGTCACCGGCCTCATGTCGGGGCTCGCGGCGGTCCTGCTCACCTCGCGCATCGGCTCGACGAGGCCCAACATCGCCTCGGGCTGGGAGCTCGACGTGATAACCACCGTAGTCCTCGGTGGGGTGGCGATCACGGGCGGCAAGGGGAACGTCCTCGGCGTCATCATCGCCATATTCCTCCTCGGTTACATGAAGTTCGGCATGGGCGTAATCAACGTCCCCGGCAAGGTGATGAACATAATCACGGGCGTACTCCTCGTCGTGGCGATCCTTCTGCCGCGCGCCGTAGATTCCATCCGAAGGAAGGCCCTTCTCAAGAGGACCTCCTCGTAGTAGCATCGCGTTGATTCCCCTTAGGAGAAGTTCTATGACCGAAACCAGGATCGAGAAAGCGTACGAACTAGCCAAGGAGCGCTGCGCAGAGCTCGGGGTGGACGCGGAAGGCGCCATCGCCGCCGCGGACAATGTGCCCCTGTCCATCCACTGTTGGCAGGGCGACGACGTCGGCGGCTTCGAGCGCGCCGGCGCGGCCCTCTCCGGCGGCGGGATACAGGCGACCGGCAACTATCCCGGCAAGGCGCGCGACCCGGCCGAGCTCAGGGCCGACCTCGAGGAGGTCCTGCGCGACGTCCCGGGCGCCAAGCGCGTCAACCTGCACGCCAGCTACGGCGAGTTCGGCGGCAAGGCGATCGACCGCGACGCCATCGAGGGCTCTCACTTCGCGGGATGGATGGAGTGGGCCAAGCGCGCGGGCGTCCGCCTCGACTTCAACGCCACGCTCTTTTCCCACCCCCTGGCCGCCGACGGCTACACGCTATCGCACCGCGATCCCAAGGTGCGCGCGTTCTGGATCGAGCATACCAAGCGGGCCCGGCGCATCGCGGCCGCGATGGGAAAGGCCCAGGGCGGGGCCTGCGTCCACAATCTCTGGATAGCCGACGGCGCCAAGGACAGCCCCGTGGATCGGGCCGGCTACCGCGGCCGCCTCCTCGAGTCCCTCGACGCGATCTATGCGGAATCCTTCCCCGAGCGCGAGCTCGAGGACGCCCTCGAGGGCAAGCTCTTCGGCATCGGGTCGGAGGCCTTCGTCGTGGGCTCGCACGAGTTCTACCTGGGCTACGCCGCCACCCGCAAGAAATTCGTCACCCTCGACATGGGGCACTACCATCCCACCGAGAGCGTCGCCGACAAGATCAGCTCGGTGCTGCCCTTCGTGCCGGGCGTCCTGCTCCACGTGAGCCGGGGCGTCCGCTGGGACTCCGACCACGTCGTGACCCTCACCGACGAGCTCGGCGAGCTGTGCCGCGAGCTCGTCCGCTCCGGTCAGCTGTCCCGCGTCCGTGTCGGGCTCGATTATTTCGACGCCTCCATCAACCGGGTCGGCGCCTGGGCGATCGGCGCGAGGTCGGCGCGCAAGGCGCTTCTTGCCGCCTACCTCGAGCCGGCCGCGGCCCTCCTCGCGGCCGATTCGGGCAATGACGGCTTCGCGCGCCTGGCCCTCCTCGAGGAGGCCAAGACCCTCCCCTGGTGCGCGGTGTGGGACGAGTACTGCAGGCGCTCGGGTACCGCCGTCGATTCCGCCTTCATCGCCTCGGTCAAGGCCTACGAGCGCGGCGTGCTCGCGAAAAGGAAATAGCATGCCCGACCTATCGAAGCTCGTCGCCCTCTCCCGGCTCTACGGCGGCGACCCGGACTGGGTCCTCGCCGGGGGCGGCAACACTTCCTATAAGGAGGGGGACAGGCTCTACGTGAAGGCTTCGGGGACCTCCCTCGGCTCGATTTCTGAGGACGGATTCTGCGCCATGGACAGGTCCGCCCTCGACGCCATGTGGGAGGCTTCCTATCCCGAGGAGAGCGAGGCGCGCGAGGCCGCCGCCCTCGCCGACCTCATGGCCTCGAGGCTCCCGGGCGAGGGCAAGCGCCCCTCGGTGGAGACCCTGATGCACGGCCTCTTCCCCCAGGCCTACGTAGTCCACACCCATCCCGCGGCCGTCAACGGCATTACCTGCGGCCGGGAGGGCAGGGAGGCCTTCGATCGCCTCTTCGCCGAGGAGGGTATCTGGGTGCCCTTCGTCGATCCCGGCTACATCCTGGCCAAAACCGTGCGCGCCGCCCTCGAGGAATTCCGCGCGAGGAAGGGGCGGCTGCCATCGATCATGCTGATGCAGAACCACGGCTTTCTTGTCGCGGCCGAGAACCCCGCCGAGATCGAGTCGATATCGGCGAGGGCGATGGCCAAGGTCGCGGGCGCGGTCAGGCGCTTCCCGGACCTATCAGCCAGGAGCGCGGACGCCCTGGCCCTCGCCGAGGCCGCCGCGACCCTCGCCTCCTTGCGCGGCGCGGGCGCCTGCCTTCGCTTCGTCTCCGACGCCGAGACCCTCGCGCTCTCAGGCAGCCGCCAGGCCTTCGCCCCCCTCTCCTCCTCCTTCACACCCGACCATATCGTCTACGCGGGCCACGAATTCCTCCTGGCCGATTCGGCGAGCGCCGAGGGCCTTCGCTCCGCGTGGGCGGCCTTCGTCTCCCGCAACGGCTCGCCGCCCCGCATCGTCCTCGTCCCCGGCCTCGGCGCGTTCTCCTGCGCCGCGAGCGCCGGCGCGGCGGCTACCGCCCTCCTCCTCTATACCGACGCCTGCAAGGTCGCGGCTTTCGCGGAGAGCTTCGGCGGAGCCCTGCACATGACCAAGGAGAAAATCGATTTCATCAGGAACTGGGAAGTGGAGAAGTACCGAAGCGCGGTGAGCGCCGGTAAATAGGGGGAGCCATGCAGCGAGTGGCGTTCAAGATGCAGCTCAAGGCCGGATTCGAGGCCGAATACCGGAAGAGGCACGACGAGATCTGGCCGGAGCTCGCGAGGACGCTGAAGGAGGCCGGGATCTCCGATTACTCGATCTTCCTCGATCCCGAGACCCTCGTCCTCTTCGGCGTCCAGAAATTGTCGCCGGGCTCGACCTCCGAGGCACTGCCGGGGAAGGCGATCATGCGCAAGTGGTGGGACTATATGAAGGACCTGATGGAGACGAACCCCGATGGCTCGCCCGTCGCCAAGAACCTTCGCGAGGTCTTCTACCTCGAATAGCCTCGCGGCGAGGTCTTCTACCTGGAAAGACCGGGCGTAGAGGCATTCCGCTACGATTGATTCTTGGATAATTATCGAATAATCCAAGGCTTCTCAAGCAATACTACTAGGCAAATCTCCTCCGATATGGTTACCTTATCCCAATTTCCGCTTTTTAGCGGAAACGATGCATATCTATACTAATCGAGGTTCTATATGATCGGATCTCACAGCGCAGGCCGGAAGCGGACGAGCCGCCGCAACCTTGCGGTGGCCCTCGTCGTGCTCCTCGGCCTGACGGTCTTCGTCGCCATCCTAGGCGCCCAGGCCGCGGTCCCCGCGGGCGGCGAAGCCGTCACCTTCAAACCCTTTTCCTTCCTAGACCCCTCCGGCGCCTTCAGCTCCGTGGAGCGCGTGGCGCTCTTCGTGGTGCTCGGCATCGCCGTCGGCGGGCTCCTGTACGCGCTCCTGCTCGTAGGCCAGGTCAAAAGGGCCGACCAGGGCACGAAGAAGATGCAGGAGATCGTCCTGGCCATCCGCGAAGGCGCCAACGCCTATCTAGGGGCACAGTTCAAGAAGATCGCGCCCCTCATGGTGGTCATCGCGGTCCTCCTGTACTTCACCGCGTCGAGCCCGAACCCCTGGTTCCACTGGGGCCGCTCCCTCGCCTTCCTCGTCGGCGCCACCTTCAGCTGGCTCGTCGGCTTCGTGGGCATGCGCCTCGCCACGCAGGGCAACCTCCGCGTAGCCGCGGCCGCCCGCCACAGCTACGGCGACGCCCTCCAGCTCGGCTACCGCACCGGTACGATCACGGGTATGCTCACCGACGGCCTCGGCCTCCTCGGCGGCACGCTCATCTTCATGATGTTCGGCGAGTCGGCCTACGAGGCCCTCCTCGGCTTCGGCTTCGGCGGAACCCTCCTCGCGCTCTTCATGCGCGTAGGCGGAGGTATCTACACCAAGGCCGCGGACGTCGGCGCCGACCTCGTCGGCAAGATCGAGAAGGACATCCCCGAGGACGATCCCCGCAACGCCGCCACCATCGCGGACAACGTCGGCGACAACGTCGGCGACTGCGCCGGAATGGCCGCGGACATCTTCGAGTCCTACGAGGTCACGATCGTCGCGGCGATGATCCTGGGCCTGGCCACCTTCGGCCACATCGGCGTCATGTTCCCGCTGCTTGTGCGCGGCATCGGCGTCCTGGGCTCGATCATCTCCACCTACACGGTGCGGGCCAAGGCCGAGGACACCTCTGACATCGCCCTCAAGAACGTCCACCGCGGCTTCTGGATCGGCTCGGCCATCTCGGTCGTCGGCTTCATGGTCCTCGGCTACTTCTATCTGCGCCACGCGCCCATCGAGGGCCTCTCCTCGCCCTGGTGGGCCAACTTCGGCCTGGGGCCTGACCTCGACATGAGGCCGGCCCTCACCTGCTTCATCGGCGTCGTCCTCGCCATCGTCCTCAACAAGGTGACGAGCTACTACACCCACACAAGCCACGAGCCGGTGAAGAGCCTCACCAAGGCCTGCCAGACCGGCCACGCCACCAACATCATCCAGGGCATCGCGGTCGGCTACGAGTCCACGGTCGTGAACATCCTCGTGATCGCTGTCGCCATCGCCCTCTCGGTCCTCGTCTACGCCGGCACGAACCCCCTGTTCATCGCCTACGGCGTGGCCATGACCGGCATCGGCATGCTCACCCTCACCGGCAACACGATCTCCATGGACGTCTTCGGCCCCGTCGCCGACAACGCGAACGGCATCGGGGAGATGGGCTACGACAAGGCCGAGATGGAGGCCGAGAAGCCCGGCAGCTACAAGCGTGCCAGGCAGATCCTCGCCGACCTCGACGCCGTGGGCAACACCACCAAGGCCGAGACCAAGGGCATCGCCATCGGCTCGGCCGTCATCGCAGCGGTCTCCCTCTTCGCCTCCTTCATCGCCGTCGTCGCGATGGGCAGCGAGGACAAGATCGGCCAGCTCGGCTCGAACATGGGCCTGTACAAGGCCGTCGAGGCCCAGCTCTCGGTCGCCAGCCCCATGGTCATGATTGGCCTGTTGATCGGCGGGGCCGTGCCCTTCCTCTTCAGCTCGATGCTGATCAGGGCAGTCGGACGCGCCGCATACCTCATCGTCAAGGAGTGCCGCCTCCAGTTCAAGGACAAGGAGATCTGGGGCGGCCACAAGAAGCCCGACTACGCCCGCGTCGTCGACATCTGCACGCGCACAGCGCAGAACGAGCTCATCGGGCCCGGCTTCCTCGCCATCCTCTCGCCCATCCTCGTCGGCTTCCTCCTCGGGCCCTTCGCCCTTGGCGGTTTCCTCGCCGGCTCCATCGTGGTAGGCCAGCTCCTCGCCGTCTTCATGGCGAACGCGGGCGGGGCCTGGGACAACGCGAAGAAGATGATCGAGGACGGACTGTACGGCGGCAAGGGCTCCGACGCCCACAAGGCCTCGGTCACCGGCGACACCGTCGGCGACCCGCTCAAGGACACGGCCGGCCCGGCCATCAACCCCCTCATCAAGGTCATGAACATGGTGAGCCTCCTCGTGCTCGTCATCGTCATGAACTACGGTTTCGTGCGCATCGACCCGGCCGCCACCGCTGGCTACTGGTTTGCCGGCATCGTGGTCGTGGGCTCCCTCGCCATCCTCGGCTGGGCGGTCTGGAAGTCCAAGCGCGTGAGCCCCGAGATGCTCGAGGTCGAGCGCTGTCTCGAGGAGCAGGGCGTCTGATCGTCCAGCACTGACTTAGCCTAAAAAAGGTCCTGAAGGGACCGGACCGAGGGGCTGTCCGCAGGGACAGCCCCTCTTTGAATTTCCCCGACAGGCGGTGTTTTACGCGGCAGCCCCTGCGCGCCCCACGGCGGATGTCGCGGAAGTCGATGCGCGCGACGCGGCCGAGGCTCGGCGTCGAGCGGCCACGGCCCAGCACCTCGCAGCGGAGACCCAGCACACCGCTGAAGCGGTCTTGCGCAGGCTCAGGCTTGTGGATGACAATTCATCCAGAGGGGATGGTCCGTGCGTTCGGCCGAGACAAACGAGGAACTGATACGGCTCATCAAGTACCGCGCCGACCAGTATCTCGGGGGCGGGATACGGGACGGCCGCGTCCTCGAGGCGATGAGGCTTGTCGACCGGGCGCGCTTCCTGCCACACAGCGTCCTCTGGGCGGCCTATTTCGACGAGCCCGTGGCGATCGGCTATGGCCAGACCTGCTCCCAGCCCTCGATGGTCGCCTTCATGCTCGACAAGCTCGAGCTCTCGGCCGGGCAGAGGGTCCTCGAGATAGGCTCGGGCTGCGGCTACGCCGCGGCCATCGCCTCGGTCCTGGTCCATCCCCGTGGCCTCGTGTTCGCGTCCGAGCTGGTGGCCGAGCTTTCCACAGCGGCCAGGGTCAACTGCGCCACCGCCGGATTCCACGGCGGGAGCTTCGCCGAAACGATCGTCTTCCTCGAGGGGGACGGCTCCCTCGGCTTTCCCGAGCGAGGGCCCTTCGACAGGATCCTCCTCTCGGCGGGGGTCAGGACCACGAGCTTTTGCGACCAGGTCCTCATCGAGCAGCTGGCCGAGGGCGGGATCCTCGTGTATCCGGAGGCGCGTGGCAACCTCTACCGGGTGATCCGTCGCTCTAGCGGCCTCATCCGCGACCGCTGGCCGGGGGTGGCCTTCGTGCCGCTAAAGGGAAGGAACGCCTAGGCTGGTGTCACGAAGATTGTGTGCCGAGCCTGGACCTGGCCTTTTGAGTGCGCGGAGATCCGCTGCGCGCTATAATCGGGGCATGGCAAGGCCAACATCCTCCTCATCGTCACCGCCGACCACGCGACGGGCTTGCCCCGCTACGCCGACTCCTCGGCCTTCGCCAGGGGTTCCCTCCCGGTCTCGAGGAGCGGGGCCTCCTATTCCTACGCCACGGGGGAGGTGCTCTACCGCAGCACCCAGCACGGCAACGAGCTCGTCAGCCTCACGGCGATGGGCGAGACCGCCGGAGCCTGTCTCTCACCCTACCTTGGGGCCTCCCGGGCAGGCACGAGGATAGGGCCTCGCCGCAGAGCGAGCAGCGTGAGAAGGGGCGCATCGAGACTGCGAGGCCGAAGCGGAGGGCGACTTCGACAAGCTGGTCCTCGTGCATGCTCGAGAGCACCAGCATTGCCCGGTAGGGACTGAGGCCAGGCTCGGCCCCGGGGACAGTCCCCGGCCGCAGGGCGCGGCGGAAGAGGAGGGAGCGGTCGCGTGTGAGGAGGATCCGCTCGTCCTCGCCTGAGTCGTTGCGCCAGACGAGGTCGAAGCCGAGGAGGCGCAAGGAGCGCGCGAGCCGCCCGAGGTGGACATCGAGGGCGAAGCGGGGTTCACCTGCCCAGGGCTGGGGCTCCTCGACCGGGAAGATCTCGATCCTGGCTCCGTCGGGGGCAGGCAGGCCCAGGGGCCATTGCTCCCCGTCTGCGGAAGCACCGCCGACCTCGCACTCGGGTATGCCGGGCCCTCGGCCTCGTGGCCAAGGCTCTGATCAGCCCTGAAGCGGAGCCGGATCGGCCCCCCCCTCCGTGCCGGGCCGCGCGCCACGCGCAGGAGCCTGCCATGGAGGACAAGGCTGATCTCCCTCGAGGCCCCGCACTCGGTGCGATCGGATTCCTCCTCGCTGTCCATGGCCCAAGTATAGGGGATTGAGAGCCTGAGTCAGAATATGGGTGACGATGGAGAATGACAGCGAGGACCATGTGCTCATGGCCAACGAGCAGATATGCATCGCGAGGAACGGCAAGGTCATCGTCTCGGGCGACGGCTGCTTCGAGCTCAGCCCCCAGCCAAAGCCGGGGGCGAGGGAACCGGCCCACTGGCCGGGCTAGGGCCCGCCCCAGCGCGGGCCATCCACTTTGAGTCGGCCTAGCTGCCCACGGCCATCAGCACCGAGATGATCAGGAAGACCACCAGGGGATAGACGCAGGCCCGGTTGAAAAGGAAGAGGGCGGCGTCTGTCGTCTGCAGGCGGAGCCAGCGCAGCGAGGGAAGGATCAGGAACCACAGACCCGCGGCGAGGGCCCCGGCCAGGTAGAGGCCGGGCAGGGGTATGGCCGAGACGAGGGGGAAGGCCAGGCTCGTGGCCACGATGAGGCAGTGGAAGCCAAAAGCGATCCGGGCGGAGGCCGGGCGGCCAAAACGCACCGGTATCGTCCTTATGCCGAGGTGGACATCCTCGTCGAGGTCGCTCCAGTCGTTGGGGATGTTGCGGCCCCCGACCTCCCAGGCAAAGGCCCACACAAAGAAGAAGGCCACTGTCGAGACCCGGGGCGAGCCAGAGACGGCATAGACGCCGGCGAGGCCTCCCACAGCCACCATGGCTCCTGAGAGGAGGGCCTTCCAGTGGCTCCTCTTGAGGAGCTTGCAGTAGCCGATCTCGAGGAGGATCGCCGCGACGAGGAGGAGGGCGCACAGGGGCTTGAGGATGAAGGCGAGGACCAGGGACAGGAGGCCCCAGAAGACCACCCAGGCTATCGCCGCCCCGTAGCTCAGGTCGCCCTGGGCGACCGGATGCCTCTGTCCGACCGAGTCGAGATCAAAGCCCGCCCTGTCGTCCTTGTACTTGGCCATCTTCTCGCGGTCGACGCGGTAGTCCATCACGTCGTTGAGGGCGAAGACGGCGGTGAAGCCGGCGAAGGCGGCGCCGAGACCCAGGAGGATGATCGGGGTAGGGGGAAAGCCACCGAAGACCAGGAGGCCCCCGATGGCGGGGTGGGCGACATCCAGGATCGAATGGGTCATCCGCGAGAGCCCCACAAAGAGTTTCGCCTTGCCCCCAGCCACGCCCACCGCACTAGCCATGCTGCCCCTCCAAATTAAAGCGCCCAGGGATGAATTCTGAACCGCAGAGGCGAGAGAGACATCATCGATGCCGGCCCGCAAGTTCCGCCTCTATCGATGCGAGGATCCGCTCGCCTACCCCTTCGGGATCTCCTGCGAAGGCCCTGGCGCAGGCCCTGCCGATGAGCTGGCCCAAGGGCGGGGGATTGTAGATGAGCCTCAGGACGTTCCAGGGCATGACCGAGAGGGGATTGTAGCCTGCCTTGAGGTGGCCGTCTGCCAGGGCCCTGCGCTCAAGCCCCGTGTGGGGCTGGATGGCGAGGAAGAAGACCAGGGGCAGGACCCTTGATCCGCCGAAGATGGCCCTGATCCGGCGTACGGCCTCGATTGTCTCGAGGAGGGAGGAGGCGCTTTCCCCGGGGGCGTTGAGCGAGAGGTTTAGGAGGATCCTTCCCTTGTAGCCCGCCGCAGCGAGGATGGCGCATCCCTTCATGACATCTTCGACCGACACCCCGAGAGCGAGCTCGTCCACCACGTCCTGGGAGCCCGAGCCAAGGGAGACCTCGAGCTCGCAGAGACCCGTGGCGACCATGAGGGCGGCGAGCTCGGCGTCAAGCTCGTCGATCCTGAGGTAGCCCGACCACTGGACCTTGATGCCGCGCTCCAGAAGGCCGGAGAGGACGGCCACCAGGTGGGGGCGGTCGCCGCTCTCGCTCAGGAGCTGTGCGTCGGCGAACCAGATCCTCCGCGTGCCCCAGCGCTCAGCGTAGGAGGCGATCTCGCCGACGACCCCGGCGGGATCCCTGCGGACCACGGAGCGCCCCTCGATGTGGCCGTACAGGCAGTAGAGACAGGAGCGCGGGCAGCCCCGCTTCGACTGGAGTCCGATGATCTCATCCCGGTAGGCGGTCCACTGGGGGAAGGCCTGCTCGATGAAGGCCAGGTCGAGGCCCGGCTCGACCTCGTCGCTCGGGGCTTCGAGCCCGAGGAGGCCGAAGAAGCCCCCAAGGCCGATGTCGGCGAAGATCCTCACCCGAGCGGGAAGCCTTGAGGCTAGGCGGTCGCCGAAGATCCTGATGCTTGGCCCGCCAAGGGCGAACTCGAGGGCGGGATGCTTCCTCTCCGCGGCCCTGATGAGGCCGGCGTTGTGCGCAAGCGAGGATCGGTAGGTGATGATGTCGCGCAGGCCGCGGAAGGCCGCCGCGATCTTTCTAAATGGCGAGGGATCGTGGAAGAACACGAAGGCGTCGCGGAGGGCCCCGTCGGGATCCTGGGGGGAGAATATCTGGATGTCGCGCCAGGAAAAGGCGACGAGATCGGGGCGGAAGGAGGCGATCTCCCGCTCGAGGATCCCCGACCTCTCGGACCTGAGCGGCAGGGCCAGGTCGAGGAGCCTGAGCTCGAGGCTGGGGCAGGCCCGTCGCACGAGGGACATAAGGTAGACCGGCCCCAAGGGGTAGACCTTCTTGCAGGGCAGGCGGACGAACAGGATGCGCGAAGGCTTGATCATCAGGCCCAGTGTGGTGTTTCAAACCGGATTTCGCAAGATGGGCGGAAGCTCAGGGCAGAATGGAGCGCAACCTCGGTGCCGATTTGATTATCTTTCAAACCAGATCAGGTAATTAAGACTCGGGATCGGCCGGTTGGGAACTTTTCCCTGCTCTTTGCACAACTTCCGACCTCGCTTCCCGCGACCCCGGCCGGAATTCCAGCCCCTGGTGGTATTCCGCGCCTGCTTATCTGCCTAAGAATCTGCGAGCCGACCCGGCCTGCAGTTTTAGGATAGCACTAGGGCTCCGCCCCCGAAGACTCGGCTGGCGGGGCGGATCGCGAGGAGGTCGCAATGTTCGTCGACTATCTGACAGTGATGCTCGTCAACATGATCGCAGGGCTCGTCATCATGGCCCTCTTTGTCTACCGTTACCTCGACGCCGAGCGCAGGAAGGTGGCGCCTGGATTCCTGATGAGCGGATCCCTGTCCCTCGTCACGGGCCTCCACATGATCCTCACCTGGCCACTGCCCGGTAGCTACAACATCGCCTTCGGCGAGATGGCCGTCCTCTTTGGCCTGCTGTTCCTCTTCCTGGGCATCGCGATCCTCGCCGAGTGGGACCTCCTGACCCTGGCGATCTACGCTGTCTTCGCCGGCGCGGCCTCGATCGTCATTGGCGTCCGCATACTCAACCGCGGAATGACGAGCGCCCCCCTCCTCGCCTCGGGCGGCTTTGTCCTCACCGGCATCGCGGCGGTGATCTCCCTGCCCGTCTACTACCTCAGGAAGTACCGCTTGGTGCGGATCCTCGCCGCCCTCGCCCTCCTTGGTGCTGCCGCGATCTGGGCGGGGGTGGGATACCTGGCCTACTGGGGCCACCTCGAGTCCTTCGCAAAGTGGGTCCCCGACGCGATGATGCGCGTCAAGCCGCAGTGAGGACTTAAGGCTCCCCTCGCAAGCCCTTCCCGAAGCCTGCCCGTTGGCGGCAGGGCCGCCGGTGCGGCCTTCGGGAAGGGGCCGGATCCGGGGCAAATCCTCGCCAAGGCGGCTTTGGCCGCGAGTTTTCCCTTTTGCCGCCGTGAGGGGCCATGCTATATTGCTTCAAACAGCATGAAGAGATATCCGTCCGTCACGAGATTGGATCCTGAGGCGCGCAAGCGCGTCGTACTGGACATCTTCACGACCGCCCATCGCAGCTATGACATCCTCAACCGGCTCCTGAGCCTCAGGCGCGACATCGGCTGGAGGAGGAACACCGTCAGGAGGATGCGGTTCTCGCGGACCATGCGCTTCCTGGACATCGCCACGGGGACGGCCGATCTCGCCATCGAGGCGGCGATCCGCAACCCCCTCATCAGGGTCAACGGGATCGATTTCGCCAGGCCGATGCTTGGGATCGGGCGGCAGAAGGTCGAGGCCCTGGGCCTTTCGCCTCGCATCGAGCTCTCCTGCGCCGACGCCCTCGAGCTGCCCTTCCCCGCCTCTTCCTTCGACGTCTCGGCCATTGCCTTCGGGATGAGGAACATCCCCGACAAGGCGAGGGCGCTCCGAGAGATGGCTAGGGTCACCGTCCCCGGCGGGCAGGTTATGGTCCTTGAGATGACCTTCGCACCGAGCTGGCCGCCCTTCCGGGTTGTCTACGGCTTCTACCTCCGCCGCATACTCCCAGGCCTTGCCCGCCTCGTCACAAGCAACGCCGCACCCTACTACTACCTCGCCGATTCAATAATGAAGTTTCCAGAGCCCGATGCCTTCGACCTCCTCATGAGGCAGGCGGGGCTCGTCGATGTCGTCCACCACGGCCTGACCTTCGGGGCGACCTATCTGCATGTCGGGCGCGTCCCGCCTCGCGCAATTGAAGGAGAATGAATGGACCTCAAGAGGATATTCGAGCCTGTCAGGGATGATCTGGGCCTCGTGGAGGGCGAGCTCAAGGAGGCCATGGTGGCCGTGGGCAGCGCCGCCGACTCAAGACCCGGTCCCCTTGGCCTGCTTCGAGGCATTGTTCAGCATCCCTTCACTGTTCCGGGCAAGCGGATGAGGCCAGCCCTCCTCCTCCTTGCCGCCCGCGCGGCCAGGGTCGAGAGCCGGGAGGCGGCCAACGGCTCGACCCGGGGAACCCTCGTGAAGATCGCGGCCGCGGTCGAGGTCCTCCACGCCGCTTCCCTCGTCCACGACGACATCATCGACGGGGCCGACTCGAGAAGGCACCAGGTGAGCCTCAACAAACGCTTCGGCAACCGGGTCGCCGTCCTCGCCGGGGACATCCTGTATACCCACTTCTTCTCCCTCATCACCCGCTTGAGCGCCGTAAAGCCCGAGGGGAGGATCGCCCTCCTCGAGCTCTTCATCGAGACCACCAAGGCCATGTGCATGGGCGAGATACTCGCCCAGGAGGCGGGGGCGGCCAAGCGGCCCCTTGGCTTCGAGGAGTACATAGAGATCTCGGCCGACAAGACCGCCTCCCTCTTTTCCGCGGCCTGCGAGGCAGGGGCCGTTGTCGCCGGGGCGGATTCCTCCCATGTGGCCTGCCTCCGCGGCTTCGGCCTCAGCTTCGGCCTCACCTTCCAGATGGTCGATGACATAATGGACCAGGACCACGGCCTCGACCCTGGCATCGACCTCATGGCCAAGGCGCGCGAGTACGCGGTCAGGGCCAAGGACGAGGCGGGCGGCCTACCTGACGGGGACAGCCGGGACCGCCTGCGCGGCCTCATAGATTACGTTCTCGGCCAGGCAATTTCTTGACAGCGGCGGGGGCTCTGGCCATAATCTTAGTCTGAAGGGATAAAAGGGGATGCGATGAACGGACTAGGCTCGCTTGCGCTCTACCTGGTAGTCGTTGTCGCGATAGTCGGCTTCATCATGGTCCTCACCCACCTTCTAGGCGAGCGCCACAGCCAGCGCGGGACCGCGGTGCCATACGAGTCGGGCATCTTCCCCACCGGCAGCGCGAGGATCCGCTTCCCCTCCGATTTTTACCTTGTGGCGATGTTTTTCGTTGTCTTCGACGTCGCCGCCGTCTACCTTTTCGCCTGGGCCGTCGCGGCGCGGGAGCTCGGTTGGGCCGGCTACGCGGCCATCCTTGTCTTCAGCCTTGAGACGATAGCAGGCCTCGCTTATCTCTGGAAGATGGGCGCCTTCGACTGGGGCGCGCGGAGGAAGCGGGAGCATCTGGAAAGGCACGGGTACTAAACGATGAGCGAGAACGAGACCGCCCGGCACCCCTTCGGCGACGTGAAGCTCGCGCGAGGCGCCGATCTCCTGGCATGGGGCCGCAAGTACTCCCTGTGGCCCTTCAACTTCGGCCTCTCCTGCTGCTATGTCGAGATGGCCACCTCCCTCACGAGCAAGTACGACATCGCCCGCTTCGGCTCCGAGATCCTCCGCGGATCGCCGCGCGAGGCCGATGTGATGATCGTCGCAGGGACCGTGTTCAGGAAGATGGCCCCCATCGTGAAGCACATGTGGGAGCAGATGATGGAGCCCCGCTGGGTGATCTCCATGGGCTCATGCGCGAACTCGGGCGGCATGTACGACATCTACAGCGTGGTCCAGGGCGTGGACTCCTTCCTGCCCGTGGATGTGTATGTGCAGGGCTGCCCCCCGAGCCCCGACTCCTTCATGCGGGGCCTGGTGCTGCTGCAGGAGGCAGTGGGCTCCGAACAGAGGCCGCTTTCCTGGGTGGTCGGCCCCCAGGGAGTCGTCAAGCTCGAGCGGCCCTCGCTGCGGGACATCATGGGTCCCGAGCGGCGCAAGGCCACCGACCTTGGCTCCCCCGACGGTATCTAGGGAGTCCCGTTCGCGTTCACGATCCGGCTTTCGGAGGGGAGCTATAGATGGCCGAGCACAGTGAGGTTTTGAGAGAACTCGAGGGCCGTTTCGGGACCGGGACCATCCAGGTCCAGGAGACAAAGGACGGCATGCCCACGGCCTGGGTGTCGTCGGAACAGCTGCGCGAGGTCCTGGGGCATCTCAAGACATCGAGCGGGGGCTCGTACCCCCTGCTCTACGACCTCACCGCCATAGACGAGCGCAACCGCAAGCACCGCGAGGGACAGCCGCCCTCGGACTTCACGGTCGTCTACCAGCTCCAGTCCTTCGAGCGCAACGAGGAGCTGCGGATCAAGGTCGCCCTCCAGGGCGAGCGGCCCTCGGCCCCTTCTGTGACGGGGATCTGGAAGAACGCTAACTTCTACGAGCGCGAGGTCTACGACATGTTCGGCCTCGGCTTCGAGGGCCATCCGAACTTGAGCCGCATCCTCATGCCGCCCTGGTGGGAGGGCCACCCGCTTCGCAAGGAACACCCCGCGCGCGGCACCGAGCTCGGGCCATTTGTCATGGACGAGGCCGAGCAGGAGCGCCAGCTCGAGATGCTCCGCTTCAGGCCTGAGGACTGGGGTATGAAGTCCCAGGCCGAGGGCCACGAATACTTCTTTGTCAACATAGGCCCCCAGCACCCGAGCGCCCACGGAGTCTTGCGCGTTGTGGCGCAGATGGACGGAGAGGTCGTGGTCGACCTCGTGCCCGAGATAGGCTTCCACCACCGCGGGGCGGAGAAGATGGGCGAGCGCCAGTCCTGGCACACCTTCATCCCCTACACCGACCGCATCGACTACCTCGCCGGTTCCATGAACAACTTCCCCTACCTGCTCTCGGTCGAGAAGCTGGCAGGCATCGAGGTGCCGCCTCGGGGCAAGGTGATCCGCATCCTCATGGCCGAGCTCTTCCGCGTCATCAGCCACCTTGTGTACTACGGCACCTTCAGCCAGGACGTCGGCCAGATGTCCCCCGTGTTCTACATGTTCAACGATCGCGAGAAGGGCTTCGACATCGTGGAGGCCATCACGGGCGGCCGCATGCACCCGGGCTGGTTCCGCATCGGCGGGGTCGCGATGGACTTGCCCGAGGGCTGGGACTCGATGGTCAGGGGCTTCATCAAGTACATGCGCAGACGCCTCAAGGACTATGACGCCGCCATCATGCGCAACCGCCTCTTCCAGGCCCGAACCAAGGGGATCGGAGCCCTGTCCCTTGATGAGGCGATCGAATGGGGGGCGACAGGGCATTTCCTGCGCGCCTGCGGCCTTGAGTGGGACCTGCGAAAGAAGCGGCCCTACGGCGGCTACGAGACCTTCGAGTTCGATATCCCCACCGCGAGCCACGGTGACTCCTACGACAGGCTCCTCATCCACGTCGAGGAGATGCACCAGAGCCTGCGCATCATGGAGCAGTGCCTCGCCAACATGCCAGCAGGTCCCTACAAGTCAGACCACCCTCTAGCCGTGCCACCGCGCAAGGACGGCACGATGCAGGACATCGAGACCCTCATCAACCACTTCCTGGGCGTGAGCTGGGGCCCGGTCATCCCGGCGGGCGAGGCCTCGGTCACCGTCGAGGCGACCAAGGGCAACAATTCCTACTACCTCGTCTCCGACGGGGGCACTACCTCCTACCGCACCAGGATCAGGACCCCCTGCTTCGCCCACGTGCAGATGACCCCGGTGATGAGCCGCGGGCTGACCATATCTGACCTCGTCGTGATTCTCGGGAGCGTGGACTATGTTCTCGCCGACGTCGACCGCTAGAAGATCGGAGCAAGGCTGATGTTAAGCGCGAGCGAACGTGAAAGGATAGAGAGGGCCATAGCCGTGGCGGGGGACAGGCGCTCCGCGGTCTCCGAGGTCCTCATGGTGGTCCAGGAGGCCAGGGGCTGGGTCTCAGACCAGAGCCTCGCCGACGTGGCCGAGGCCCTCGCCATGAGCGCCGACGAGGTCGAGGGAGTGGCGACATTCTTCGAGCTTGTGTTCCGTAGGAGCGTGGGCAAGCATGTCATCCTGGTCTGCGACTCGGTGAGCTGCTGGATCACGGGCTACGAGGCCCTCCTTGGCCAGCTGCGCTCGCGGCTCGGAATCGGGCCCGGCGAGACGACAGCCGACGGGATGTTCACCATCCTGCCGGCGGGCTGCCTCGGGGCCTGCGACAAAGCCCCGGCCATGATGGTCGACGAGGAGCTCTTCGTCGGCGTGGGAAGCGAAGAACTCGACAGGATCCTCAAGTGGGTCCGGGATGGTAGACATGGCGACGCCCCTCACCGCTAGGATCAGGAGCGACGGCGTGGCCGTCGACCTCGCCTCATACGAGGCCTCGGGAGGCTACCAGGGCCTCCGTGCAGCCCTCGCGATGGGCAGCGCAGGGGTGCGCGAGGCGGTCACCCAGGCCAAGCTCAGGGGAAGGGGAGGGGCCGGCTTCAACACCGGGCTCAAGTGGAGCTTCGTCCCCATCGAGGACGGGGCCCAGCACTACGTGGTGGCTAACGCCGACGAGAAGGAGCCGGGCACGATGAAGGACCGCCTCCTCATGGAAGGCGATCCCCATTCCTTGATCGAGGGCCTCGCGATCACGGCCCTGGCGATCAAGGCCTCGGTGGGCTTCATCTTCCTGCGACGCGAGTACTCAAAGTGCGCCCTTGCCCTCGAGCGCGCCCTCGGGGAAGCCAGGGCCAAGGGCTACCTTGGCGAGGCCATCCTCGGCTCGGACTTCTCCCTCGAGATCCACCTGCACTTGAGCGCAGGCAGGTACATGTGCGGGGAGGAGACAGGCCTGCTCAACGCCCTGGAGGGCAAGAGGGCTACCCCCAGGAGCAAGCCCCCCTTCCCCCAGGTCTCGGGGCTCTGGGGAAAACCAACAATTGTGAACAATGTGGAGACCCTCGTGAACGTGCCGGTGATCCTGCGCGACGGGAGCGAAGCGTTCAAGGCCCTCTCCCTCACGGGCGACGGCGGCACCAAGCTCTACGGGGTATCGGGGAGGGTCCGCAATCCCGGGGTTTGGGAGCTACCGCTCGGGACAAGCGCGCGAGAGATCATGGAGAGGGCGGGCGGCATGGCCGAGGGCCTTTCCCTGCGCGGCTTCATCCCCGGCGGCGCCTCGACCGACTTCCTGGGCGGCGACAAGCTCGACGTCAAGATGGACTTCGACTCCGTGGCCCAGGCCGGCTCGCGTCTCGGCACGGGCACCATGGTGGTCCTCGACGACAGGACCTGCCCGGTGGGCATGGTCCTGAGCCTCGAGCGCTTTTTCGCCCGGGAGTCCTGCGGCTGGTGCACCCCATGCCGCGAGGGCCTGCCTTGGGTCGTGCGCTGTCTCGAGGCCCTCGAGTCGGGCTCTGGCGAGATGGGCGACATCGAGACGCTCGAGGAGCTCTCACGCAGGCTCAGTCCCGGCTCGACCTTCTGTGCCTTCGCACCTGGGGCCGTCGAGCCCCTGCAGAGCGCCTTGAAGCTGTTCCGAAGTGATTTCGAGGACCATGTCAGGAAGGGGGCTTGCCCGTGGAAATGAAGACGGTCAGCCTCGTGATAGACGGCGTGACGCACAAGGTCCGCGTGGGCGACGGCAGGAACCTCCTTGATGTCTGCCTTTCCCTCGGCCTGGACCTGCCCTACTTCTGCTGGCACCC
>JANXYO010000083.1 GCA_025356015.1 Spirochaetaceae bacterium
GGCCCCGCCGACTGTGAATCCGAGGACCGCCTCGAGCCAATCCTGGCCCGGCGCCGTCGCGCGCAGGGCCGCGACCACCATGATGCCGATCGCGATCTCGCTCCGCCTCACCCGGTAGGATGCGATGTCGCTCATCACGGAGTTGACCGAAAAGGCGATGAAGATGATTACATAAGCCCACTGCAGATCCAGGATCGCCCCCTGCGCCGCTGCCGCGGACTGGGGGTATCCTATGCCGAGTGGGGGCGGGAGGCAAGGCGCCCTATTCGGCCTCGCCCAGATAGGCCTTCCTGACCCTGTCGTCGGCGAGGAGCTGTCTGCCCTCGCCCGAGAGCGTGATCCGTCCTGTCTCGAGGACATAGCCATAGTGGGCCGCTTCGAGGGCCGCCTTCGCGTTCTGCTCGACGAGGAGGATCGTGGTGCCCCCGGCGTTGATCTCCTTGATGATGTCGAAGATCATCTTCACGACGATCGGGGCGAGGCCCAGGGAGGGCTCGTCCATCATGAGGAGCTTGGGCTTGGTCATGATGGCGCGACCCACGGCGAGCATCTGCTGCTCGCCCCCCGAGAGGGTTCCGGCCTTCTGCTTCTTGCGGTCCTCGAGGCGGGGGAAGAGCTTGAAGACGCGGCGGCGGTCGGCCTCAGTCTCGGCCTTGTCGCTGCGGGCATAGGCGCCGAGGCTCAGGTTCTCGTCCACCGAGAGGTTCGCGAACACGCGGCGCCCCTCGGGTACCAGGACTATGCCCGACTCGACGATGTCCTTTGTCTGGGTCCCGACGAGGGACTTTCCGTTCCAGGTGACCGAGCCCGAGCTGGGCTTCACGAGGCCTATGATGGACTTGAGGGTCGTGCTCTTGCCGGCGCCGTTGGCGCCGATGAGGGTGACGATCTTGCCCTCGGGCACCTCGAGGCTGATGCCCTGGAGGGCGTGGATCCCGCCGTAATGCACCGAGAGCTTCTCTATTCTGAGCATCACTCCACCCCCAGATAGGCTTCAATGACCTTGGGATCCCTTCGGATCTGGTCGGGCGTGCCGTGGGCTATGGTCACGCCGTAGTCGAGGACGTACATGCGCGCGCAGATCCCCATGACCACCTGCATGTGGTGCTCGATGAGGAGGATCGTGAGGTCGAAGCGGTCTCGCACGCGGCGTATGAAGTTCATGAGGTCGATTGACTCCTGGGGGTTCATGCCCGCCGCAGGCTCGTCGAGCAACAGGAGGCTGGGGCGGGAGGCGAGGGCCCGGGCTATCTCGAGGCGGCGCTGCTTGCCGTAGGGAAGGCTGGTCGCCTTCTCGTCTGCGAGTTCGGCCAGGCCCGTCTCGGCGAGGAGCTCCATGGCGAAGTCGTGCGAGGCTTTCGACCGCTTCCTGTAGCCAGGTGTTCGCAGCACCGAGTTGAACCAGTTCGGCCTCTCGCGCACCGCGCAGCCCACGAGCACGTTCTCGAGGACGCTCATGGTCGAGAAGAGCCTGATGTTCTGGAAGGTGCGCGCTATCCCAGCCTCGGTTATCGAGTGGGGGCTTCGGCCCGTCATGTCCCTGCCCTCAAAGAGGATCTTGCCCTCGCTCGGGGCGTAGACTCCGGTGATCATGTTGAAGGCCGTGGTCTTGCCAGCGCCGTTTGGTCCTATGAGGCCGACGATCTCGCCCGAGTCTATCTCGAGGTCGAGGGCGGAGACCGCCGTGAGTCCGCCGAAGCGCATTGTTGCTGCATCGGTCTTGAGCTTCACGCCATGCCTCCCTTCTTGTTGCGCGGCAGGAGTCCGGCCTTGGCGAGGCCGTCCCAGCTGAGCTCCCTGTCGCCCATGAGGCCCCGCTGCCTGAACAGCACGACGGCCATGAGCAGGGCCGAGAAGACGACCATGCGCAGGCCGGGCAGTCCATCGGTCTTGAGGAAGACGAGGTTCAAGGGTCCGTCGAGGAAGCGCATGGCTTCCATGAGGATGGTGATCGCGATGGACGCGACCACCGAACCGGTGATCGAGCCCGAGCCGCCAAGGACCACGATGAGGAGGATGTTGAAGGTGAGCATGAAGGTGAACATCTTCGGGTCGATCGTCGTGATCATGTGGCCGAGGAGGGCCCCTCCCACGCCGGCGATGAAGCTCGAGATGGTGAAGCTGACGACCTTGACGCGGAATACGTTCACGCCCATGGCCTCGGCGGCGATCTCGTCGTCCCTGATGGCCTTGAGCTGCCGTCCGTAGCTCGAGCGGGTGAGGAGGGCCATGAAGGCCACGGTGGCCGCCGCGACCCCCCATACGGTCCAGGTCGTGGCCTTCCTGGGAATGTTCTTGAGGCCCTGGGCCCCGTTCGTCAGGCTCTGGAAATTGGTGATGAGGACCCTGATTATCTCCGAGAAGCCCAGGGTGGCGATGGCGAGGTAGTCGTCCCTTAGCCTCAAGACCGGCAGGCCTATGATGAGGCCGGCTATCGCGGCGCAGGCGCCCCCGGCCACGAGGGCGAGGGGGAAGGGCAGGCTGAGGTTCTGGAGGAAGGGCGTGAGGGGCTCGAGGAAGAAGTTCATCTCCTTGACATCGGCCGTCATGGACAAGAGGGCGCTCACGTAGGCTCCGACCGCCATGAAGCCGGCGCAGCCGAGGGAGAAGAGGCCTGTGAAGCCGTTCACGAGGTTGAGGGAGAGTGAGAGGACGATGTAGATCGCCGACAGGTTGAGGATCCTCATGGCGAAGGATCCGAGTGTCCCGTCGGCGAACCACAGGGCAAGGGCGGCGATCGCTATGGCAAGCGCCGTGAGGAGGGTGTTTCGTGGTTTCATGGCATCACACCTTGACAGTCTGTTTCTTGCCGAGGAGTCCCGACGGCTTGACGATGAGCACGAGGATAAGCAGGACGAAGGAGAAGGCGTCCCGGTAGCCCGTGAGGGCGGGGAGGAAGGCCGCGACCATGATCTCGATGAAGCCGAGGAGGAAGCCTCCGAGCACGGCGCCGGCTATGTTCCCGATGCCGCCTATGACGGCCGCGATGAAGCACTTGAGGCCCGGCATGATGCCCATGAGGGGGTTGAGCTGGGGGTATTTCATCGACCACATGATGCCGCCCAGGGCGGCCAGGAGGGAACCGATCCCGAAGGTGAAGGAGATGACCTTGTTCACGTCTATTGCCATGAGGCGGGCGGCCTCGACGTCTGTTGAGACGGCGCGCATGGCCATGCCCGTCTTCGTCCTGTTCACGATGAAAAGGAGGGCGAAGAGGATGATGAGGGTGAAGGCGGGGATGAAGAGGCTCACCGAGAGGACCGAGACCGAGCCGAAGTTCAGCACCGTGTCGAAGAGGGGTATGGAGGGGAAGCTCTTGGGTCGGCCGCCGAAGATGACGACGCCGAGGTTCTCTATGAGGAAGGAGGCCCCGATGGCGCTGATCATCAGCGAGATGCGCGGCGAGTCGCGCAGGGGGCGGTAGGCTATCCGCTCGAGGAGGATGCCGAAGAGCCCGGTAAGGCCGATCGCCACGATAAAGGCTATCCACCAGGGCAGGGCGAAGCTGGCCACGCCGTAGAAGGCCACGTAGGCACCCAGCATGAAGACGTCGCCATGGGCGAAGTTGATGAGCCTTAAGATTCCGTAGACCATCGTGTAGCCGATCGCGATGAGCGAGTACAGGCTGCCGAGGCTGGCGGCGTTGGTGAGCTGCTGCAGGAAGGTGGAGAGGTCCATGATGTCCTTGTGCCGCACCGGGAGCCTTGCGCTCCCGGTGCCTGCAATGGATTAGGGGTTGACCGTGGTCTTGAACATGAACTTGCCGCCCTTGACTTCCTTGATGACCGCGCTCTTGACGGGGTCGTTCGAGTCGGCGGTGAAGGTGATGTAGCCCGAGGCGCCGGGGAACTTGCGCGTGGCGGCGATCGCGTCGCGGATCTTGACGGTGTCGATGCTGCCGGCGCGCTTGATGGCGTCGATGGCGAGGAGGTAGCCGTCGTAGCCGAGGACGGCGGTGCCGGAGGGCATCCTGCCGTACTTCTTCTGGTACTCGGCCACGAAGATCTTGGAGTTGGGGGTCAGGGGGGCGTCGTTGTCGAAGAAGGTGGAGAGGACGGCGCCCTCGACCGCGGTCTTTCCAACGCTGATGAACTCGGCGATCTCCCAGGTGTCGCCGCCGAGGAAGGGCGTCTTGATGCCGAGCTCGCGGGCCTGCTTGATGATCAGGGCGCTCTCGGTGTAGTTGCCGGGAGCGAAGATCACGTTGGCCTTGAGGCTCTTGATCTGGGTGAGCTGGGCAGAGAAGTCCTGGTCGCCGGTGTTGTAGTTCAGGGTCGCCACGATGGCGGCCTTGTCCTTGGTGAGGGCGACGAAGCTGTCGGAGAAGAACTTGGCGAGACCCACCGAGTAGTCATTGGAGACTTCGCGGATGAGGACGGCCTTCTTGGCCTTGAGGTTGGTGCTCGCGTAGGTCGCCATCACGGTGCCCTGGAAGGGGTCGATGAAGCAGACGCGGAAGTAGTAGGGGTTGCCCTTGGTGACCAGGGGGTTGGTGCAGGACAGGCCGATGGCGGGGACCTTGGCGTCGCGGAAGATCGGGCCCGCCGCCATGGAGAGACCCGAGCCCCAGGAGCCGAGGACGACCTGGACCTTGTCGCGGTCGACGAGGCTCTGGCCTGCGTTGGCGGCCTCGACCTTGTCCGACTTGTTGTCGGCGATAGCGAGCTCGATCTTGTATTCGGTGTTCCCAACCTTGACGGTCGGATACAGGGACTGGGCGAGCCTGACGCCGTCGAGCTCCTCGGCTCCTCCTGCGGCGTTGGCGCCGGTGAGGGGCTCGAAGACTCCGAACTTCACGACATTCTGGGAGAAGGCGGCGGCGGGTATGAGGCAGAGCAGTACCGCTACCGCAAGCAAGAAGCTGATTCTCTTCATCGAAACCTCCGGTGATTTGGGGCGCATCCCGGACGGGGCGCCAAAGACGGCACATCCTAAGGCGATAGGCTCCGCCTTGTCAATTTTTTTCCGCCCCAGAGAGGCCGATGCCAAAGGCCGCGCCCTGTTTCTCTTCACAGGTGTACTCATACAGATTCCTGCCCTTTCCCGGCGGCGATCCGGGAGTGGCCGGGGGCGGGCGGCCCTTATCATCCCGGTGGCGAGTCCATACCAATTGCTATGAAACGATGGCCGCGCTCGATGGCCTCGCGCATCCTAACGGCGGGGGTCGCGGTGTAGATGCCACGGCCGCGGTATTCAGGCAAGGTGGCTCCCCCCCCAGAGCCTGGCGAAGGGCGAGTTTTCCGGGAAGTCGATGCGTGCGCATGGGTTTCATTCCCAAGCCTCCCGGGGTGAGGTCCCGGGGAAGGGCCGGGAATGAAAAGAGGGGCCCACGCGCATTTGGCGCATGGACCCCTTCATGAAAGCGATCGGCGCGTGGCTCTAGGCGATCTTCTCGAAGACCGTCTTGATTATCGCGAGGGCCTCGCGGAGCTCCTTCTCGGTGATGACGAGGGGAGGGGCGAAGCGGATGATGTTCCCGTGTGTCTGCTTGGCGAGCAGGCCTGCGTCGCGCAGCTGGAGACAGACGTTCCAGGCCTCGAATCCCTGCTCGAAGAGGACGGCGTTCAGGAGGCCCTTGCCACGAACGAGCTTCATCTTCGGGCAGTGCATCTTGGCGATCTCTTCCCTGAAGATCTTTCCAAGGCGCTCGGCGTTTTCGTCGAGCTTCTCGTCGATGAGGACATCGATGGCCGCGATGCCGATGGCGCTCGCGAGGGGGTTGCCCCCGAAGGTCGAGCCATGGGTGCCGGGGGTGAAGACCTTCATGACATCGTGGTCGGCCACGATCGCTGAGATGGGGAATATGCCGCCGCCGAGGGCCTTGCCCAGGCACATGATGTCGGGGCGGGCATTCTCGTGCTCCCAGGCGAAGCGCTTACCGGTCCTTGAGAAGCCGGTCTGGATCTCGTCGGCGATGAAGAGGACATTGTGCTTGGTGCAGATCTCGCGCACGCGCTTTAGGTAGCCCGCGGGCGGGACGCAGACCCCGGCCTCGCCCTGGATGGGCTCGATGATGACGGCCACGGTCTTGGGCGTGATGGACTTCTCGATGGCCTCGGCGTCGCCGTAGGGGACCTTCTTGAAGCCGGGCACGTAGGGCCCGTAGTTGACGGTGGAATCGGGGTCGGTGGACATGGAGATGACGGCGATGGTGCGGCCGTGGAAGTTCTCCTCGGCGCAGATGATCTCCTGCTCGCCGTTCTTCACGCCCTTGACCTCGACACCCCAGCGCCTTGCGGCCTTGAGGGCGGTCTCGACGGCCTCGGCTCCCGTGTTCATGGGGAGGGCCATCTCATAGCCGGTGAACTCGCAGAGCTTCTTGAGGAAGAGACCCATGCGGTCGTTGTGGAAGGCCCGGCTGGTGAGGGTGCACAGGTCGAGCTGGTCGCGCACGGCCTTGAGGATCCTCGGGTGGCGGTGGCCCTGGTTGACCGCGGAATAGGCCGAAAGGAAATCGAAGTAGGTCTTGCCTTCGGGGTCCCGCACCTTGCAGCCCTCGGCCCAGGAGATGACCACGGGAAGGGGATGGTAGTTGTGGGCGCCGTACTTCTCATCCAGGGTGATGTAATCCTGGGATTTCATAGGTAAAACCTCCTTGCGTTCACCCTGTTCCCGCCCCCGGCCTTTGCCGGTGGCGGGCTTCAAGTCCGCGGGCCTCGAGTCACATCCGTGAGAGGCAAATCCTAAAGATCGTGCGCGAATGAGGGGGAAGCTCTTGACGGCCACTATAGCATCCCAAAGCGGAACGCGCTAGCCCCGATTTGCTAATTTCATACATGATAGATAATTGTTGCATAAAAACTGCATGATTATGCGAAAGAGCTTAACGGGAGTATCGCAGCCTCGCCCTCGCCTCGTGTCGCTCGAGGGCGAGCTCGAGGAGTTTCTCGATGAGCTTAGGGTAGCCAAGGCCCCCTGCCTCGCACATCTTGGGATACATGGAGATGTGGGTGAAGCCGGGAATGGTGTTGAGCTCGTTGAGGAGGACCTCACCCGTGCGCTTGTCGATGAAGAAATCGACCCTGGCCATGCCGCAGGCTTCACAGGCCTTGAACGCGGCTATGGCCACCGAGCGGACACGCTCGGCCTGCTGCTTCCCTATCCGTGCCGGTATCTCGAGGAGGGCGCCCTCGGGATCGAGGTATTTCGCGTCATAATCGTAGAACTCGTGGCTGGTGATGATCTCGCCGGGGGGGAAGGCGACCGGGTCGGCGTTGCCAAGGACGGCGCACTCGATCTCCCGGGCCGACACGAAGGGCTCGACCATCGCCTTCTCGTCCCAGGCCAGGGCCTCCTCGAGGGCTGGCCTCAGTTCGCTCGGGCCCGCCACCTTCGAAGAGCCCACCGAAGAGCCCGAGCATGCCGGCTTGACGAAGACGGGCCAGCCGAAGCGGGCGTCGATCTTCCTCCTAAGGGCCTCCCAGGCGGCGGTGGAAGCGAGGTCGGAGCCGCGGACAGCCAGATAGGGCACCACCGGAAGGCCTGCGCGGAGCCAGAGCTCCTTGGATTTCTCCTTGTCCATGCCGAGGGCAGAGCCCAGGACCTGGGCGCCGACATAGGGCAGGCCAGCGACCTCGAGGCAGCCCTGGACCGTGCCGTCCTCGCCGAAACTGCCGTGGAGGACGGGGAAGACAAGGTCGCACTCGAGCGCTGTCAGGACCCCGCCATCCTGCACAAGGAGACCTTTCGAGGGGGAAGATAGGACCGTCTTGCCGGGGAGGAGGGGGAGGGGGCCTCTGGCGGCGAGGGTCGTGGGGAGGAGTTTGGGATCCTGGAGATTCCAGGTCCCGTCCTTGGCGATTCCCACGAGGATGGGGCTGTAGCGGGCGAGGTCGAGATGGCGAAGGATGCTCGCCCCCGACATGAGCGAGACTTCGTGCTCGCCGGATTTGCCGCCGTAGAGGATGACAAGACGCTTCATGGTTTCTCCATCGTTCCATATCCCATTTCTGCGAGGGCCGCTTCGGCCTCGCCTATCTCGTCGTAGGGCCTGGCTCCGCTTCTGTAGATTATGGAGTTCTCGTGGCCCTTTCCGAGGAGGAGGACCAGGTCGCCGGGACGGGCGAGGGAAAAGGCCTTGCGTATCGCCAGGGGCCTGTCAGGGATGAGGAAGAGGTCCTCGCCACGGTGTCGCCCGGGGCAGCCCGCGGCGATGTCCTCGAGGAGGGCCATGGGCTCCTCTGCTCGGGGATCCTCGTCGCTCAAGATGACGATGTCGCTGTACTCGGCGGCGATCCTTCCCTGCTGGGGCCTCTTCTCCACGTCGCGTTCCCCGGCCGAGCCGAACAAGCAGATGATGCGGCCGCCAAGGCGGGCCCTCAAGGGCGGCAGCACCGTCTCAAAGGAGGAGGGAGTGTGGGCGTAGTCGACGAGGACCTCGAAGGGCTGGCCCCTGATGACGGAGCTCATGCGCCCGCGCACCGGCCTCAGGGAGGGAAGCAGGGGCACGAGTTCCCCGACGCTCTTGCCGCAGAGCCCCGAGACGACAAGGAGGGCAGCCAGGGCATTGCCCACGTTGAAGGCACCCGGGAGCTCGAGCCTCGCCTCGTGGCGGAAGGGGCCCCCGCTTCCGCGCTCGAGGATGGTGAAGGACTCGCCGCCCGAGTCGACGCGCAGGTCCAGGGCGCTGAGGTCGGCCTCGGCGCCCTTGGCGCTGAAGCTGCGCACCGCGCGTCTTGTGGCCGCCACGAAATAGGCTGCCGAGGGATCGTCGGCGTTCACCACGGCGAGGCGGCCGACTCCCCCGGGCGCCGCCCTCGTCTTCTTGAGAGGGCCTTCCCTGTCGAGGGCGCGGAAGAGATTGGCCTTGTCGCTGCGGTACTGCTCCCAGCTTCCGTGGAACTCCAGGTGCTCGTGGGTGACGTTGGTCATGACGGCGACATCGAAGGCCACGTCGGCAAGGCGGCTTGTGCGCGGCGAGAGGCCGTGGGAGGAGGACTCAACGATCGCGTAGTCGAGTCCCGAGTCACGCATCCCGGCGAGGAGGCGGTGGACGGTCGGAGCCTCGGGTGTCGTCTGGTGCTCGGGGTTTGGCTTCTCGCCTCCGCCTGAGTCCGACATCACGGTGGAGAAAAAGCCGGCGCGCATTCCGGCGAGGCGGAGGAGCTGCCAGGCAAGGTAGACCGTCGTGCTTTTGCCCTCTGTCCCGGTTATGCCCGCGACGGCGAGGGATGCCGAGGGATTGCCGTAGAAGTCCGAGGCGATGGGCGACATCGCGGCGCGGGCGTCGGCGACCCTAAGATAGGCGACGCCGCCGGCGATCCTCTCGAGGTCTCCCTCGTGGACGACGGCCACGGCGCCGCGCCCTATCGCCGCGTCGATGAAGCGTTTGCCGTCGGTGTGGAGGCCGGGGAGGGCGAAGTAGAGGCCGCCGGCCTTTACTTCGCGGGAATCGTAGGCGAGGCTGGTCACGAGGGGGTCGGGCCCGATGCGCTCAAGGATCCCCGCGCGGGCGCTGATCGCCGAAAGTCTGCTTCCCATGCGCGACACCATAGCATCAGGGGCGGGCCCGGCAAAAGGGGTGCTTTCCATGCGCGCGCCGAGGCCACTACAATGGCCTTTAGGCAGGAGGCCATAAAGCCATGTATCAGGTCAGGGTGGAGGCGGATTTCGCCGCGGCCCATTTCCTCAAGCACTACAAGGGCAAGTGCGAGCGGCTGCACGGACACAACTACAAGGTGAGGGCCTGGGCCTCGGGGCCGGTTCTCGGCGAGGGAGGCATGCTCCTGGATTTCGGTGAGCTCAAAGGGGCCTTGAAGGAAGTCCTTGGCGGGCTCGACCACAGCCTCCTTAACGACCTTGCCGTGTTCCAGGACGATCCGAGCGCGGAGCGGATAGCGGAATACATCTTCAAGGGGATCCTCGCCCTCCTGCCGCTCGCCCCCCTGTGCGCCGTCGAGGTCTTCGAGACCGAGACGAGCATGGCGCGATACGAAAGCCCCGTCCCCCTCCCATGACCCTGCCCAGCGCCGAGGGCAGGCTGCCTGCGATCCCGCCCTACGCCTCAACCCGGCTCATCGCCTACATAGGGAACAAACGCGCCCTGCTTCCCCGCCTGGCTTCGGTCCTCCTGGCCATCGACGAGGGCAGGAAGGTGGGGAGCTTCCTCGACCCCTTCGCGGGCTCGGGTGCGGTGAGCAGGCTCGGCCGCAGCTTTGGCTGGAAGGTGATGGCCTCGGACATCGAGGAGTATTCCCGGGTGGTCAACCGCGCCTGGGTCGGGGTCTCGGCCGACGAGCTTCCCCGGCTCTTCGAGGCCGAGGGGGGGATCAGGCGGGTGCTCGACGAGCTCAACCGCCTCCATCCTCAGCGTGAGGACAGGGAACCCCTCCTGTCCCGGACCGGGGCGGGCGGGGCCTACATCGCGAAGCACTACGCCCCGGCAGACAGCGCGAAGCCCGACCTGGGCCGCGAACGGCTCTTCTACACGAGGGAGAATGCCGTCTTCCTGGACAGGGCCAGGTCGGCCATCGAGGAGATGAGGCCGGCGGGGCCAGGGGCCAGGGCCGAGGACGAGCGGGCCCTCCTGCTTGGATCACTCGTCTACGAGGCGGCCACCCACGCGAACACCTCGGGCGTCTTCAAGGCCTTCCACAAGGGCTTTGGCGGCCACGGCAGGGACGCCCTGGGGCGGATCCTCGCCCCCATGGAGCTTGAGCCGCCACTGCTCTGGGGGGGGCCTCCCGGGGAAGTCGGCCGCGGAGACGCTGCGGCCTTCTGCGCTTCGAGGAGCGCCGACCTGTGCTATCTCGACCCTCCCTACAACCAGCACCAGTACGGATCAAACTACCACCTGCTCAACACGGTGGCCCTCTGGGACAGGGCCGAGGTCTGCGAGGCGAGAGCGCCCGATGGGAGCCTCGTCCACAAGGCCGGGATCCCTCCCTCCTGGACCCGCTCGCCCTACTGCTCGCGCTCGAAGGCGGCACCGGCCTTCGCCGAGCTCTTCTCGGCCATCGACTCCCGCTTCATCGTCCTTTCCTACAACAGCGAGGGCCTCGTGCCAATCGAGGAGCTCTTCGAGCTTCTCTGCGACCGGGCCGAGGTGGGCATCCTGTCGATGGACTATGTGAAGTACCGGGGTGGCAGGCAGAGCGCCGATTCAAGGGTGCGCAACCGCGAGATACTCCTCCTGGCCGAACGCCGGGGCTCTGGGGCCAGGGCGAAGAACAGGGATGGGCTCGAGGCCCACGAGCTGGATTTAAGGCTCGCCCGCTGTCTCGAGGGGCCCTGGAACCCCGAGCTCCTCGCCGCGCATTCGGACGGCGAGGGAAATGTCAGGATCACCCACGAGGGAGGCTCTTTCCTCCTGCCCACCCTCAATCTCCTCGTACCCGACAGGGAAGCCACAGCGTCAGTGGCCACGCTCACGAGGGGCTCGAAGCAGGAGCTCGCCTGCTTCCTGGAGACCCGCCTCCTCGGCGACAACGCGGCCGCCTGCGAGGCCGCCTGCATGCTTATCGAGTCCGGTTTAAGGGAGAAGGGGATCCAGGACCTGGCCTTGTTCTGGCTGCGCAAACTCGCCCATCGCAAGCACCAGCTGTCCTACCGCAGGCTCGCCCTCCGTCTCGGGGCCCTTGCGGCCGCCGAGCCATCGGGGCTCTCGAGGCTCGCGCGTGGCCTCGCCAAGCTGGACGCCCAGTTCGAGCTCAGGCTGGCATCCTCGCGCGGGGAGCCTCACGGGTCCTAGTCGAAGGCCAGGACGGTGACCCTGGCCGCAGCCGCTCCACGCTTGCCGAGTCTTCCCAGCCAGTCACCGAGCCTCGCCTTGGGACCGAGCACGAGGCGGGCGGTGAAGCAGCCTGCCTTCATCGGGCCGAGCAAGACCTCGACGATGATGCGCTTCTTGATGTCGCGCTGCGATGGTACGAGACGCCGGCCTTCGCCCGAGCGCTCCTCGGTGAAGGAGACCCTCTCCTGGGCGAGCCAGGCGCGCAGGGCGGCATCGGCTTCGTGAGCGAAGGGCATGGGGATGCTGACCTCGACCTCGAAGCGCGTTGCCCCGCTCGGGCCATCAAGGGGGGCGAAGCCAGCGGCCTTCGCCGCCTCGGCCAGCTTGCGCGGCTCGGGCCCGAACAGGGCGTAGACGGTCTTGCCCACGAAGGAGCAGGTCTCGGGATCGAGGAGGGCGGTCTCGCAGAGGGCCTCGCGCGCCTCGAACGCCGCGTGCTCGGCTCCCTTGCTGGCTCCCGAGAGCCGCCTGAGGATCCAGGAGGCCCGGTAGGCCGAACTCGCACCCTGGAGGACCTGGGGAAGCTCGACGGCGACGTGGACAGGGGAGAAGGCAGCCTTCGCGGCAAGCAGGCGTGCGACGCGGTCGGGGAAATCCGAGGCGCTCATGGCCCTGGTCTCGTGGCCGGTCAGGGCTGCCCTCTCGTCGCCGTCCTGGCAGGCTCCGCAGTCGGAGCACTCGGAGCCGAGACAGGATTTTCGGTCCTTGAAGCGTCTGGCCGCGACATAGTGCTTCCAGAGCCTCTCCATGGGCGTCTCGAGGAAGGACAGGGGCGGCAGCCAGGCCTGGGCCTTTTCGCCGAGGAATTCAGGGCCAAGGAGGCCCGTCGCGGTCGCGTGCTCCCTCATGGAATTCCAGGCTCCCCTCGAGAGGTCGCCGTCGTAGATGATGCCGCGGCGGGGAGCCGTCTCGATCCAGGGGGCGAGGGCAGAGCCGCCGAGGGCCAGGACCTGGTCGGCGCAGTATTCGTCGAAATGCGAGGCGAGCCTGAACTCGATGCCGCCGCGCTCGCAGGCCCCTCGCATCGTATCGGTGATGCGGCTCAGGGGCTCGTGCTCGAGGCCCAGGGGGGCGTATTGCAGGGGAGTGAAGGGCAGGCGCGAGAGGTAGCCGGCGGAGACGAGGATCCTCATCCCGTGGGTGACCCTGCGGCGGCGGTCGGCCAGCTCCCTTATGAAATCGGCGAACTCGGCGAGGTCCTCGTCTTTCTCGATGCCGGCGACGATGTAGAAGAGCTTTAGCTCGCGCACTCCCGGCACGACGAGGTTCTCCATAAGGCCGGCGAGTTCCTCCTCTGCGAGCCCTTTGCGGAAATACGCGCGCATGCGTTTCGAGCAGCCCTCGATGCCGAGGGTGAAGGACCTCTTGTCGGCCGCGAGCTCGGCGCGGACCAGGCCGACCGTGGTGGCCAGTATGTCGAGGCGCTGGCTCATGAGGTTGACGCGGCGGAAGATCCTGTTGAGCTCGAAGAGGAGGGAGAAGATCTCCTCGTGGGTGTTGAAGTTGAAGCTGTAGACCTCGAGGGTGTCGGCTCCCGTCCTTGCCCTGAGCCCCCGCGCCGAGGCGAGCAGGACATCGAGGGGGACCTCGCGGTAGGGCCGTCTGTCCCAGCCCTCGAAGCAGAAGGAACAGAGGCCGGGACAGCCGGCGCTGATCTGGAGCCTCGCCGTCCCTGCCTCGCTGCCGTTGAGGATGGGATAGGAGACGGGAGAGAGCGGGTCGGCGACCCTGCGGCGCGCCCTGTTGCCCGACCGCGAGGCCCAGAAGCCCTCGACCCCGGCGGCCGAGGCGAGGCGTTCCCCCGCCGGGCGGCCGGGCTCGGTGAGGATGCGGGCGAGTTCGCCTATCGCGCCTTCTCCCTCGCCGAAGAAGATGCCGTCCACGAAGCAGTCGTAGGAGGCCTCGTCGACCGCCGGCTGTCCCGCGCCGTCGGCTTCGCCGACCGAGGGAGGGAAGAGCAGGGAGCCGGTGGCCGCGGCGTTGGAGCCTCCGAGGATCACGATCGGCTGGACGATGGGCGATCCCAGCCTGAGGGAAGAGCGCATCGGGATCCCCGCGGTGGAGAAGAGCCAGGGCAGGTTGAGCAGTTCGAGCGAGTAGGCGTTCGAGACCATGATGAGGTCGAAGTCGGCGGGGGAATGGCCCGAGGCCAGGCCGTAGAACCATGGAAAGCCGGCGCCTTCGAGCACCGCCCTGTCTTGCCGCGAGGGGAGGAAGGCGAAGTCGATATAGGCTGTGGCGAGGGCCGCGCGGCACTCGGCGAAGAGTAAAAGGTGGGGGCTCGAGCGTTCGACGTCGGCCTGGGGGGAGAGCCTTACGATGAGTATCCGGGATCCGGCCTCGTCCCAGGCCGGGTTGCCGAGCGAGGCCTCGACGTCAGGGATGATCGACGATGGAGCCTCGAGGAGGAGCCTGAGTTCCTCTTTCATGGGGGAACTCACGCCTTAATTCCCGCCTCCGCGCTTGCGCGGGTCGCTTGCCTGGCGGCCGGGCCCGCGGCTTCCGCCGAAGGGCCTGTCGCGCTGCGCCGCGCCAGGCCTGTGGGCCTCTCGCGGGGGGCTTGAGGCATCGTCGCGGTCACGGGGGCTGCGCGGGCGCGGCGGTCCGTCCCGACGAGACTCGGGCCTGGATTCCCCGCCCCTGGACCAGGCCGGTGCCTGGGGAGAGCCTTCGCTCCTCGGCCTGCGCTGGGCTCCGTCTCCCGCCGGGCGGGGGGAGCGGACATCGGGACGAGACGCGCCCTCGGGGCGATGGGGCATGCTGCCCCTGTCCTTGATGAGGCGAGCCCTGGGCGGGCCGTCCCTTCTCTGCTCATCCCTGGGATAG
Organism: Spirochaetaceae bacterium; assembly: GCA_025356015.1. Lineage (GTDB taxonomy): Bacteria > Spirochaetota > Spirochaetia > Treponematales > Rectinemataceae > JANXYO01. The sequence goes on from JANXYO010000083.1 coordinate 14,558, forward strand.
GCGGGCGAGTGGTGGAAGCTTCCCTCGCGGGGGCTTCGCTCCCGTGGTCCGGCCTCGCGGTGGCTGCCGCCAGGGGGGCGTCCCCGGCCGCCCTCGGGGGCACGCGAGCGGCTGTCCTCCCTACCCTGGCTCCTGCTTGGGTCGCGGCGGGCGGCGCTGGCCGGGGCCATGCCCGCCTGTGGTTCGCCGCGGCGTTCGGCTTTGGCGGTCATCCTGGCCTCCTCGGCCCTTCCCGCCCTGGCGAAGAATTCCTCGGTGCTTGGCTCGAGCACGGCGCCGCCCTCGAGGAACTTGCAGCGGAACACGAACTTGCTGCGCACCGCCAGCTTCGAGGCTCGCGAGAGCTCGACGCCGTCTGCGAGCACGATGCTCACCCCGGCGGCTCCGGCCCGGCCGGTGCGGCCAGCCCTGTGCACATAGATCGTCGGCTCCTCGGGGAGGTCGAGGCTCACGACATGGCTTATGCCAAGGATGTCGAGGCCGCGGGCCGAAAGATCCGAGGTGACGAGGTAGCGCAGCTCTCCTTGGGCGAAGCGCTCGAGGGCGACGCGGCGCTCCTCCTTCTCGAGACCGGCGTGGATGGCGGCGACCGGAAGGCCGAAATCCGCGAGGCGCTCCCCGATGAGCTCGACGCGCGTCGCCAAGGAGACGAAGACCAGGCAGCGGCTCGGGTGCAGGGCGGCCTCGAAGCGGCGCAGGAAATCGAGGCGTTTGCGGCCGTCGCAGTAGAAGCACCAGTGCTCGATGCTGCCCGCGAGGACAGCCTCGTCCTGCATCGAGATCTCGGCGGTGTCGCGCAAGAGGGGCCGCAGCTCCCGCCTGAGCTTCTCTGGGATCGTCGCCGACACGAGGACGCGGGTGCTCGTGCGGGGCGTGCCTTTTAGGAGGGTACGGGCCATCTCCTCGGTCTCGTTGGCGAAGAGCCTGTCGGCCTCGTCCATGACGAGGACCTTGAGGGAGGAGAGGCTGATCTGGCGCAGGGCCACGAGGTCGTGGAGGCGGCCAAGGGTGCTGACCACGAGCTCGGGCCTTTCGCGGAGCTTCGAGATCTGGCGGTCGAGGGAGGTTCCTCCGAGGAGGACGACGACCTTGGTGGTCATCCCCGCGGCGGCGGCGAGACGTTCGGCCTCGCGCCCGATCTGCACTGCCAGTTCCTGGGTCGGTGCAACTACGACGACCCCGGGCTCGCAGGCGCCGCGTTTGGGGGCCGTGTGCCCGAAGAGGGCCTGGAGGGCCGGAGCCAGGTAGGCAAAGGTCTTGCCGGTCCCGGTCTCCGACTCGAGCAGGAGGTCGCGGTGCCCAAGGAGGATCGGGATCGCCTCGGCCTGGACCGGGGTCGGGCGCCCGAAGCCGAAGGAGCTGAGTGCTTTCGAAATGGGCTCGGAAAGGCCGAGGCCGGGGAAATCATCCATGGGCCATACTCGCATGGGCGGGCCCGGAGGTACAAGGCATAGGCTTCGCCCGGGGCCAGGCCCGGGACTGGCCGCCGAGCTGGCCTTAGGCCCGCTCGGCGGCGTATCCGGGCTTGATGAGCTCGTAGATGAGCCGCACCCTCTCGTCGTAAGGAGCGAAGGCGCTCTTCATGGCGTTGATGGTGAGCTTCTCGAGGTCGCGCAGGCCGAGGCCGAAGGCCTGTGTGGCAAGCTCCATCTCGCGGCCAAGGGAAGTCCCGCTCATGAGGCGGTTGTCCACGCACAGGGCGACCCGGAAGTTGCTGCGGTACAGGAGGCCGAAGGGATGCTCGGCGATGGAGGGGGCGCAGCCTGTCTGGACATTCGAGCTCAGGCAGCACTCGAGGGGCACACGCTTGTCCCTCACATAGCTGCCCAGGCTGCCCATCCTGGCGATCCTGTTCCCGTCGATGACCATGTCCTCGGTCAGGCGGGTGCCGTGCCCGATGCGGTGGGCGCCGCAGACCTGGAGGGACTGCCAGATCGACTCGACGCCGAAGGCCTCGCCCGCGTGGATGGTGATGTTGAAGTTCTTTGCCCTAATGGCCTGGAAGGCCTCGATGTGGCGCTTGGGCGGATGGCCGTGCTCGTCCCCGGCTATGTCGAAGCCGACGACTCCCCTGTCACGGTAGGCCAGGGCGAGCTCGGCCGTCTCGAGCGAGAGGGCAGGATCCCTCGAGCGAAGGGCGCAGAGGATGAGGCCCCACTTGAGCCCCGTCTTTCTTCCCCCGGCATCGAAACCGCGCAGGGCGGCCTCGACGACAGACTCGAGGTCGAGGCCTCCATCGGTGAGGAGGCAGGGCGCGAAACGCAGCTCGGCGTAGACCACGTTCTCTGCGGCGAGGTCCTCGATTGCCTCTAGGGCTACGCGCTCTATGGCGGCCTCGGTCTGCATCACCGCCACGGTCATGGCGAAGCCCTCGAGGTAGAGGGGCAGGCTCTTGCGGTCGGCCCCGCGGCGGAACCAGGCTCCCAGAGCCTCGCCCTCCTGGCAGGGCAGGGCTATGCCTGCCGCGGCCGCGAGGTCGATGACTGTCTGGGGGCGCAGGCCCCCGTCCAGATGGTCATGGAGCTCCACCTTGGGGAGCCTGTCGATCTGTGCTCGTGTAAGCATGGTCGCAGGAGTATATCCGAGACCGAGCTCCTTGTGCCATATGCATTTCCGCATCCGGTTGAACAAGGCCGGCCATCTCGGGTATCATCCCGCTCCGTGAACCTCGAAGCATTCATCCTCGGCTGCGGCGGCATGATGCACCTGCCTCACCGCCACCTCACGAGCGTCCTCCTTCGACGGGAGGGCGAGCTCTTCCTTTTTGACGGCGGAGAGGGAACCCAGATCTCCATTAGGAGGCTCAACCTCCGCTGGAAGAAGATCACCGCGATCTTCGTGTCGCACATGCATGCCGACCACGTCACAGGCCTGCCCGGCATACTCATGCTCTCGAGCCAGGTCGACCGCGAGGAGCCCCTCTACCTCTTCGGCCCCCCCAAGCTGGCCGACTACATCGAAAACAACCGCCGCTCCCTCGACATGTACATAAACTACGAGATTATCGTGAAGGAGATCACCGAGCCGGGCATAGTCTGGCGCGGCGACGGCTTCCACGTGCGCTCCTTCCCCCTGCGCCACACCAAGACCTGCTACGGCTACGCGATGGAGGAGGAAGCCCGTCCCGGGGCCTTCCATCCCGAGCTTGCCAGCTCCCTGGGCGTGCCCCGCGGCCCCCTGTGGTCTGTCCTCCAGTCGGGGGAGAGCGTCAGCTTGAGCGATGGCCGCACGGTCACGAGTGCCGAGGTCATGGGCCAGGCGCGCTCGGGCAGGAAATTCAGCTATGTCACGGACTCGCTCTACTTCCCCGAGATAGCCCGCGAGGTCGCCAACTCCGACCTCCTCGTCTGCGAGGGAATGTTCGAGTCCGCCCTCCTCGAGAGCGCTGTCGAGAAGAAGCACATGACGGCAGAACAGGCGGGACGGATCGCGCGCGATGCCGGCGGCATACGCAGGCTCGCCCTCATCCACTACAGCCCCCGCTACACCGAAAGGGACCTCAAGCGCCTCCTCGACGAGGCCAGGCTCGTCTTTCCCGACACCGTCCTCTCGAAGGACCGCATGGAGTTTCCAATAGAGTATGTCGACTAGGGCCCGAAGGGCCCCGGCAGGCTTGAAGCCGCACTTGTAACCAGCCGAGGCCGCCCTTGTTTTCCCGCATGCACTGAAAAAAGGAGGAACCGTGATAGAAGCGCGAGATCTGCGCAAGAGATACGGCGGCACCGAGGCGGTCCGCGGCGTATCCTTCGGCGCCGAGACCGGAAGCGTGCTCGGCCTTCTCGGTCCCAACGGGGCCGGCAAGACCACCATCATGAAGATCCTGACCGGCTACCATTTCCCGAGCTCGGGCACGGCCCTGGTCGACGGGATCGACGTCACCGACGACCCCATCGCCGTCAAGGCCAGGGTCGGCTACCTGCCCGAATCCGTCCCCCTCTACCAGGACCTGAGCGCTGCCGAGTACCTCGACTTCGCGGCCGATGTCCGCGGCCTCGAGGGTCCAGGGCGGTCTGCCGCGATCGAACGCGCCGTCGACGCCTGCGGCCTCGCCCCTGTCTTCTACAGGCCCGTCGACCAGCTCTCCAAGGGCTACCGCCAGCGCCTCGGCCTGGCCCAGGCCATCCTCCACGACCCGCCCATCCTCATCCTCGACGAGCCGACCACGGGCCTGGACCCCAACCAGATCATCGAGATCCGCGCCCTCATAAGGGCGCTCGGGCGGGAGAAGACCGTCATCCTCTCGACCCACATCCTCCAGGAGGTCGAGGCGATCTGCACCCAGGTCCTCATCCTCAACGAGGGTCGCATCGCCGCCCAGGGCAGGCCCGACGAGGATGAGGATGGGCGGGTCGTGGAGGATGGCCTGGGCCAGGCCGA
>JANXYO010000093.1 GCA_025356015.1 Spirochaetaceae bacterium
GGCGCGCGACCTCGATCATCGCGAGGTTCTCCCCCGAATAGGAGACGACAAAGGCGACGTCGGTCTGGCGCAGGGATGAGGCCATCGTGACCTGGAGGTCTGAGTCCATCGAGAAGGAGGCAGGAAGCCCGATGCGCAGGAGCTTCTGCAGGAAGTCGTAGGCGACGATGCCCGAGGCCCCCACGCCAAAGAGGGCCGTCATCGAGGCTGCGAGGACACGGCCTGCCGCTGTCTCGACGGCCCTTGGATCCAGGGTCGAGCCCAGGAGGGCGAGGCCGCGCTCTGTCATGGCCACCACGTTCTCGATGGCCTCCTCTGCGCCCGCCCCCGACTCGAGATCGAGGTCGGGCATGAAACGCTCGTCGTTCTCCTGGAAGACGTCCCGGGCTAGACGCAGCTTGAAGTCGGCATAGCTGCCAAGGCCAAGCCGCTTGCAGAACCGGACCACAGAGGCCTGGCTCGCCCCGCTCTGCCGGGAGAGCTCGGCGACGTTAAGATGCAGGGTCTTCTTGGGCTCGGATATCACATAGTCGGCGACCTTGCGCTCTGAGCCGCTGAGCGAATCGAGGCGTGCATGGATGGCGGCCAGGGCGCTGTTGATCCGCCTGTCATCCTTCCCGGCCATCGGGCCTCCCTTCTGCGGCCCCGGAGGCGCCAGGCCGCGCGGGCTCGGTCCCTCCCGACAGCTCGGCAGCCCGCAGGGAGACTGCATCGGCGATCCGGCCGCCGGCCCCGGCCTCGAGGCGCTCGGCCTCGGCCTTGTCGACCTTGAGCAGTACCATGATGATCGCCGTCTTGGGCCGCTTCCCCGAGGCCTCGAAGGCCGCCTCGGCCGCCTCGCGGGTGCATCCGGTCGCCTGGCGCACGAGGCGCTTCGCCCTCTCCACGAGCTTCTTGTTGACAGGGGCGAGGTCGACCATGAGGTTGTGGTAGACCTTCCCGAAACGGATCATGCTCGCTGTGGTGAGCATGTTGAGGACGAGTTTCTGCGCAGTGCCCGCCTTCATCCTCGTCGAGCCTGTCACGACCTCGGGTCCCACGTCGAGCCAGATGGCGTGGCGGGCGAGATGGAAGGTCTTTGATCCGCGGTTGCAGGAGATGGCCGCCACGACGGCGCCAAGCTCCTTCGCCCGCGCCATGGCACCGAGGACATAGGGCGCCTGGCCCGAGGCCGTGATTCCCACGAGGACATCCTTCGGGCCAAAGCCGATCCCGTCGAGCTCCCTGATCCCCGTCTCATAGTCGTCCTCGGCGCCCTCGATCGAGGACATGAGGGCCCTGGGCCCGCCCGCTATCAGCCCTTGCACCATGGTCGGAGGGACTCCGAAGGTCGGTGGACACTCCGAGGCGTCGAGGACGCCCAGCCTGCCCGAGGTTCCCGCTCCGATGTACACGAGCCTGCCGCCCGCGCGGAAGGCAGCCACGATGTCGTCGATCAGGGCGGCGATGGGCTCGAGGACCTGCTCGACGGCCAAGGGGACCTTTTTGTCCTCCTCGTTGATGATCTTCAATATCTCGAGACTGCCTTTGGAATCGATGTCCATCGAGCTCGGATTCCGCCCCTCGGTAGCGAAGCTCTCCAGCATGTCCTGGGTGATGCTCAGGTCTATCACTGCCTTCCTCCGGCGCGGGGCGCCACATAGGAGCCTTCGGGGCAGGTGGCTTCCATCTGAGCGAGCCACGAACCGCACTCCATGAGGGCCCGCGGGAGGTGGAAGAGGCCCTTCCACTTCCCCCCTTTCAGGCTCATGGCCACATCCCCACGCCTGTCGAGATACCCGTACCATTCTCCGTATTCGGGATCGGGGAAATGGCTCCAGGTCCAGGCATGGATGCGGTCGAACCAGGCCTCGCACCCGGGATCACCGGTGAGCTTGTAGGCCAGGAGGAAGGCGCAGAGGGCCTCGACGTGGACCCACCAGAGCTTCATGTCCGACTCGAGCTTCTCCGGCGGAAGACCCTCATAGTCCTGATAGTAGAAGATACCGCCATGGCGCTTGTCCCAGCCCCTCTCGATGGTCCAGAGCATCGCCTCCTGCGCCCTACCTATCATGTCCCAGTCTCCCTTCCTTTCGGCGGCGCGCATCGCGAACCAGAGGGTCTCCAGGGCGTGGCCGGGGTTGAGGAGGCGGCCTTCCATGCAGTCGGGGTGGCTGCCGTCGGCGAAGACCCGCTCGAAGACTGCCTCTCTCCCGCGGTCGACGTGGATCGAGAATATCTGGCCCAGGGCCTCCTCGACGATAGCCTCGAGCTCCTCCCTGGCCGCGATGCCCTGCATGACCTCGGCCATCCAGAGCAGCATCATCGGCATGCCCATGGCCTTGACGGGGCGGTTCTCGGAGATCTGCTTTGTCCAGACCCCCTTTGGGTTCGACCTGCGCTCGAGGATCCTCCTCCAGGACGAGGATGCGAGCTCGCGGGCCCAGAGCTCGCCCGAAGCCTTGCCGTACTCGGCGAAACCTGCCGCGCAGAAGAAGTCCGAGAAGATGTTGTAGGGCTGCACCAGGGGCTTGCCCGTCCTGTCAAGGGCGAACCAGTAGTCCCCGTCCGGCGCCCGTCCCCTTTCGCGGATAAAGGAGGCCCCGTGGGCTGCGAGCTCGAGCCATCGCGGCTCGGGCCTTATGGCCCGGTGGAGGCGAGAGAAGCACCACAGCTCGCGGCCCTGCATCCAGAGGAACTTGTCCCCGTCGAAGACCTTCCCGTCTCGCTCGAGACAGCTGAAGTATCCACCCTGTTCCCGGTCCATGCTGTGCCGCTCCCAGAAGGGGACGACGCTGGAAAGCAGCTCCCTTTCGTAGAGACGCCTTAGGCTCGAGATCGTCGACTTGGTCATGCTTTCCGCCTTCGCTCACTTCACCGCGCCCGCGGTCATGCCGCGGATGAAGTATTTGGACATGAAGATATAGAGGAAGAGCACGGGGAGAACGGCTATGGAGAGACCGGTGAAGAGCAGGCTCCAGTTGGTGCTGTACTGGCCGAAGAAGCTCGTGAGGCCCACCGGCAGGGTCTTCCACCTGTCGCTCTGGAGAAAGACCAGGGGGAAGAAGAAGTCGTTCCAGATCGGAACGGCATTGTAGATCGTGACGAGGGAGACGGCCGGGGCCACGACGGGCATGATGATCCTCCAGTAGATGCCCCAGTCCGAGCAGCCGTCGATCCGGGCCGCGTTGTCCAGGTCCATGGGCACGCTCTTCATGAAGCCCGAGAGGATGAAGACCGTCGAGGGCAGACCCATCGCCGCGAAAATGAGGATGACCGAGAACGGGTTGTCCATCAGGCCCGCCTTTTTCATGATTATGAAGAGGGGGATGATCGCGGCCTTGAGGGGGAGCATGATGCCTGAGAGGAAAATCATGTACACGAGGGTCGAAAGGCGGAAGCGGTAGCGCGAGACCCCGTAGGCCGCCATCGAGCCCAGGAGGAGGACCAGGACCATCGAGGCGGCGGTGATCCAGAGGCTGTTGAGGAAGTATCGGGCGAAGCCCTTGCCGATCCACACGGCCGCGTAGTTTGCGAAGTCGATGCTCGAGGGAAGGGAAAAGGGGGCGCGCAGGATGTCCCTTGTCGACTTGAAGGACGAGAGGACCATGTTCGCGAGCGGGTAGAATATCAGAAGGGCGTAGGCGATGAAGGCCAGTTCGATCAGGAGGATCAAGGCCTTCCTCGCCGGCCTCGAGCCGCGGAAGCGGAGGTCTGTGGTCACAGCTCCACCTCCTTCGAGCCCATCGTGGCGAGGGTGAGGATCGAGGCTCCGAAGGTGAGGACATAGATGACGACCCCTATCGCCGATCCGATGCCGATCTCGGGATTGCCTGAGTCGACCGATCCGAAGGCGGTCCGGTAGAAGAGGGTCCCGATCGCGTCGGTCGAGAAATTGGGCCCGCCGTCGAGCCCCGTCATCGTGTAGATCTGCTCGAAGACGTTGAGGCTGCCTATTATCGTCAGTATCGTAATGACGGTGATCGCCGGGACGATCAGGGGGAGGATGATCCGCACGAAGATCCTCCCTTCTCCCGCTCCCTCGATGTGGGCCGCCTCGAGGCAGTCGACGGGTACGTTGTCGATCGCGGCGAGGAATACGAGGCTGGGAAAGCCCACCCATCTCCAGATGTTCACGGCAATGATCGAGAAGGTCGCGATGGACTCCTGGCCAAGCCAGGCCCGCGCGAGCTCTCCGTGGCCCATGAGCCGGAGGAAGCCGTTGAGCAGGCCCGTGGGCTTGAGGTAGAGGCCCCAGAGGAAGCCCACGGCGACTATCGAAAAAAGGACGGGGATAAAGATAACCCGCTTGAAAAACCCGTGGCCGGGGATCCTCCTTGAGAGGAGATATCCGAATAGGAGGCCGAGGGTGTTCTGGACGAGCATGGTCGCCACGAACCACCGGAGGTTGTTCCCCAGGGCGTTGAAGAAACGGGTACGGTAGGGCTCGGTGCCGAAGATCTTCGCGAAGTTGTCGAAGCCGATGTACTCCTGGCGCAGGAGCTGCTTCCAGGCGAACAGGCTGTTGAACAGGGACATGAAGAGGGGGACGAGGATTACGGATACGACAAGCGCCAGACCCGGCAGCACGAACAGCGATATCCACAGGCCCTTGCGAAGGTCCTTACTGCTCAAGATCCCTTCCCCTTATCACAAATGGCGGAGTGAGGAAATGCGAACCGCAGAGGCGCGGAGGCGCAGAGGGAATGTCAGAGAGTTGGAGTATCGGGAGAGGAAGAAATATCGGAGCTTCACGGCTAGTCCCTTCCCTCATTCCCAGTTTCTCCCTCTTAGCTCTGCGTCTCTGCGTCTCTGCGTCTCTGCGCCTCTGCGGTTCGCTATCCTTCCCTATTTCTTCTTGAAGGGCTCGTAGTAGGTCGCTATGCCTTCCTGGACCTGCCTGGCGACCTCGGCCGCGTCGAACTTGCCGGCCATGAAGCCCTGGAGGGCGGCCTGGATGAGGACCGAGCCGGTCGGCTGGTTGTAGCGGAAGCCGACGAGCATGAGGTAGGGCGTGTTGAACTTCTGCAGGGAGAGGACCTTGCTGATATAGGGCGAGGGCGAGGTGTCGACGCCGGGGACGGCCGAGACCTGCTTGAGCTCCTTGATGAAGGCGTTGCCCGTGTCCTTTCCCGCGAGGAAGCGCAGCCACTTGGCGGCGGCGTCCTTGTTCTTCGAGCCCGAGTTCATGCTGAAGTTGCCGTCGGCATAGACTGACACGTAATGGCTGTCGCCCTTCTTCGCGACGGGGGCGGCGAAGACGTCGAAGTCGAGCTTTGGGTTCTGGGCGGCGAAGTAGCCGGCCTCGAAGCTGCCTCCGATGAAGTGGGCGGCCTGCTCGTTGATGAAGGCCGACTGCATGTCGGTGTAGGCCACCCCCATGTAGAGGTCGGGCATGTAGGGCGTGAGCTCCTTGAGCTTCCCGATCGCCGCGACGAAGCGGGGGTCCTGGAAATTGGTCTTGCCCGCGACCACGGCGTTGAAGAAGTCGTTCGCGCCGTAGAAGTTCGGGCAGATCGCCCCCATCATGACCTCGAGGGTCCAGCCTTCCTTGCCGCCGTTGGCGATGGGCTGGAGACCGGCCTTCTTGACCGCCTCGAGATTGGCCAGGAACTGGTCCCAGGTGTCGGGAACCGAGAGGCCGAGCTGCTTGTAGATGGCCTTGTTGTAGTAGACGAAGAGGGTCTGGCTGGCGAAGGGAACGCCGTAGATCTTCCCGTCCTTGATCGAGGTGGCTCCCCGCAATGGGGCCTTGTCGAAATTCTTGAGCTCGGGGACGGCCTTCTCGAGGCTCTCCATGTAGCCCGACTGGGCGAAGGTCTCGAGGCCGCCGTAGGCGCGGCTCTGGAATACATCGGGGCCAGATCCGCCCGACAGGGCGGCGGACAGGATGGTGTTGTAGTCCGTGCTCTTGTGGGCCGTCTGGACCACATCGATGCCCGGGTTGGCCGTTTCGAAGGTGGTGATGAGCCTGTTGTAGACCTCGACGTCCTCGGGGCGCCATGTCCAGAAATTGATGGTCGTCTTCTGGGCGAAAGCCGAAGCGAGCATGAGCAAAGCCAAGACCGACAGCAAGACTGCCCGTTTAAACCGCATGAAGTCCTCCTTGCCAGAGCTGAAATTCAATTGCAGGTTAGCATTGAATTCGGCTCCTGTAAAGAAACATGATTTCATGCGGTCGGGCGGGCAGTCCGCCCCCTGGCCCCTTTCAGGCCAGTTCCTGCTGCCTATCGAGCCTGATTGGCCCTAGCGCGCCAGCCAGCCCCCGTCGACGGCCATGGTGTAGCCGGTCACATACTCCGAGGCGCTCGAGGCCAGGAAGACGGCTGCCCCGCCAACGTCCTCTGGAGTGCCCCAGCGTCCGGCTGGTATCCGTGCGAGGATCTCGGAGCTGCGCTGCTCGTCTGCCCGCAGGGGCGCCGTGTTGTCGGTCGCCATGTAGCCGGGAGCGATGGCGTTCACCCTGATCCCGTGCTTGGCCCACTCGTTGGCCATGAGCATGGTGATGCCCTTCACTCCGCTCTTGGAGGCGGTGTAGGAGGGCACCCTGATACCGCCCTGGAAGGAAAGCATCGAGGCGACGTTTATGATGGAACCTCCCGATTTCTGCTCGATCATCTGCCTCGCCACGGCCTGGCAGAGGAAGAAGACGGTCTTGAGGTTGACGTTCATCACGTCGTCCCATTCCTTCTCGGTGAAGTTGACAGCGTCGTTGCGCAGGATTATCCCCGCGTTGTTGACGAGGATGTCGATCCGCCCGAATTCTCTCACCGCCGTCTCCACGATGCGCGCCACGCTCTCGGTGCTCATGAGGTTCGCCTGCACGTGGACATAGCGTCGTCCCGCCGCGGCCACCGCGGCCGCCGTCTCGGGTGCCGAGCTAGGGTAGGTGACGCCGACGATGTCGGCACCAGCCTGGGCCAGGGCAGTCGCGTAGCCCTGTCCGAGGCCCCGCTCCGAGCCGGTGACGATCGCTACCTTGCCATCGAGCCTGAACTTGTCGAGTATGCCTGCCATCTTGCTTTGCTCCCCCTAGCGGATATCGGACGGGGCTATGCCGTCCATGTCGTCGAAGGTCTGGTTCTCCCCGCACATGCCCCAGATGAAGGTGTAGGCCCCTGTCCCGACTCCGGAGTGGACCGACCAGGAGGGGGAGATCACGGCCTGCTCGTTGCCTACCACGATGTGCCTCGTCTCGCCGGGCTTTCCGTGGATGTGGAAGACCCTGGTGGCGCTCTCCATGTCGAAGTAGAAGTAGACCTCCATCCTCCGCTCGTGGGTGTGGGGAGGGAAGGTGTTCCACACGCTGCCTGGCTCGAGGATCGTCATGCCCATGACCAGCTGGCAGCTCGCGCAGACAGCGGGATGCACATACTGGTAGATGGTGCGCACGTTGCACGATTCTGGCGAGCCGAGCTTCCTGGGATTGGCCTTGGCGAGCTCGATCTTCACCGTGGGGTGAGCCGCGTGGGCGGGGCTGCTCATCATGTAGAACTTGGCGGGCTTGGCCGGGTCGAGGCTCTCGAAGGCGACCCGGGAATTGCCCCTGCCGACGTAAAGCCCGTCCCCCTTTTCCATGCCCATCGGTCCCCCGTCGAGGATGACCCTCCCCGGGCCGCCCACGTTGATCACACCGAGCTCCCGGCGGTCGAGGAAGCGCTCGGTCCCGAGCTCCTTGCCACCGGTAAGCTCGAGACCCTCCCCCGCCGGGCAGGCGCCTCCGAAGATGGCGCGGTCGACGTGGGTGTAGGCGAGCTTGAGGACACCAGGCTCAAAGATCTTTTCCACGAGGAAGTGCCGGCGCTGGGTCTCGGTGTCGTATTTCCTGAAGTCATCGGGATGGTTCGCGTAACGTGTGTCGAGTTTCATGAAAAGAGCCTCCTCGTGCGGTGTGTCAGGTTGCGCCTTCGCGCGCCGCTTCCCGGCGCCCCTGATCTGGCTAAAGGAAATCCTCCCTCTGGGGGGTGAAGCAGTCAAGCAGGCGACCGGCAGAGACGCAGCGGGTGCCGTGCCTCACCCCGCCCGGTATGTACAGGGTGTCGCCGCTCCTGATCCTCCGTGTCTCGCTGCCGATGCTGAAGTCGAACTCCCCGGCCAGGCAGTAGCTCGCCTGCTCGTGGGGATGCTCGTGGGCCGCGCCCTCGGCTCCCGCCTCGAAGAGTACCTCGACCAGCATGAGGCTGCCGTCGTGCGCCCTGACCTTGCGGGTCACCTTGCCCGCCACGATGGTGTCGGTGCCTATGTCCGCGTCCCTGAAGAAATGGCTGCCCATGTGTGCCTCCCTCGACCGATTATCGCTGGACCCGGCCCGAGCAGTCGCCAGAGGCGAGGCGCTCGACCTCGGCGCGGGTCGCGAGGTTGTAGTCACCGGGGATCGAGTGCTTGAGCGCCGAGGCGGCGACCGCGAACTCGAGGGCCTTCTCCTCGTCCCCGTACTCAAGGAGGCCGAAGATGAGGCCTGCCGAGAAGGAATCGCCCCCGCCCACCCGGTCTACGATGTCCTCGATCTCGTAGCGGGCCGAGACACGGAAGCCTTCCTTGCCATCGAGGGCCGCCGACCAGCCGTTGCGGTCGGCCGAGCGGCTCTCCCTCAAGGTGATCGCGACGACCGAGAGAGTCGGGAACTCACGCTTCGTCTGGGCGGCGAGCTTGCGGTATGCATCGACGGCGAGCGCTCCCGCGCCAGGCCCCGAGCCCTCGGCCTGGATGCCGAGGGCGAGCTGGATGTCCTCCTCGTTGGCGATGAGGACATCGGCGAGGGCGACGAGGCCCCGCATGACCTGGGGCGCCTGAGCCCCGTAGTTCCAGAGCTTCTTTCGGTAGTTGAGGTCGATGGAGACCTTCGCCCCAGCCTTCCGTGCAGCGTTCATGGCCTCGAGACAGGCCTCGGCGGCCGACCTGGAGAGTGCGGGGGTGATTCCCGTCAGATGGAACCAGTCAGCGCCCTTGAATATCGCGGCCCAGTCGAAGTCTCCCTTCTTCATGAGGGAGGCCGCGCTGCCGGCGCGGTCGTAGGTGACGCCCGAGGCACGCTGGTCGGCCCCCGTCTCGAGGAAATAGATGCCTGTCCGCCCTTTGACCCGGCTCACGCGCGAGACCTCCACCCCCTGGCCCCGCAGGGAACGGAGGGCTGCGTCCCCGACCGGATCGTCGGAAAGGGCGCTGACGAAGGACGCATCCATCCCGAGGATGGCAAGCGACACCGCGACGTTGGCCTCGCCGCCACCGAAGCTCGCCTCAAGCTGGGCTGTCTGGAAGAGCCTTTCTTTTCCCGGGGCCTTGAGCCTGAGCATTATCTCGCCGAAGGTGATGATTCTCTTCATTCTGGAACCTCGGTTCATCTTATCACGCGATCCCGAGTCCGGCAAGGATTTCGGAACACAAGTCCATTTTAAAAGAAACGCCGGGGAGTGTGCTCCCCGGCGTCAGTACTCTGTTTCCCCCCTGCCAGGCCTCGAGGCCCTAGGCGTGGGGACTCTTGCCTATCGTACGAACTGCGGCAACCACATCGTGAACATCGGGACGTAGGTGATGAGGAAGAGGACGATGATCATCGCGGAGAAGAAGGGCATCATCGCCTTGGTTCCCGCGTTGACGCTGACCTTGCCGATCGCGCAGCCCACGAACAGCACCGTCCCGACAGGCGGCGTGAGCAGACCCATGCCGGCGTTGAAGATCAGGACGAGGCCGAACTGGATCGGGTCCATGCCGAGCTTCATGCACACCGGCAGGAGTATCGGGGTCAGGATGACGATCATGGGGGCCATGTCCATCGGTCCGCCGAGGAGAAGCAGGAGGATATTGATCATGAGGAGGACAATCCAGGGCGTATGCGAGACCATGAGGAAGCCCTGGGTGATCAGGTCGGGCAGGCGGAGGATGGTCATCGCATAGCCGAAGGCGCCCGAGGCACCGATCAGGAAGAAGACCATGAGGACGGTGCGGAAGGTGCGGACGAGGACGGGCCAGAGGTGCTTGGGCTTGAGCTCGCGGTATACGAAGAAGCCTAGGCAGAAGGAGTAGACGACGGCGAGGGCCCCCGCCTCGGTCGCGGTCGCCAGGCCGCCGATGATGGAGCCGAGGATGATGAGGCCGGGGGTGAAGGAGAGGAAGCCGTGGAAGAG
>JANXYO010000095.1 GCA_025356015.1 Spirochaetaceae bacterium
TCGCCCGAGCCGTCGTCGACCTCTCGGGCCGGGCCTACGCCCGGGTGAGGCTCGGCCTCGGGCCGAGGATGCTGGGCGGTCTTGCAGGGGAGAACGCCGCACACTTCATCTCGAGCTTCGCAGCGGCGGCGCGGATCACCCTCCACGTCGACGTGCTCCGCGGGGACAACGCCCACCACAGGGCCGAGGCTGCCTTCAAGGCCCTCGCCCTCGCCCTGCGCGAGGCCTGCGACGTGGCGCCCGGCTCGGCCAGTTCCGGACCGGCGGCCGACTCGCCGCGGCCAAGTTCCAAGGGTGGCGTCATCCTCGAGGAGCTGCCCGACGGGGCTGGGGGAGAAGAGGACGGGGGACAGTCGAGGCCCAAGGAAGGTCCCGCATGAGTGCTGCCTCGAAGATTGTTGGCGGCGTCCCGGTCCCGGTGTCCCTCCCCAAGGCCGAGGCTCCCAGGGTCGCGATAGCCGCGACGGGGGCGGCGAACCTCGCCTCTGTCCTCTCGGGCCTGCGGAACGCGGGCGCCGAGCCCTGGATCTGCGGGGACGCCGACGAGTACGCCTTAGCGCCCTTCGCCGTCCTCCCCGGGGTCGGGGCCTTCGGACCCGCCCGCGCCGCCCTCGCGGCAAGGGGCATGGACAGGGCTGTGATCGACCGTGCGAGGAGGGGGGCACCGACCCTGGCGATCTGCCTCGGCATGCAGCTCTGCTGCGAGGAGAGCGAGGAGGCTCCGGGGATCGCTGGGCTCTCCATCGTCCCGGGGACAGTCAGGCGGTACTCGGGCGCCCTCCCCGTGCCCCAGCTTGGCTGGAACCAGGTCCTCGGGGCCCGGGGCGCCGTGTGGCCCGGCTGGGCCTACTTCGCGAACAGCTACCGCCTCGAGGCGGCGGCGCCGGGCTTCGAGGCCTGGACCTCGGTCTACGGCGAGTCCTTCGTGGCTGCCCTGGCGCGGCCGGGACGGGAAGGAGGCGGGGGCCTCCTGCTCTGCCAGTTCCACCCCGAGCTTTCGGGGCCCTGGGGAAGGGAGCTCCTCCGCCGCTGGCTCGGCCTTGGCCCAGGTCCTGTCCACGCGACCCTGGCCGGGAGCGAGGACGGGCCGGGGAGCGCGCGTGGCCCCTCCAGCAAGACGGGGGCGATCAGGGTGATCCCCTGCCTTGACCTCAGGGACGGACGGGTCGTGAAGGGCACCCGCTTCGAGGCCCTCACGGACGCCGGCGATCCGCAGCTCCTCGCGGCGCGCTACGAGGCCGAGGGCGCCGACGAGATCGCCCTGCTCGACATCACGGCCACGCTGCAGGGCCGCGAGACCTCCCTCGAGGCCTTGAGGCTGATCAGGGCGCGGGTGGGGATACCGCTGCTCATGGGGGGCGGACTTCGGACTGAAGCCGACGCCGCCGCCTTCATCGACGCCGGGGCGGACAGGGTGGCCGTCAACAGCGCGGCGGTCGGCGAGCCCGCGCTGATCTCGGCCCTCGCCAGGCGCTTTGGCAGGCAGTGCGTGGTCCTCGCCATCGACGCTGCCTTGCGCGGAGACGGCCTGTCCTGGACAGTGCGCACGCAGGCGGGCCGGCGCGAGACCGGGATCGATGTCGTGCTCTGGGCGAAACAGGGAGCCGAGCTCGGGGCCGGAGAGATCCTATTGACCTCGATCGACCGCGACGGCACGGGCTCGGGCTTCGACCTCGCCCTCGTCGGCGCGGTCTCGAGGGCCTGCGGCCTCCCGGTGATAGCCTCGGGCGGGGCTGGGCGTGGCCGGGAAGGCCTCAAGCACTTCGCCGACGCGGCGCGATCGGGAGCAAGGGCTGTCCTCGCCGCCGGCGTATTCCACCGGGGAGAGCTCAGCATAGCCGAGGTCAAGCGCGGCCTCGAATCCGAAGGCATAGGAGCGAGAACATGATAGTACCGAGCATCGACATCCAGAGGGGCCGGGCAGTCCAGCTTCGTGGCGGCAAGTTCGAGGCCCTCGACCTCGGGGACCCTCTTGCCCTCGCGGCCCGCTATTCCCGCGTCGGGGAGATCGCCGTGGTCGACCTCGACGCGGCCCGGGGCCAGGGGGACAACTCGGGCCTCGTCGAGGAGATCGCGGGCCGCTGGCCCTGCCGGGTGGGCGGGGGCATCAGGACGAGGGAGAAGGCCATACGCCTCCTCGACGCGGGGGCGAGGGCCCTCATGATCGGGACCATGGCGACTCCCGAATTCCTCACCGCCCTGCCAAGGAAGAGGCTTATCGCCGCCCTGGACCTGCGGGGCGACGAGGTCTGGGACGAGGGCTGGACCCGGGCGACGGGAAGGCGTCTCGTGGACAGCCTGGAGGAGCTCGCCCCCTTCGTGGGCGGATTCCTCGTCACCTTCATCGAGGACGAGGGTGGCCTCGGGGGGATCGACCTGGCAAGGGCCGCTTCCATCGCCGGGGCCGCGAAGGGCCTGCGGGTCGTCTTCGCCGGAGGCGCGGCCGGAGCCGCAGAGATAGCGGCCCTTGACAGGATGGGGGCCGACGTCCAGGCGGGCACGGCCCTCGCCACGGGGGCCCTGAGCCTCGCTGCCGCCTTCGCCGCCCCCCTCGTCTCGGACCGGGAGGACGGACTCTGGCCCACTGTCGTCGCCGACGAGGCGGGCCGGGTCCTTGGCCTGGTCTGGTCGGACCTCGAAAGCCTCAGCCACGCTGTGGAGCGGGGCAAGGGCATCTACCGCTCGCGCAGACGCGGACTCTGGGTCAAGGGAGAGGATTCCGGGGACAGTCAGGAGCTCCTCAGGGTCGAGGCCGACTGCGACAGGGACGCCCTGCGCTTTACCGTGCGCCAGTCGGGCACGGGCTTTTGCCACCTCGGCACCTGGTCCTGCTTCGGCGGGCGGTGGGGCCTGGGCCTCCTCGAGCATACGATCCTTAGCAGGGCCACGACGGCCGTCGAAGGATCCTACACGCGGCGCCTCTTCGATGACCCTGCCCTCCTCGCCTCGAAGCTCAGGGAGGAGGCCGCCGAGCTCGCGCGCGCTGCTGGCAGGGCCGAGGTGATCGCTGAGGCCGCCGACCTCCTGTACTTCGCCCTGGCCCGCCTGGTGGCCACGGGGGCGGGCCTCGCCGAGGTCGAGGCCGAGCTGGACCGCCGCTCGCTCAGGCTCACCCGCCGCGGGGGCGGGCCCAAGGCCGCCCACCAGGCCGATCCCCAGGAGGGCGCATGGCCAGGCCCGCACTGAGACGCCTCACCTTCGACGAAGTACCCTCGGCGCGGGCCCTGGACAGGGAGGCCGAGGCCGGGGCGGCGGCCATAGTGGAGCAGGTGAGGCTCAGGGGGGAAGCGGCCCTGAGGAACTGGGCAGAAAGGCTCGGCGAGATCGCCCCCGGCTCCCCCCTCTTCCTCGGCCGCGCCGTGCTCGATTCCGCCCTCGCCTCGCTCGGAAGGGAGACAAGGCAACTCCTCGAACGCAGCCACGAGAGGATCAGGGCCTTCGCCGCCGCCCAACGCGCCTGCCTCTCCGACCTGGACATGGCCGTGCCCGGAGGGAGGGCAGGCCACACATTCCTGTGCGTGGAGCGGGCGGGCTGCTATGTCCCCGGCGGCCGCTTCCCCCTCGCCTCAAGCGCCCTCATGACGGCCGTTCCAGCACAGGTGGCCGGCGTCGCCTCGATCTGGTGCGCCGGGCCCCGGCCCGCTCCCGAGACCCTCGCCGCCGCGGCCCTCGCCGGGGCCGAGGGCTTCCTCGCCGCGGGCGGGGCCCAGGCCATCGCCGCGCTCGCCTTCGGCTGCGGCCCGATGGCCCCGCGCGACCTCGTCGTCGGTCCGGGGGGCAGGTATGTAGCGGCGGCCAAGCGCCTCCTCTTCGGCGAGGTCGGCACCGACGCCCCCGCAGGGCCTTCCGAGCTCCTTGTCATCGCCGATGCCGGGGCCGACCCAGGCCTCGTCGCCGCCGACCTCCTCGCCCAGGCCGAGCACGACAGCGCGGCCAGGGCCGCCCTCGTGGTCCTGGACGAGGCGACGGCGGCCGGGGTCGAGGCGGAGCTCGCCCTGGCCCTGGACGGGCTCGAGGCCGCGGGAGGACAGAACGCGGCCACGGCGGGCTCTGCCCTCTCGGAGGCCTGGGCCTTCGTCGCCTCCTCGCCCGAGGAGGCCTGCGCGGCGGCCGACCGCTTCGCGCCCGAGCACCTCGAGCTGATGGTGGCCGAACCGCAGCGTTATGCGGCGCTTATTCGGAACGCGGGCGCCCTCTTCCTCGGCCCGGCCTCGGCCGAGGTCCTCGGCGACTACGGGGCGGGGCCAAACCACTGCCTCCCCACGGGCGGGGCGGCCCGCTTCTCGGGCGGCCTCTCCGTCCTCTCTTTCCTACGGGCGAGGACCTGGCTTGAGCTCTCAGACCCCGTCCCCCTCGCCGCCGACGCCGCCCTCTTCGCGAGGCTCGAGGGCCTCGAAGCCCACGCCCGGGCGGCCGAGGCTCGGCTTGACATGGTCAAGAGGAGCCGCAAATACTAAACGGCCCATCACGCAGGAAGGCGCCGGCGCCATCGGGCCCTCGCCGCGCAAGAGCCGAAAGGCCGCCATCCAGGAGCACAGGTTGTACGACTTTGATTCCTTCCCCGACCGCAGGCCCCACAACTCGGTCAAGTGGAGCTACCAGGACCGCTTCTGCCCCGACGCCGAGGGGGACCTGATCCCCCTATGGGTCGCGGACATGGACTTTCCCTCCCCTCCCGCTGTGGCCAAGGCGATGGCCGAGCGCGCAGCGCACCCGGTGTACGGCTACGCCGGCACGACCGAGGGCTTCCACGATGCCTATGGCGCCTGGGCGGCCAGCCGCTACTCGGTCGAGGTCCCGCGCGAGTGGCAGGTCTTCACCCCCGGGGTGGTCACCGGCCTCGGCCTCTCGGTAAACGCCTTCAGCTCCCCAGGCGAGGGCGTCATCATCCAGCCTCCTGTCTACCACCCCTTCTCCCAGGTCGTGCTGCGCAACGGCCGGCGCCTGGTGGAGAACCCTCTCGCCTTCGCCGAGGGCGGGTATTCGATGGACTTCGGCGACCTCGAGTCGAGGGTAGGGCCCTCGGACAGGGTCCTGATCCTCTGCTCGCCCCACAACCCCGTGGGAAGGGTCTGGAGCAGGGAGGAACTCGAGCGCCTCGCCGGGATCGCCGTGGCCCACGACCTGGTCCTGGTCTCCGACGAGATCCACGCCGACCTCGTCTATGCCCCGGTCAGCCACGCGAGCACCCTCGCCCTGCCCCAGGCCATCCTCGACCACCTGGTCTGCTTCCACGCCCCGAGCAAGACCTTCAACATCGCCGGCCTCCAGACCTCGATGGCGGTGATCCCCAATCCCCGGCTGCGCTCTCGCTTCGAGGCCGAGGCGGGGAAGCTCGGACTCACCAACCCGAACGTCTTCGGGATGCAGGCGGCCGAGGCCGCCTGGCGCGAGGGCGGGCCCTGGCTCGACGAGCTCCTCGTCTACCTTGACGCCAACCGCCGTCTCGTGGGCGATTTCGCCGCTGCCCGCCTCCCGGGCGTCGCTGTCACGGCTTCCGGCGGCACCTATCTGGCCTGGATGGATTTCAGGAAGGCCGCCCTCCCCTTCGATCCCTGCAAGGCGGGAGCCCTTCATGGCTTTCTCGTGCACGAGGCGGGTGTGTGGTGCGACGAGGGGCACAAGTTCGGCCCCGGAGGCGAGGGCTTTGTCCGCCTCAACTATGGCTGTCCGAGGAAGCTCCTCCTCGAGGCCCTCGAGAGGATCGAGAAGGCCCTGGGCCGAAGGGGCTAGGGAGGGGCTAGGGAAGTCCCAGGTGCCTGTCTTTAGCCTGCCGGATCCGGACTAAGGTCCGGGGACGAGATTAGCGTCAATGGAGAAGGAGAGGGAGAGCAGGGGCTCGAGAGCGCGCAGGGCGCTCGCCGCCCTGCGCCTCATGACAAGGCCGCCAAGGGAAGCCTTCTCGGAGCGGGCGCCGGGCGCGAGGCCTTCCTGCGGCCCGAGCCTGGCCAGGATCGAGAGGGGCCATCCGCCGGGAAGGGGGAGCTCCACGGACTGGGCAGGCCCGACAAGCCCGGCCACGCGGTAAAAGCGCGCGACCTCGGCTGAGTCAGATGGTGGCCTGTCGAGGCGGGAGAGCAGGGCCAGTGCCGAGAGGGGTCCGCGGAACTCGAGGGCCTCCACCGCCAGACCTGCCGAATCAAAGGACAGCTCAATCAGGCCGGGACCGCGGCCAGCCACGAGCTCGAGCTCGGCGCGGACCAGGCTTCCCGGCCTCCCCGCGTTGGCGACCTCGATCGGAAGCAGGCGGGCCAGGGGCCCCGGGCCCTCCCAGGCTGTCCAGCCCGAAAGGCCCGATCGCAGGGCCAGGCCCGAGGCGAGGGCGAGGGCAATGAGGGGAAGGCCGACGGGGAGGGGGAGGAGGCCGGCGAGGCCGCCAAGGGCGAGTGCGAGTCCCGACCAGGCCAGGAGGCCAGACCAGGAGAGGCTCGCGGGGGCCGGAAGCACGAGGAGGGCCGTGACCGCGAGGAGGGCCAGGCTCGCCAGGAGCAGGGCCCTCACGCTCGCCCCCTTCCAGGATCGCGGCCTCCCCGTACGCGCAGCCAGCCCCGCGCGCCCAGGCTGCTGACGCAGCAGGGCCCCTAGCAGCTGCCCGAGGGCCAGGCCCAGGAAGAAGGCGGCGAGGCCCGCCCAGAGCCAGGGGTTGGCGGCGGCTGAGCCGAGACCGGGAAAGCCTGGCTCAGAAGCCATAGATGCGGGCGTATTTCTCCCCGAGATAGGCGACAAAGTGCCGAGCGTCCAGGGGAGACCCCGTCACCCGCTCGACGAGCTCTCCGGGCAGCCAGATCGAACCCGGCTTGTGGATGTTCTCGCGCAGCCAGGACAAAAGGCCGCCGAGCCTGCCTTGCTCGATCTCCGACTCGAGGCCAGGCATGGCGCCGCGCATCGCGGCCCAGAACTGGGAAGCATAGAGGTTGCCGAGGGAATAGCTGGGGAAATAGCCGAAGAGGCCTGCCGACCAATGCACATCCTGGAGGCAGCCCCTCGCGTCGTCCGGGGGGACTATCCCGAGGAGGTCTTTCA
>JANXYO010000100.1 GCA_025356015.1 Spirochaetaceae bacterium
CTCGACCCGCATCCACTGCGACCAGTCGGGGTCGAAGTAGTAGACGCCGAGGTTGGACTTGGGGAAGCCCTGTGGGACAAGGGAAGGGTCGAACTTGAGGCTCACCACGATGTCGCTCGCGAAGACCGTGTGCTCGCTTTCTGCCACCTGACCGTCTTGATCGACGAGGGCGGTGAAGTGGTAGATCGGTCCAACTGGCTCAAAGGCCGCCTTCTCCACGAGTCCGCCGCTGGAGACTTCGACGGCGCGGATGCCGCGTACGTTCTCGGGGAGGGCCTCCTTGGGTATGGCGAGGACGGCCTTGTCGAACTCGAGGACGAGGTCCTTCGGCTCGGCGATGCCGATCTCCTTGACGCCCGCCACCGCTGTGGCGGTCCCTTCGGGTCCCATGTTTCCCGCATGGTCGATGGCCGCTACGGTGTAGGAATAGCCGGCCGCATTGACGACTTCGGTGTCGAGCAGCTCGAGCTCGGCCGTCTCCCGCGCCCCTCCGACCCAGGCGGGGCTGCGGACGAGGCGGTAGCGCACCGAGTCGTCGCTCGCTGAGGTCCATTTCACCGTCACGCTTCCATCGGCGCTCACGGCCCTCAGGGTCGAGGGGGCGGGGGGGGCGACCGTGTCGACGGTCCAGGTCCTCGCGGAGCTGCGCTCGTTGCCCGACCTGTCCTTGGCGCTGACGACCACGGCGTGGGCTCCATCGGCCAGGGCCGGGCACACGAAGGGGCTCGTCGCCGGGGCGAAGCTCCCTCCGTCAAGCGAGACGGAGTAGCCCGCAACCCCGCTCGTGCTGTCCCCCGTCCCGAATATGAGCGTTGTGCGCGAGGCGCTACTGAAACCGCTCTGGTATTCGGGCGCGATGCCGACGGCGAATGGCTCCGGGGCCGTCGAGTCCTCGGTCCATGACACGTTGGCCGGATCGGAGGCGTTGCCCGCCTGGTCGGTGGCCCTGGCGATCACCGTCGCCGGACCGTCAGGGAAGTTGAGCTCGAGGACATAGGCGCCCGAGAGGGCCGCAGCCGCCTGCCCGTTTATGGTGACCGCGACCGGACTCGCGTCCTGCACCGCCACGCGCACGGTGATCATGCCGGTCCTGAAGGAGGAGGCCAGTGGCTCGAGAATCCTCACCGTTGGCTTGGTGTAGTCGGCGTGGAGGAGGATGGTCTTCTGCGCCGTCCTGCCCAGTTCGTCCCGTGCCACGACCATGATCGAATTGTTCCCCTCGACCAGGGCAATGGGGCTCTCGGTCCTGAAGCTGGAGCCCGAGACCAAGGCCTTCCTGCCGTTGATCGTCACTGAGAGCTGTCCGGCGCCGAGGGCGGTTCCGGCGACGCTCACCGTATGGGCGCTGGTGTAGGCCAGGCTCGGCGCATCGATACTGATCTCCATGGAGCCCGAATACCGCACAGTCCGCGCTATGGCGAAGGCCGCGAGCTTCCCCGAGCCCCTGTGCTTGAGTTCGAGCCGATGCAGCGATAGGCCGTTGGGCACCGAGAGGCTTGCGGAGAAGACGCCGCGTCTGATATCGACCGGGGAGCTGTCGAGTGTAAGCAGGAAGCCGTCGGGGGCCTGCCCTGTCACCACTACCAGGTCCTTGTCGGTGGCAAAGGTCCCGTCTCTGTCGAGTTGCAGCACCGGGATGCCCGAGCCGCTGACCGAGCGGGTGTCGGAGCCGCTGCGGCCCTTGGCGTCCGTGGCGACCGCGGTGATGGCCGTCCCCTCCGTGCCGAGGTCATGCGGGAGACGGACCGAGAAATACTGCCCGTCGCGGAGGGCGAGGATGCCATTGACCTTCACGGTAGCGGCGGGATCGTCCACGAAACCGAACACGGTCTCGCTTCCCACCTTCCAGTCTCCGTCCTCGTCGGGATACAGGATCCTGACGCTTGGAGCCCTGTCCTCGGTGGGGCTGCCCCAGAGCCTGAGTTCCCCCACCACCGACGCCGATCGGAGCCTGATCTTCTCCACGGTCCCGCGCGCGCCGAAACGGAGGTAGTCGCCGAAATCCCGCTCGACGGAAAGCCCGCGCCAGGCGCCAGCCGAATAGACCTCGACCTCGAGCCCTGCCGAAGGTCCGTATATGTCGATCCAAGTCCCGAATATGGCCTGGCCAAGGCTGCACTCGCGCCAGACGGGCATGGGAAGTGCTGTGCTCAGGGCAGCATCGCCCAGGGCATCGGCCCCGACCGCATAGCAGCCGCGCGACTCGACGTCGGAAATGCGGCAGATGTCCAGACGGTCGGTGCCGAAGGCCATCGTGGCGCGGATCCAGTTGGAGCCGGTCTCAAGGAGGGATTTCGGGATCGCGACCTGATAGCCCACGGCTCCCGTCAGGACGAATGACCGCTGCGCCCTCATGGAGAAGCCGTTCACCTCACAGGCTAGGGCCCCGCCCTGGTCGGCTCCGGCGATGAGCTGAAGCACCGAGTCCCGGGTTTCGGTCAGTCTGAGCTCGAAATCCCTGGCAAGCCCAGACGCTGCGCCGATGTTCTGGGCGATCGAATAGCGAAGGCCGGAGGGTCCGCCTCTGCCCCAGAGCTCGAGCTCCGCCACCGGCATGGGATCAGACGAGCCATCGGCAGTCTCAAGCCTGAAACGTTTGCCAGGGGTCGATCCTTGCGCCAGGACCGCAGACGCCCAGCCTCCGGCTGCGTTCGTCGTGAAGGATGCAAGGGGCCTCCAGCCGCTCTCGGTCTCCACGCTCAGCAGCACGTTCCTCGATTTCTGCTTCGGTGTGTAGATGCGGACCTCGTCGACGGTCCGCGCCTCGTCGTACGCATAGACGACAGAGCAGGATGGGCTTCGGAAATGCCTGCCCCGGACAAAGGAGTCCTCGTAGGCGTCGATCGCGGCGTCGAAGAGGCTTTTCTGGAGTCCCGAGTCCTTTGACCAGCGGTAGTCCCCGCGTTTCCATTGGGTGCCCCAGACCGTCCTGGGATTGCCGTCGCTCACATCACCAACATCGCCCCAGAAATAGGAGGGGCTTTCGTCCTCGATCCGGACGGGCTTCATGACCCTGCAGAGCTCCGCGGCCGGGATGCCGCGTACCCTGATCTCGTTCACCTTCGGCGTGGCCCCCGAGAACGAGACGGCGATCTGGTCGCTTGCTGCCCAGTCGGGCGAGGCGTCAAGGATCCCTATGCGTCCATCATAGGCGAGCCCCGCGGATATCGGTTTCCAGCTTCCATCCTCGAGGTACTCGGCCCTGACAAAGCAGGCGGGCGGCAGCTCGCCGTCGATCTGGATCTCGCTAAGGAGCAGGATGCCATCCAGCTTCAGGAAGATTCTGGACAGCGACGCGTCGGCATTCGGCACCCAGGAGGTTCCCTGATCGGAGTCCACGGCGAGGTGCGCGTCGTTCTCGCTCGCATCGACCGTCATCGAGCGCGCCTCGAGTATCCTCGCGTATTGGTAGGACTGCCCCCAGGCCCCGAGGGCTCCGACGAGGAGCAATGACAGGCTGAGCAGGTTGGTACGAAGACTTGTCACCTTCATGGCTGTGACTCCCATTCCCTAATGATTATTGGAATTGCCGGCGATCGCGTTGACCGCGCCGATGTCGATCGCCGTTCCGGTCGCGGCGTCGTAGTATGTGTACTGGTTGCCCGAGAAGCCGCAACCAACGACGACGGGCCGACCGCCCGAGTCCTCCTTGATCGCGTACCCGAGGTTGTCCGTGAAACCGCTCAGGCTCACCGTCGGGAAGCTGCCAACAGCGTGTAGGCCGACGAGGTTGCCCGCGAGGGCGGCATTCGCCACCGCGCACTGGCCGCTGGGGCCCACCGTGATCGCCCGCACCGCTCCGCCGATGCTCACGGCCGCTCCCGCCGAATCCCCGATCGTGGCGAGGCCCATCACGCGGATCCCGCCCCAGCCGATCCCGGGGCCCTGTGCCTTGAGCTCGGCCCCACCCTCGACCACAAGCGAGCCCCCGGGCGCGACCTCGATCCTCCAGCGCTCGCAGTCCTGCTCCGTGGCCCCTTGGGGCAGGTTCTTAGCGGTCACCACGGCGCCCGCCTTGATCGTCAGCTTCCTGCCATCGGGAACGACCACCGTCCCGCCGATCCATTGCGGCCCGCTCCAGATCTCATCGGAGGCGAGCTCACCCTCGTGCGTGTTGGTCACCCATACGGAGGCGCTTGCGCTCCGCCTCGCGCCATAGCGATCGGCCACTTCCACCTCGATGCCGTAGGTCGCCACGTCAGCGGCGATGTCCTTCGTGAACACGTAGCTGGCCTGGCCGCCGAGGCTCGCGACGATCGAGCCTGCGGGGTCCCTCACCGTCCAGAGCACTGTGTATGGTCCATCGTCGGCGTCCTCGCTGAGCCTCGCCACAGGGCCCGCATCCGTTCCCCAGCTGAGCGCCATCACCTTGCCCGAGGTCGTGAACTGATCCGCCAGAGCGACCCCCATCGGCGAATTGATCCTGACCTCGGTCTGGATCTCCTTCTCGATGAGCCCGTCGCTGGCCTTCAGGTAGACCCTGTAGCGCCCATACTCACCCCTGTCGAAGCCGTACACGAACAGGCCGTCGGCGCCGGGTACTGCCTCCTCGGCGCGCACGATGTGGCCCTGCAGGTCTTCGACGCGAGCACTCACCGTAATCTCCGCAGGCGCGTTCATCGCATACAGCGGAAGCACCACCTTGGCGAGCTCCCCGCTCTGGCCGAGGTCGCTGGGCCTTGAGAACACAGTATCCGCGTTCGGATCCAGCACGATGTCCCAGATGCTCGGCGGCAGGTCGCGGGCCAGCATCACCCTCGAGGCCGGGCTCGCGGCGTTCCCCGCGAGGTCCTCGACCTCGGCCATGAACTCGTAGTTCCCGTCGCGCCCCGGCAGAAGCCAGGGAATCCTCGTGTCCAGGACCGACACGTCCATCGGGAGCGCGGCCACGAGCCCACTCCCCGACGCCAGGGCCTGTTTCTGCGTCTCGCTCAACACGACGCTGTTCGTCGCCGAGTCGTAGCTCCCCGTGACCCAGCTCGTGGGCCGGACGCGTGCCACACCATCGGCCCCTGTGAGGTAGAGCCTGACCGCTCCGATCCCCGTGTTGTCCGCCACCTTGAGCGTGAAGTCGAAGTCGGGCGTCGTCGTGTAGTTGACCTTGGCCGAGCCCTGGACCCTGCCAAACCAGCTCACCACCGGCGCGACCGCGTCGGCCACGATCCGCAGCGAGCCCGGGATGCTCCCGTTCGAACCGCCCCCGGTCCAGCTCGATGCATACCCGACGCTCACCGCGGACGAACCGGGATCCGTCCTTCCAAAGCCGGCAAGGATGGAATGGACCGTGGCCCCGCTCGCGATCGGGACAATGCCGCTCGGCCCCGACAAGGTCCAGGCCAGACTGTCGCCGTCGACATCGCCCGAGCCGGTGTACACGAGGCTCTCCGAGTCCCAGTTCCTGGGGTTCCCTTGCATCATGTTGCAGTAGACGGTGCGGACCTCCGCGCCGTCGCCCAGCGTGCACAGCGTTTTTCCGTTGCCGTCGACCAGGGCGAATCGGCCTTCGGGGGGGGTGTCCGCGATGGTCCTGTTGGGAGAATCACCAAGGGTTCCGAATGTGGATCCGTACCACCTGATGCTCGCCGAGTAGGCAAGCTCGCCGTGGGCATGCGGCGCCCCCGCCGGCAAGACGTCAAGAAGCTGGTAGCAGGACTCAGCCATCGGCTGGGACTTCAGCTGCGCGATGGGGATCACCCAGGAGCCATTGGCATAGCTTCCCAGGGGCGCGGTGCCGGCGAATGGGTAGGGCTGCATGGCGGCTTCTCCGGCCTTCCAGAACCGTCTCGTGATGACTAGGTCCTGTCCTGTCCCGAGACCGGCGGTGACGTCGGCTTGGGGAATACCGATCTTGGCC
>JANXYO010000118.1 GCA_025356015.1 Spirochaetaceae bacterium
GTAGGCGAAGGCGAGGCCGATGCCACGCAGACTTCCGTTCTCGCGGGCCGAGCGGCGCTTGCGGACTATCTCGTTGCCGGCCCACTTGCGGCGGTAGTCGCTTATCTCGCCGAGCCGCGCCGCTATGGCCGCATAGGGCACCTCCTCGTCAAGGATTTCCCCGGTGAGGAGCCTTGAGCCCTTGACGAGAACGTTGCGCGACTTCCAGTCAAGTGGATCGTCCCCGAGTGCCGCGGCCATACGGTTGGCATGTGCCTCGACGGCGAAAAAGCTGTGCGAGGCCCCCAGTCCGCCAAAGGCGCCCAGGGGCGGGGTGTTCGTGGCGACCGCGTAGCCCTCGATCCGCAGGTTAGGGCAGGTGTATGCCCCCGTCGCCGCGATGACGGCCTGGCTAAGTATCTCCTCCGCGAGGGGTGAGTATGCCCCCACATTGATCGCGATGCGCACATCGAGGGCAGCCAGGTCTCCAGCCGGGTCGAGTCCGGCCCTGACGCTCACCGAGCTGCGCGCGCGCTTGGGGGCGAATCTGTGGTCCTCCTCGCGGGTGAGGAGTATCTTGACGGGGCGGCCGCAGACCACAGCCGCCACGGCGGCGTGGCATGCCAGGAAGGAGGGGTACCAGAGCTTGCCGTCCAGATGGACGCCGAGGCGGGTAGGGCGGACCGAGACATCCTCGAGCTTGCACGCGAGGGCCCGTGCGACCGAGTCGCGGACATTGTAGGGCCATTGGGTCGCGCACCAGATGGCCATCTTGTTGTAGTCGTATGCCGCGACCGCGCCCTGGGCCTCGCTGTAGAAATGCGCTATCGAGTTGCTTCGGTAGGTTCCCTCGTACACAGCGCCGGCTATGGAAAAGGCCAGGTCGGGGTCGCCCACGACGACGACGCGCTTGGCCGCGACCTGGTCGGAGGAGAAGCTCTCCCACGAGAGGAAGGGCTCGTCCTCGGCGCAGCTGACCTTGGTGGCCGCGGCCAGTTCGTCGACAAGGATGGCATCGGGGCCGGCGATGAGGGCGACAGGCTCGCCGGTGTAGGAGATCCTCTCCTCGGCGAGGATCGGGATCTCGGCGCCGAAGGAGACCATGCGGTTCTCTCCTGGTATGTCGGCGGGAAGGATCGTGCGGTAGCCGGGAGGGAGTCGGGGAAATACGATCGAGCGGATCTCTCCCTTTGCCACAGGAGACCTGACCAGGGCGGCATGGATCATGCCCTCGGCCTGGAAATCGGTCACCGAGAGCCGGCGCGCCAATTCAGCTTCGCGGTTACGCGGCGTCAGGATCCCCTTGGCGCCGAGATGTCGAGGACGGCCTCGACCACCCTCTCGACCTGGGCCTTGCTCATGCCGTGCCAGATGGGGAGGGAGAGGGTCCGTGTGAACTTCTCGAAGGCTCTGGGGAAGGATTCGGGCTTGAGGCCGTAGCGCTCGGCCCAGTAGCGCATGATGTGCAGGGGGATGAAGTGGACCGAGCTCCCTATGCCCTTCTCCTTGAGCCGAACGACGAACTCGTCGCGCCCGAAGCCCAGGCTTTCCGCATTGACCCGCAGGCTAAACAGGTGCCAGGCATGGGCCGGATGGGTGGGAGGGCTCTGCACGGCATCGAGGCTGGCGAAGGCCGAGAGGTAGCGCGCGGCGATCGCCTTTCGCTCGCAGAGGAAGAGCCTGGCCTTCTTGAGCTGCTCTCTGCCGATGGCGGCGAGGATGTCGGGGAGGTTGTACTTGTAGCCTGCCTCGGCGACCCCGTAGAGCCAGGAGGCCTCCTTCGAGGTGTAGCGGTCCCAGGCCTCGCGGTCGAAGCCGTGGAGCCGCATGAGGGCCATGCGTTTTCGCAGGCCCTCGTCGGCAGTGACAACCATGCCGCCCTCGCCGGTGGTGATGGTCTTGGTCGCGTAGAATGAGTAGACCCCTATGTCGCCCAGGGTTCCCACCGTCCCCTCGGGAAGCCGCGAAGGGAAGGCGTGGGCCGCGTCCTCGACGACGGCGCAGGCGTGGCGGCGGGCGATGGCGAGGATCTCGGCCACCCTGCAGGGAAAGCCGCCCACATGGACAAGGACGAGGGCCTTGATGCGCTTTTCCCTCGAGAGCAGGGCCTCGAGGGATTCGGGATCGATGTTGTAGTCGTCCTCGGATATGTCGCAGAACCGGATCTCGGCGCCCAGGTGCCGTGCGACAGCCGCGCTTGAGGTGAAGGTGTAGGGACTTGTCGCGACAAGGTCGCCCTGGCCCACGCCCAGGGCCTCGAGGGCGAGGTGGAGGCCGCTTGTCGCCGAGTTCACGGCTAGGGCGAAGGGAGAGCCGACGAAGGAGGCGAACTCGGACTCGAAGGCGAGGGCGACCTTTCCCGTGGTCAGCCAGCCCGAGCGCATCACCTCGAGGACGGCGTCCTCCTCCTCCTTCCCGATAGAGGGGAGGGCGAAGGGGACGAAGTCAGTACTCGCTTTCATGGTCGGGAACGATAAGCGTCGGGACGAATCTTTTCAAGGCCGCCCTGAGGCTGTGGCGGTTGCGGTAGGACTTTTCCCCGCCTTCCTGCGGCATGCAGTGGGGTGCGAGGGCAGAGAGGAGCTCGGCGAGCGGAAATGAGGAAGCCTTGCTGGATTCAAGGCGGTTGATCCGGGGATACTCCGTCGGGACGAGGACCTCGTCGGGTGCGCAGAGGCGCTCCTCGAGCCTCTCTCCGGGCCTAAGGCCTATGTACTCGATGGGGATATCCCGTCCCGGCTCGTAGCCATGGAAGCGGATGAGCTGCTCGGCGAGGTCCTTGATCTTTATGGGCTCGCCCATGTCGAGCAGATAGCTGCGCCCCGTCTTTCCCACTCCACCGGTCTTGAGGACGAGGGAGCAGGCTTCGGGTATGGTCATGAAGAAGCGAGAGGCCTCGGGGTGGGTCACGGTGACCGGGCCTCCCTTCTCGATCTGTCTTCGGAAGAGGGGGACTATCGAGCCGCGCGAGCCAAGGACGTTGCCAAAACGGACAACCATGAACTCCCTGCCCGGCGCAGCCCTGGTGGCAGCCTCGAGCACGATCCGCTCGGCGAGGAACTTGGAGGCTCCGTAGACCGAGACCGGCTCGACGGCCTTGTCTGTCGAGACGAGGACAAAACGCCTGACCCCGGCGGAGAGGGCGGCCTCGACGAGGTTGCGCGTGCCGAAGACATTGTTGTGGATCGCGGCGACCGGGTTCTCCTCCATCATGGGCACATGCTTGTAGGCGGCGGCGTGGAAGACCGCGTCGGCCTTGAGCCTTCCCAGGACGAAGCGCATGTAGCTCTCGTCCTTGAGGTCTCCGATGAGGGGAACGATGGAGGTCTTCTCGCCGACCCCCTCCTCGCGCAGGAGACGCAATTCCCTGTCGATCTGGTAGATGGCATCCTCTCCATGGCCGAAGAGGTAGAGCCGCGCCACGCCGGCGGAGAGGAGCTGGCGCGAGAGCTCCGAACCGATGGATCCCCCCGCTCCGGTGATCAGTACCCGCTTTCCCCTTAGGTAGGAGAGGCTTTCCTTAAGGCCGATCGAGACGGGGTTGCGGCCTAAGAGGTCGTGGCTCTCTATCTCCCTGGCCTGGATGAGGTGGGCCTCTCCCTCGACGATCTGGGCTATGCCGGGGATTATCCGTATGCGGACAAAGCCAGCCCGCTTGAGGAGGGCGTAGAGCTCGCGAAGGAATTCCCTGGTAGCGCTGGGGATGGCGATGATCGCCTCGTCGGCCGGTGTGCGCCGGAGGAGGTTGACCACGTCCCTGATGGGCCCCAGGACGGGAATGTTGTCTATGCGGTCGCCTATCTTCGCCTGGTCGTCGTCGAGGAAGGCGACGACGCTGCCAAAGACGGCCTTCGTCCGTATCTCGCGGGCGATCGCCCTTCCGGCGAAGCCGGCACCGATGATGTATATCCTGGAGCTCTCGTGCTCATGGCTTCCCATTGGCTTCTTCGCCTCCCCTCGTGACCCGTTCCACGGCCTTGAAGCCCAGGTCGATGAGGAAGCCCGTCTGGCACATATCGAGCAACACCTTGGCCCTGCCCTTGCGTCGGTCGACTTTGACGATGCTCCCCTCGAGGCCCTTGAGCGGCCCGCCCAGAACGACGATGCGCTCGTTCTCATCAAAGGTCACAGTCGAAGTATCGGCACGGGGACCGAAGGACATGAAATACAGGAGGAGGCGCTCGTCCTTTTCGGGCAGGGGGCTGGGGCTCAGGTTGTCGCGGAGGAATCGCACGAAGCCCGGGGTCTTGCGTACGGTCCAGTAGGCGTCGGCATCGGCGAGGAGGTCGTCTGTCTCGATGAAGACATAGCCCGGGAAGATCGGCGATTCGCGCATGCGCTTCTTGCCGCCCTTTTTGACCTCAAGGACCCGCTTGGGCAATAGAAAGCGCCTCTCCCTCGCCAGGGGGCCGAGACGGCGGAGAAAATCGTCCTCGGAGTCGGTGAAGACCTGGATCGCGTAGTAGTTCATGTCCGGTACCCCCGATAGTAGCACGTGCAATTGCCTCAAGGCAATGGAAGGAAGCGCCTAAGGCGGAGGGCCAAGCAGGCCGATAGAGAAGGTGAACAGGAAGGTAGCGGTGAGAAAACTAGCATCTTTGTTCCCCCTTCTCATGCTTGCGGTGTTCGCCATTGTCCCGGCCTCCGCAATGACTGTGGCCCTCGACCCTGTCGAGGATCCGGCCCAGACCAGCCTCGCCCCCACGCCCTACGATTCCCTGCTCACGGGCTGTATGGAAGGCCTGTTCTCTGCGGGTGTCATCGCGACAAACTCCGCGCCAATCAAGGGATCGCGCGAACTCTGGTCGGGACCGCTCTTCGGCCTTTCCGCGGCGCGTGATGGTTACGTAGATTATCTCGTAGCGATATGGACCGAATGGCGGAGCTCCGCCTTCAAGAAGGATACCTGGATACCCGGCAGGCTCGACTGGCGCCTCGTGCGCGTATCTGACGGTGTCCTTGTCGCCACGGGTTCGGTGTCAGGCCCAGCCGATTCCCCCTCTGCGGCTGCGAACAACGCGCAGGGCGCAGCCTCGGTGGGCCAGGCCCTCGCTGCCGCCTGCCTTGGGAGTCTCAAGCCCGGCTCGAATGGAGGACATTGATGAAACGGCATGTGCTCTTCGCGGGGATCATCGTCCTCGCCCTGCTCTGCGGCGGGGCCTCCGTATGGGAGGGGAACGCGGTTGTGGGCGGAGCCGGGGACTTCTCCTCCGAGGGCCTCTTCGGAGCCTGCAATTCATTTCCCCGTGACACTTCGGTCGAGGTGAGCAATCTCGAGAACGGCAGGACCATAACTGTCGTCATCTCGCGGAATGTGGACAACCCCGGAGTCTTCATCGCCTTGTCGCCAAAGGCAGCCGAGGCCCTCGGGATGAAGGTCGGTTCGGCAGCCCGCGTGCGCGCGATATCGAAGACGGTAAGCAACGCCCAGGCGAGTCTGCCCGCGACCCGGCCAGGCGAGAATGCCGATCCCGACTTCAATCCCAGGGCCCTCGTCGAGCGTGGCAAGACGACGGCAGCGGGGGCGGCAGTTCCCCTGCCTCCCGCAGCCGCAGCCGCTCCCTCGGCCGCCGCCATAATCGACGCAGCCGTCAACGAGGCAGGCAACCAGGCGGCTGCTGGATCGGAGCCGGCTTCACCGGCAGGGGCCAGCGAGCCCGGAGAGGCTGCACAAGCAGGAGTCCCAACAACAGCACCCGCAGCAGAATCTGGGGCCGGGGCAAAGGTCGCTGCGGATGAAGCACCGCTTCCCCCTGAGGCTTCAGCGCTTGCCGGAGTGCCCCGGCCGGCCCCCTTCGCCCTTTCCCTGCCCACCCCAGACCAGGTGCAGCCTGGCCCGGAGGGACAGAGCCCCTCGGCGCGTGCCTTCCCCGCGACGGGCCCGGAGGAATTGGGCGGGGCAATCCTCCAGCCTAGAAAGACCGGCCCAGGACGGGTCGCCCTCGCCGAGCCCGATGTAAGCGCCCCTGTCGCGGAAGAGCCAGCCGTGGCCGAAGGTCTGGACCGTCCCGAGCTTGCCCAGGTCGGAAACCACATCGAGCTCCTCGAGCCGGGTCTCGGTCCCGATACCCTTCCCGAGGACGCCCTGCCCAGGATAGCCGTTCCCGCCCCTGGGGCGCCAAAGCCCGAGCTTGCTGAGATCGATGTGGGCACGAAGCCGGCCGAGGCGACTGCAGAGGCCATAGACATCGAAAAGCCAGCCGTGGCCGCCCTTCCCGGGGCCCCGGTCCCGCTCAGCGAGCCCCCGGCCGAGGGTCTCGTCGAAACTCCCGAGGCCACGGGCCTCGAGCATCCGGCCCAGGTTGAGCCAGCGACTGGCATGGCCCTCGCCGAGCCCTCACCCGCCTCCCCGGAGCTCCTGCATGCGCCAGCCCCAGGCGCGGCAGCCGCGGGAAGCCCGGGAGAGCTCTCGATAGCCCTTGAGCCAGCTGCCCCAAGGCCGCCGGCGGGAAGCGCGAGCGCTCCC
Source organism: Spirochaetaceae bacterium (assembly GCA_025356015.1). Classification (GTDB taxonomy): domain Bacteria; phylum Spirochaetota; class Spirochaetia; order Treponematales; family Rectinemataceae; genus JANXYO01. The sequence goes on from JANXYO010000118.1 coordinate 6,446, forward strand.
GCTGCGAGCCCTGCGAGCCCGGGCGCCAAGGTGGCGACAAAGCCAGCGCTCAAGGCCGGAGCCGTGACACCCAAGGCTGTCACCCTGGTACCTGCCCTATCAAAGGGCTCCTTCTACGTCCAGGTCGGTGTCTATGGAACAAACGAGGCGATAGAGAAGGCCGCGGGTGGATTCGCCTCGGGCTATCCACTCGCGATGGAAAGGGTCGAGATGAAGACGGGTTCGGCCTACCGCCTCTACGTCGGCCCCTTGTCGCGTGACGAGAGCGGCGTGGTCCTGTACAGGATCAAGTCCCTCGGCTACAAGGATGCCTTTGTCAGAATTGGAACCTGAGTCAGCGACGCATTGACCGGTACAGGCCGCCCCTTAGGGGGCGGCCTGTTTCATTTGAAGCTGCGAACCTGCGCGTCACATGTTCGGGCCCGGGGCTGCTTGTCTAGGGCTCACGGTCCCTTCGCGAGGGCGGCCGAGAGGCGGGAGAGTCTGAGCTCGAGGGCCTCCCTCGCCTCCTCGCCGGGCTGGAGACTGCTTGCGTCAATCCCGGCCCTGATGGGTTCTGGCAGGAAGCCCCGGGGGATTCCGCGGTAGAAAAGGAAGGAGACGATCGCGCTCGGTATGGCCTGGGGCGGCTCGGCTTCCTCGGTGAAAAGGAAATTGCCAAGGGAATAGGCGATCAGCGACTGTCCCCGCGCCTCGATGCCCTGGAGGACATGGGGATGGCTCCCGATGACAAGGCGGGCACCCGCGTCCGCGAAACCACGGTAGAGCTCGCGGGTGGTGGCAGGGGGGCTCTCGACATATTCCGAGCCCCCGTGGGCCATGACGACCACGGTGTTTCCGCCAGCCGCGGCTAGGCTTATGGCCGAAAGGCTCATGTTCTCATCGCTTGCGACTCCCGGCTTTGAAGGCCCGGCAGCGGCTTCCTCGGTGGTGAACCCAAGGCGCTCGCGCGGATATCGGGCAAAACCGAGGAAGGCGAGCATCTGGCCTCCTGCGGGAGACGGGAGCAGACGGGGCGCCTCGGCCGCCTGGATATCGCGTCCCGCGCCGACAAAGGGCATGCCCGCCCCCTCGAGGTCCTCAAGGCTGTCGAGGAAGCCCACTTCTCCATAGTCGAATGCGTGGTTGTTCGCGAAGAGGAGGAGGGAGAGACCGGCCTCGCCAAGGGCCCGGGAGCTCCCCGGGGGGAAGCGGAACTGGAAGCGCTTGCGGGGATTCGGGTAGCCGCGCGTAGTGACGGGGCCCTCGAGGTTGGCGACCAGGAGGCCCCGAGACCGCATGAAGGCCAACAGACCTCCGCCAAAGAGCCTATCCTGGCCTTCCTCACCACCTAGAAGCCGCATGCCGCCCTCTGGTCCCAGCTGGATGTCCCCGGCCGCGGCGAGGATATAGGGTGGGGCCTCGGCCCGGCAGGCGGCCGAGGCCCTGTCGAGCCAGCCAAGGAGGGCGGGATCCCTTCCCTTCCTGCCGGAGAGTGTGAGCAGGAGGCCCTGTGCGAAGGGATAGCCGCTCTGGCCCGGCCATTTCCCGCCTATCTCGGCGGCACGGCGCGGCGGCGCGACGGACTCAAGTGCCTCGAGCCCGAGCGACCTTGCCTCGGCCTCATCAAAACGGTAGCGGGGACTGGATATCGGCAGAGGCAAGGCAAGCCACCTGGTACCCGCTTCCCGCGTGGTCCGCGGGCCAAGAAGCAGCGAGGCGGGGGCCTGCGCATCAACGTCCTTGGCGAGCTCAAGGCCGAGTGCCGCATCGGAATCAGGGCCTGCAAGCTTCCACCCGGGGGGCAGGGGCGTCGCTGCGATGATGTCGGAGAGACGGGGGCCGAGCTCAGCCTCCGCCAGGAGCTCGATCCTGCCCCCTTGTTCCGAGCAGGCCGCGAGGAAGGGCAGGGCAATGAGGATCAGGGCCCGGACGCGGCGATGCACCCAGGGACCTCGATCCGCCCCCTGGGGGATCGGGGGGAGGGGAGAGGGCCACGCGCTTATTCCCGCCCCCTGCGGACCATCCCCACCTGGAGGGCGAGTCCGGCGGCCATGAGGACGGCGAGCCAGATGAAGATCGATGACCAGGACACGAGCTGGTAGACGAGGCCTCCCGCGATCGAGCCAAGAATCTGCCCCGCAGTGAGGAGGGCCTCATGGATGGTGACGCGCCTGTCGCGGTCGCTCGCGCCGCTCGCGCCGTAGAAGAGGGACATGCTGTAGATGAAAGCCATCACGAGTCCCGTGGCGAAAAGGCCCAGGGCAAAGGCCATGGGCGTCTTGATGAAGATGAAGAGGATGTCGAGGCAGAGTGCCGCGAGCACGGCGAGGGGGACCAGGGCCACACGGAAATGCCAGGACGCGATCCGGCCCACGAAAGCGAAGCCAAGTGCGGTGGCCGCGGCCCTGATGAGGAGGACGAGGCCGATACCCGATTCGCTCATCGCGAGCTCGTCCTTGGCGTAGAGGGGGAAGATGTTGAAGAAGACAGCCATGAAGGCATAGATGAGGAAGACCCCGACCCAGGAGGGGAAGCGCAGGGGGCTCGAATGGTCGGTGGCGCCCTTCCTCGCCCCTGAGGCAAGCTGCGCGGGCGGGGGAGCGATGTGTCTCGCCGCGAGGATGAACAGCCCCGTGCCCAGGAAGACCGCGATGCCCACGTATAAAGGGAGGAACACGCCCCTCTCGGTGAGCATGCCTGAGATGTAGGGAGAGACCACTGCGCCCATGCTCCACGAGGCGCTGAAGGCGCCGTTTGCCCTGCCGAGCGCCGGCCCCTCGACTCCCGAGGTGATCCAGCCCATCAGCCTTGGCCAGAAAAGGGCGCAGGCGAAACCGTACAGGGAGTTGCAGACAAAGGCCGAAAGGAGGCTCGGGGTAAGGAGGTGGACCACAAGGAGGGCGGCCGAGGATAGGTGCATGAGGGCCATGGAGACCGGGGCGGGCAGGATGCGCGACAGCGGTTTCAGGACGATGCAGCCGAGGAAGTAGGAGATGGCCCAGAGGGCAGCGAACCAGCCCACGGTGGCAGGACCTGCGCCGTAGGCTTCCTTGGCGACGAAAAGGAAGCCAAGGTTGACGATCCCGATCGCAAGGGCCGCAAGGAAGGCGCTCGGCAGAAGAAGGACAAGGCGGCGGTCGGGAAGTGCGGCGGGCATTCTCACAGCCTAGCCCGAGCTCAATGGACGGGTCAATCGACCGCGGATTTGACACCCGGGCGGTGGAGTGCGTACTATGGCTCCTAGGAGCAGCCATGGCGAGCAAGAAGGGCGGGCGCGTCGCCGAACTCGAGCGCCTCATCGTCCACCATCAGGAACTCTACTACAACAGACAGCCGGAGATCTCCGACGCAGAGTTCGACGAGCTCTGGGACGAGTTGTCTTCACTCGATCCCGACAACCCGGTCCTCGGCGCCGTCGGCCCAGACAGTGCCGACGGCTGGCCAAAGGAGCGCCACCTCATGCCCATGGGCAGCCAGGAGAAGGCCTCAAACCCCGAGGAGTTCCTCGCCTGGGCGGCCAAGGTGGCCCATCCCGAATACCTAGTCCAGTACAAGCTGGACGGCGCGAGCCTGGAGCTTCAGTACTCGGGTGGCCTGCTCTCCCGCGCCGTCACGAGGGGCGATGGCGAGATCGGGGACGACATCACGCCCAACGCGTCGCGGATGCGTGGCGTGGTCGGCCGCCTCAAGGCTCCCTTCGACGGCGCGGTGCGTGGCGAGGTCGTGATGACCAGGGAGATCCACCGCACGAAGTATGCCGACAAGGCCAATTGCCGCAACGCAGCGAACGGTCTCATGAAGCGCAAGGACGGAGTCGGCAGCGAGGACCTCCGCGTCATCTGCTACGACGCCCGGGCCTTGCCGGATCGGGGCTCCCGCGATCCCCGATCCGGTTTCGCCGACGAGCTGTACAAGCTCTCATGGCTCGAGACGATGGGCTTCGAGACTGTGCCGATGCGGCTGTGCACCAGCGCCGGGGAGGTCGTCGGCTACCGCGCCCGCATCATGGCCGAGCGTCCTTCCATGCCCTACGACATCGATGGCCTCGTCGTGAAGGGCAGGGAGATCGACCTGGCGGACATGGAGCGCGCCCGGCCCGAGAAGCAGATTGCCTTCAAGTTCAGCCTCGAGGAGGCAGTCTCGACATTGCGCGAGGTCGAATGGAGCGAATCTGGCGCGAACTTCACGCCCATCGGAATCATCGACCCGGTGAGGCTCGCGGGCACGACGGTGCAGCGCGCGAACCTCGTCAACACCAACATCGTAAAGGGCATGGGCCTAAGGCTCGGCTCGAGGGTGGTGATAACCAAGCGGGGCGAGATAATCCCCAAGATCGAGAGCCTCGTCGACAACCCAGAGGATGCCGCCGAGATACCTGTCCCCTCGACCTGCTCCTGTGGAGCGGGCCTTGTGGACGAGGGCACGAGGCTCTACTGCCCCAATCCCGAGTGTCCAAAGAAATCCCTCCACCGCCTCGAGAAATGGCTCTCCGTGCTGGACATCCGCGCCTTCGGTGTTGGCATAATCGGCAAGCTCCACGCCTCCGGCAGGGTGAAGTCCATCGCTGACCTCTACTCCCTCGAGGCGGGCGAGCTTGCCGAGTACGACCGGATGGGGGAGCTTCTCGCGAGGAAGATCCTGCGCAACCTCCTGGTCCGAAACGAGGTTTCCTTGAGCGAGTTTATCGCTGGCTTCGACATCGAGGGCATCGGAGAGCTCATCACCCAGAAGGCGGCGCTCGCGGGCTTCGACAGCCTCGAGAAACTCCGCGCGGCCGGGCCTGAGGAGCTCGCCTTGGTCGATGGACTGGCGGAGATCACGGCCCGCACCATCGTCGATGGGCTTGCAGCCCTGGCAGGCGAGATGGACGCCCTCCTTGCGACGGGAGCGGTCCGCATCAGGGTTCCGGCCGCGGGCGGGCCCCTCGCAGGCAAAAGCTTCTGCTTCACCGGGGAGCTCAAGACGATGAAGCGGCCCGAGGCCGAGGCTCTGGTCAAGTCCCTCGGCGGGACCGCCAAGCCCAGCGTGACCAAGGGCCTTGGCTATCTGGTCACCAACGATCCGCTCTCGGGCTCCGACAAGAACAAGAAGGCGGCGTCCTATGGGGTCGCCGTTATCGGCGAGGACGAGTTCCTGCGGCTCGCGGGCAGGGCCTGATGGGCCGGGGATCCTGATGCAGACAGCCGACTGGATACGCCCCTCAGGAAGCCGCATCCTCGTTGCCGTCAAGGTCGTGCCCGGCTCCGCCCGGTCATGCCTCGCCGGCATGCGCGGCGGCTGCCTCCTGGTCAGGGTGGCTGCCCCGCCCGAGAAGGGCAAGGCGAACGAGGAGCTCAGGTCCTGCGTCGCCGCCGCCCTGGGCATCTCGAAGTCCGAGGTCGAGCTTGCCGCCGGGGCCTCATCGCGCAGGAAGACCCTCTCCCTTCCCGCTTCCATGGAGGCAGCCCTAAGGTCCCTCGCGACGCAGGCCTAGAGGCCGCGAGAGCCCTGCCAGCAATGTCCCGCGGGAGGCCGCGGACTTGAACGCTGGAGCCGATGCGCGCTAGACTGCCCTCCCGTCGCGCGGCAAATTGATCCGGCCCGAAGGCATGACGGGAGGAGCCTCAAAGCGATGACAGAGCTCAAGACTGCATGGAAGAACATCGTCGCCGGAGCCCTCGAGGCCTATGCCCGTGAGCGCGGCGTCGAGGCAGGCCCGGACCTTGTCTCGGCCATCGTGATAGAGAGACCTCCGAAGGCCGAGCTCGGCGACCTCGGCTTCCCGATGTTCCCCTTTGCCAAGCTCCTTCGCTCGGCTCCCGCCCAGGTGGCGGCTGCCCTCGCCTCCAAGATCGCGGCCGATCCCGCCGCGGGGGCACGTGGCCAGGCCAGGGCCGAAGGTCCATACCTCAATGTGAGCCTCGCCAGGCCAGGCATCTGCGGCGCCACGATCGCAGCGGCGACGTCTCCGGGCTGGGGCAGCTTTGGTTTCCTCGCTGGCAAGAAGGTGATGATCGAGTTCTCCAGCCCGAACACGAACAAGCCCCTCCACCTGGGCCACCTGCGCAACAACGCCCTCGGGGAATCGATTTCGCGGATCCTCTCTGCCGCTGGAGCCGAGGTGCGAAAGGTCAACCACATCAACGACCGGGGCGTCCACATCTGCAAGTCGATGCTCGCATACCAGCGCTACGGCGAGGGCCGCCTGCCCGCAGACGAGGGTCTGAAGAGCGACCATTTCGTCGGCAAGTACTATGTCATGTTCAACAAGCTCAAGGAGGAGGACCCGCGGGCCGAGGAAGCGGCACAGGGCCTCCTGCGGCGATGGGAGGCCGGCGAGAGCGAGGTCATCGAGCTGTGGAAGCGAATGAACGGCTGGGCTATAGAGGGCATCAAGGCCACCTACGAGAGGACCGATGTCTGCTTCGACCTGTATGACTTCGAGAGCGACACCTACGAACTGGGGCGCGCGGAGGTGCTGAAGGGCCTAGCGGCGGGCGTCTTCTACAAGGAGGAGGACGGCTCCATATGGGTCGACCTCGAGGACGCCGGCCTCGACAAGAAGGTCCTCCTGCGCAAGGACGGCACCAGCCTCTACATCACCCAGGATATCGGCACCGCCATCTTCAGGCACGGCGACTGGCCATACGACAGGCTCATCTATGTGGTTGCCAACGAGCAGCAATACCATTTCAAGGTCCTCTTCGAGGTCCTGAAGCGCCTTGGCTTCGAATGGGCAGCCGAGCTCCACCACCTTGCCTACGGTCTGGTCAATCTGCCTTCGGGGCGCATGAAGACCCGCGAGGGCACGGTCGTCGACGCCGACGACCTCATGGACGAGATTTCTGCTCTCGCGGCCAAGGAGATCGAGGAGAAGGGCAGGGAGGGCGCCGTCGGGGACATGGCCGGAGTCGCCGAGAAGATCGCCCTGGGGGCCCTTCACTACTACCTCCTCCAGACGGGGCCCATGAAGGACATGCTCTACGACACCGAGGCATCGCTTTCCTTCACAGGCGATACCGGACCCTACATCCAGTACATGGGGGCCAGGGCCTCCTCGATCCTGCGAAAGCACGAAGCCGGCGAGGGCAATGCCGTCAAGGGCAGGGTCCGTTTCGAGCTTCTCTGCGGGGACGCGGACTGGAACCTCGTCAAGCGGATAGCCGAGTTCCCCGAGACCCTCGAGGCCTCGGCCAAGGCCATGGAGCCCTCCCTGCTCGCGGGCTACCTCCACGACCTGGCCGTCGACTTCTCGGCCTGGTACAGGGACAACCCCGTCCTCAACAACAGCGACGCCGATCTCTCGGCTAGCAGGGTCGAGCTTGTGAGGGCGGTGAGGGCCACCTTGCAGGCCGGAACCCGCCTGGTTTGCATGCCCTTCCTGGAATCGATGTGAGCGCGGATTGACAGCGGGATGCCCGTGGGTGTATAAGACACAGCCCAACTATTGATTATATCGAGGTCACGCACATGTACGCAGTTGTCGAGATCAGTGGAAAGCAGTATCACGCCGAAAAGGGCGATGTTCTCATGGTAGACCGTCTCGAGGCCGAAAAGGGCGTCGCGATATCCTTTGACAAGGTTGTCTTCTTCTCCGGCGACACGGTCAAGGTCGGCTCTCCCTACGTAGCCGGCGCGGCGGTCAAGGCCATCGTCCAGGAAGAGATCAAGGGCGAGAAGATCATCGTCTTCAAGTACAAGCCCAAGAAGGACTATCGCAGGACCCATGGCCACCGCCAGCCCTACACCCTCCTCAAGGTCGAGGAGATCCTGGGATAAGGGGCCTTCAAGCGGTGATCTCCGCGAGGGTCTATCTGGATGAGACGGGCGGGATTGCCCGCTTCGAGGCCAGCGGGCACTCGGGCCAAGGGCCGGCAGGACGGGATATCGTCTGCGCCGCGTTCACAGTCCTGGCGAGAACCGCATTTGAAACGCTTTCGGGCTTCCCGGGAGCCGATCTCGAGCTAGAGGCGCCAGAACCCGGCATCCTGAACTTCCGGGTGAGGCGGCCAGGGGCCGGGAGCGAGAGAGCCGCGGGCATCGCGGACTTCCTGCTGGCCGGTCTTTCGGGTCTTGAACGGGAATACCCCGGGGAACTGGGGCTGACGATCGAACGTAATTGGAGGAAATGATATGGCACACAAGGGCGTCAACGGCCGCGATTCCAATCCGCAGTACCTGGGCGTAAAAGCCTACGGGAACCAGATCGTCACGGCTGGCTCGATCATAATCCGCCAGCGCGGCACTAGGATCCATCCTGGTCTCAACGTCGGGATCGGCAAGGACGACACGCTGTACGCGCTCAAGGATGGCCGGGTCTTCTTCAAGGAATACCGTGGCAGGAAGTTCGCAGGCATCGAAATCATCGAGGCTGGAGCAGCTGAGTAGCTGTCTCAAGCCCGGCGGGCCGGGAAAGCGATCGCGGACCCGGCACATGGAGCCGCCTCACGGCGCAGCATCAGGCTGGGCTTGTAGGGGCGGTTTCTTCTTTAATAGGACATACCAGTGATCAAGTTCGCCGATGAAGCGACCATTACCGTCTCCTCGGGCAAGGGCGGAGACGGCTGCGTCGCCTTTCGTCGGGAGAAATACATACCCATGGGCGGCCCCGCGGGCGGGGACGGGGGCCGCGGAGGCGACGTGGTGTTCGAGGTGCGCCGCAACCTTCGCACCCTCGCCGCCCTGCGTTTCCAGCAGACCTTCAAGGCCCAGACCGGTCAGACGGGCATGGGGAAGAACATGCATGGCCGCGACGGCGATGATGTCGTGATCGCGGTACCGCCCGGGACGATCATAAAGCGCCTCGATACCGGCGAGGTGCTCAAGGACTTCGGCCTCGGCTACTCGAAGATGGGCGAGGGCGAGCGATGGGTCTTCCTTAAGGGGGGCCGCGGCGGCTGGGGCAATACCCATTACAAAAACTCGGTCAACCAGGCGCCCCGCACCTTTCAGCCCGGCCAGGCGGGGAAGAGCGAGAAGCTGCGCATCGAGCTCCAGCTGATTGCCGACATCGGTTTTGTGGGCTTTCCAAACGCAGGCAAGTCCTCCCTCCTCGACCACTTCACGAACGCAAGGCCCAAGATAGCCCCCTATCCCTTCACCACGAAGATCCCCAACCTCGGGATGCTCCACGCCCACGACCGCGACATTGTCCTCGCCGACATCCCGGGCATCATCGAGGGCGCCCACGAGGGCGCCGGCCTCGGCCTGCGCTTCCTCAAGCACATCGCCAGGACGAGCGCCCTGGCCTTTCTTGTCGACCTCTCGGATGAGGGCTGGGAGACGGCTTTCACGATCCTCCTCGACGAGCTGAGCTCGTACGCTCCCTCCCTGGCCGAGAAGCCGAGGCTCCTCATCGGCACGAAGCTCGACATTCCGGAAGCTGAGGAGAGGTTCGCGGCCTTCAAGGAGGCCCACCCCGATGAGAAGGTCCACGGCATCTCGGTGTTCTCCCGGGTGGGAATCGACGATCTCCTCGAGGCATTCTTCAGCTTCGTCGTCGAGGCCGAGGCCGCCGCGGCGGCCAACACGAGCGTCGAGGACGATCTCTTCGGATCCCCTGGTGCCGAAGAGGACTCCGAGAAGGAGGGCGCAGGGAACGGAGGGGAAGGGTGAAGGTCCTCATCCTCGGGGGAAGCTTCAACCCCATCCACCTGGGCCACCTGATCATGGCCCAGGAGCTCAGGCTGCAGTTCGGTTACGACCGCGTCCTCATGGTTCCCTCGCTCCGGCCACCGCACAAGGAACTGACCGTCGACCCCGGCAGCCAGCATCGCCTGGCCATGCTCGCCCTCGCCATAGCCGGTGATCCCTTCGCCGAGATCGACGACTGCGAGATACGCCGGGGCGGCACCTCCTTCACCATCGACACGGTCAGGGAGATCGCCCAGCGCGAGGGAGTCGAGGGCAAGCCCGGCCTGGTCCTCGGTGACGACCTCGTCCCCGGCTTCCCGATGTGGCGCGAGCCGGGGGTCCTCGCCTCCGAGGCCGAGCTCATCTGCGCCCACCGCTCCACAGCGGAAAGGCTGAGCTTCGGCTTCCCTCACCGCTACGGCGACAATCCGCTCATACCCATCTCCAGCTCCCTCGTGCGCGAAAGGGCCCGTTCCGGCCTGCCCTTCAGGTACCTGGTACCGGCAGCCGTCCATGGCTACATCATCGAGAACAGGCTCTATGGAATCTCCTGACCTGAGCGCCAGGCTCGAGTCCCTCCTGGACGCGATGCTCTCGGCCCCGAGGGCCGGACATTCACGCGGGGTCGCTGCCCTTGCCGCCGAGCTCTGCGCGAGACACGGCATCGATCCGCAGCGCGGCCGGATCGCGGGTCTCGCCCACGACCTGTGCAAGGAGCTCCCCAAGCGGAGCCAGAGGCTGCTTGCCGCCAGTTACGCCGGGAAGGTCGAAGGATCTGAGCTCCTGGGCGAGAAGATGATCCACGGTCCGGCGGCCGCTGGCCTTCTTGCTAGGGATTTCGGATACGAGGACGCCGAGGTCCTCGAGGCCATCGCCCTGCATACCGTGGGCAGGCCTGGCATGGGCCTCTTGGCCAGCCTCGTTTACTGCGCCGACAAGCTCGAGCCGGGCCGCGACCACATCGACGAGTCGTGGAGACAGAGGATCCTTGGCCTCGATCCGCCTGAGATGCTCCGCGAGACAGTGGGCGATGTCATAAGGTGGCTGAAGGCCGAGGGCCGTCCGGTTGCCCCCGAGAGCGAGCTGCTGTACAATAGCCTCCAGACTGGGACAGCCTCCGAATGAAACGCATCTCCATAGACAAGAGCTCCGCCAACCTGATCGCGATCCTCGTCGTGGTCGCGATCTCGGTCGGAGGTCTGGGTTTCGCCCTCCGCTCGGAGGTTGCCGGCCAGACTGTGAAGACCGACAGCATCCTCAACCTGGCAGTCATCATCGAGCGGGACGGAAAGCCCGCGTCCACCGAGCTCTTCCTCTTTTATCCCGCCAACGGACGCGGGGCCCTCCTCGACGTCCCCGGCGAGACCGGCCTCATCATAAAGTCGCTGAACCGGGTCGACAGGATAGACGTGCTCTACGGACGGAATCCGAGGGCATACATAGCCGAGGTCGCCCGCCTGCTCGACACCGATATCCCCTACTGGATCATCCTCGACGAGTCCGGCCTCGCCGCGACGACCGATCTCCTCGAGGGTATCGAGCTCTTCGTTCCGACGGCTGTCGATTCCCCCGGACCGCCGCGGGTCCTACTTCCCTCGGGGGCAGTCATCCTCGATGGAGACAAGACCGTCCAGCTCGCCTCATACCGCGATCCTGAGGAGACTGACGCGGACGCGGCGGGCCGCCGGCAAAAGCTTTTCCAGTCGATCATCAGGAGGATAGGGGAGAAGTCGGCATGGCTTGGCCGCAGCGAGGTCTTCCCCGCCTTCAAGAGGAGCCTGCGCACGAACCTTGGCTCGGAGTCCCTGAAGCGGCTTCTGCCCGAGCTCGCGAAGCTGGACGCCGATCGCCTCGTCCTTCAGCGCGTGACCGGAGCCTACAAGAATGTCGACGGCAAGCGCCTGCTCTTCCCCCACTACGACGGGGAGCTTGTGCGCGATATCGTCAAGCAGACCCTCAACGCCCTCTCGAGCTCGGGCTCCTCCTCACCGGCGGACAAGATCTTCACGATCGAGATCCTGAACGGCACTCCGACGAAGGGCCTCGCGAAGCGCGCGGCAGAGATCTTCCAGAGCTTCGGCTACGATGTGGTCTCGGCCGGAAACGCGGACCGGGAAGACTACGCCGCCACCATCGTCGTGGACCGTTTTTCGAACGCGGAGGCGGCCAAGAACATCGGCAACGTCATCCGCTGCAGCAACCTGGTTTCCCGTCCGGCTGGAGACCCCGTGGAGGGCACCAAGGCGGACGCGGATTTCTCAATCATCCTCGGAAAGGACTTCAATGGCAGATACATCAGCCACTAGCCGCGAGGCGGCTTTCGCGATCGCACGCCTTCTGGCGGAGCACAATGGAGGCGAGGTGCTAGTCCTCGACCTGGGGGAGCGGGCCTCCTGGACCGACTTCTTCGTCATAGCCACCGCGACGAGCGGGGCCCACCTGAGAGGCCTCGCCCGATTCGTGGATGAGGCCGTGGCCGGCCTGGACCTCGAGAGGTTCAACAAGATCAAGGGGGCCGACGACGAGGAATGGATCCTCGCCGACCTGGGCACAGTCGTGGTGCATCTCATGACTGAGCGCGCCCGGAGCTTCTACGAGCTCGAGAAGCTCTGGTTCGAGGCGGCCGCGACCAAGTTCGACCCGCCCCAGGCCCCGAAGCCAGTTCTCTAGGGGAGCGGAGAAACGAGAAGGGCCGCCACCAGGGCGGCCCTTCAAGGCTTGGGATCGGGGCCCTTGAGGCCCTCATTCGTCGAAATCATCGTAGTCGATATCGTCCTCGTAGTCGTATTCCTCTTCTTCCTCGTCGAGTTCCTCGTCCTCGAAGTCGTCCCCCGACTCCTCGTCGTCGAAGTCATCCTCGTCATCGAAGTCGTCGTCATCGGCGTCTGCGTCCTCGTCCTCGAGGTCGTCGAAGTCCTCTTCTTCCTCGAAATCATCATCCTCGTAGTCATCGTAGCTGTCGTCGAAGCGCACCGCCGGCGGCATGCCCTGTCCGGCGTCCTCGTAGTCGGAGACCGCCAGAAGTGCGAGCTCGGGAGCTTCGTCCATCGCGGATTCGCTGTTGGTGTGGACCATGTCCTGTTCCTCCCTGCTGTGGGCGGCGCCGTAGAACACTGCTTGCCGCCGACGGAAGGCGGGTTTCGAGGCCTTGAACGGCCAGCCCGCCATGCGAAAATCTAAAAGAGTATCCGGCGGTCTGTCAACTACGAACGTGAAATAATTCGAGCCGACAGGCCAAAGATCGCGAGGAGGCTCACGCCCCGGGCGCCCTCCAGCCCGGATACTACAGGGATCGCACAGGTGGGCGGGGTTTGACAAGCCTCGCTATATAGGTATAATGGCGGCCTCGATGGGGACAAGCGTCCGCGTCGAGGCCCCGGCCAAGATCAACCTTCATCTGAGGGTCTATGGACGGAGGCCCGACGGTTACCACGGGATCCGAAGCCTTTTTCAGGCCGTTTCCCTGAGCGACGAGCTCACCATCCGATCTTTGAAATCGCCCGAGGCCGTCGAGATCGACGGCGAATTTGACTGTCCACCCCAAGCGACCACCGTCCACGCGGCTGTGCTCGCCTTCAGGAGGATCACGGGCATACGCTCAGGCGTATCCATCTCAATCGAAAAGAGGATCCCGGCTGGTGCGGGGCTTGGGGGCGGATCGAGCGACGCGGCTTCGGTGCTGCGGGGCCTCGACTTCCTCCATGGCACGGGGCTTGGGATCGAAGAGCTCTCGCAAGCGGGCGCGATGGTAGGAAGTGACGTTCCCTTCTTCTTCCGCGAGGGCGCCGCCCTCGTTTCCGGAAGGGGAGAGAGGGTCCGGGAGATCTGCCCACGCCAGGACTTCTTCCTGGCCCTGGCCTTCCCCGGTTTCCCGGTGAGCACGGCCCGGGCCTACGCCCTCCTGGACAGTGCCAGACCCGATGACAGTTCCGAGCGGGACCTGAGTATGCAGGAGATCGAGACTGCCTACAGGTCGCCCGCCCGGACGTGGCCTTTTGCCAACTCCTTCGAGGAGTGGGTCGGCGTGGGGCATCCAAGGATCCTGTCGATCCGCGAATCCCTGCTGAGCCTTGGCGCTGTCTTCGCGGCAATGTCGGGCTCGGGCAGCACGGTCTTCGGAGTCTTCGACGATGGGCCCTCCCGGGACCGGGCCTGCGCGACCCTCAACGCAGCCGGCATCCATGCTAGCGCCGTCTCGCCGCTTGCGCGGCTTCCGGAGCTTCACTAGAATTGTGGCAGAAGCAAAAGGGCCACAAGGAGTGTAGCAGCCATGGAGATCACGGATATCAGAATCCGACGGGTCACGACCGAGGGGAAGCTCAAGGCCTACGTGACGGTGACCTTCGACGACTGCTTCGTTGTCCATAATGTCAAGATCATCGAAGGCAAGAGCGGCGTGTTCATCGCGATGCCGAGCCGGAAGACGAGAAACGGAGAGTACAAGGACATCGCCCACCCGATCCATCCAGATTTCCGGACCAGGCTGCAGGACAGGATCCTCGAGGCCTTCGAGACTGCCCCCATGACGGACGGTTCCCCGATAGACATGGACTAGACAAGGACCGACGGTTTCTCTCGCCTGCTCTTTGGGACGTCGGCAAGCGGTAAGCCTCCGGATTTTGGTTCCGGCATTCGCAGGTTCGAATCCTGCCGTCCCAGCTACCTTCAAGCAAATTCATGGTCAAGGAGACTATACAGATGACAAATCCAATGCTGACCGCCATCGCCCGCAAGGAGACGACGAAAGGCGAACTCAACCAGCTTCGCAAGGCGGGCAAGATCCCTGCCGTCGTTTACGGTGGCGGCCAGCCCGCAACCCACATCCTTCTTGACGAGAAGGAGTACCTCAAGGCGATGGCCGGGGCCTCAGAGTCCAGCATCATCGACATGGAGATCGAGGGCAAGAAGTCCAGGGCCTTCGTGAAGGCCCGCCAGCGCAACACGCTGACGAACAAGATCATCCACATTGACTTCCTCGAGGTTATCTCCGGCAGGATGCTCACCGCGAAGGTGCCAATCCACCTCGTCGGCTCTCCCGTCGGCGTCCGCGAGGGCGGAATCCTCGAGAACCCGGCCCACGAGATCCTCGTGGAGTGCGATCCCGACCACCTCCCCGAGAGGATCGACATCGATGTCTCCGAACTCCATGCGAACCACTCGATCCACGTAAGGGACATCCCGGCGATCGACAAGGTCAAGATCGTCTCCAGCTCCGACCTCGTCGTGGCCGTCGTCAAGTACGCCAAGGCCGAGGTCGTGGCCACCCCGGTCGTCGAGGCCGTCGCCGCCGTCCCCGGAGCCGCTCCACCAGCCGGAGCCCCCGGTGCAGCTCCTGGCGCCGCCCCTGGCGCCGCAGCAGCCCCGGCCGCGGAGAAGAAGTCCGAGAAGAAGTAGCAGCCCTCGTCAAAGGGCGATCTGGTCGGAATCTGGAGAAGGGGAGGGCACGCGCCTCCCCTTTTTCATTGGAGCGGTAGCCAAGGATGAATTACGGTCGAGCCTCAGGCCCCATCGAAGCCGCCCTCCTGGAGTTCCTCAGGGCCAATGCCATCCCCCCCGGGGACAGGCTCTGCGTCGCCTATTCGGCCGGGCCCGACTCGACTGCCCTGCTCGCTGCCGCCAGGGCGATCTGCCCCTTGCCTCCCCTCGCCGCCCATGTCGACCACGGCCTGCGGCCCGAGGCTGAGCTCGCCGCCGAGCTGAGCATCGCGAAGGCGACCTGCTCGGGACTTGGATCGGGGCTCTGCGTCGCGCGGATACGCCGAGGCGCGGTGGAGCGGCTCTCCCGGGAAGGGGGGCTAGGGACTGAGGCGGCTGCCAGGGAGCTCAGATACCGGGCCCTGAGGGGCATCATGAGGCACCATGGCCTTGCTTGGCTGCTTCTGGCCCACACCCGCGACGACCTCGCCGAGGGCCTCCTTATGAGGCTGCTGGCCGGCTCGGGCTCTGCCGGCCTCCGAGGCATCCCCTCGAGAAGGGCTGGGATCCTCAGGCCATTCCTCGGCCTGGGGAAGGCCGAACTCCTTGACTACCTCCGGGAACGCAAGCTCCTCCACAGTTCGGATTCGTCCAACGCGTCCCCCGACTACCTCCGGAACAGGGTCAGGTCCCTCCTCATCCCCCTCCTTGACCAGGACTTTCGAGGTTGGAGGAAGGGCCTTGCCACGACAGCGCGACGGGCGGCCGAGGAGGCAGAGGCCCTCGATCGGGCCGCGGCAGTCCTCTGCCCTCCCTTCGCGGCTTCAGCTTGGGGAGGGCTTGAAGTCGGGGCCCAGGCCTTCCTCAAGGCGCCCCTCGCCCTGCGTCTGCGATCCCTTGTCGACGCTGTCGGGAGGATCCAGGGGAAGAGCCGGTCCAGCATGGGGATGGCCAGGGCGGCGATCAAGGTGCTCGAGGAAGGGGCTTATGGCTACAGCGGGGCGGGAATCCGGGTCTCGCTGGAGGGCGATCTCGTCTGCGTCCGGACGGAGGCCCGCGATGGCCTTGATTTTCCTCGGATCGGCGGATATTTTGTAGTAGTCGATCGGCCTTGCCGGATAAGAGTAGGCGCGCTCATCGTGGAGGCCCATTGGACCACGGGAGCAAGCACTGGCATTCGCGCGGACGCATTCCGATTCCCCCTTGTCATCCGTTCTCGACGCCCAGGCGATGCGATCGCGATTCCGGGCGGCGAAAAGCGCCTTGACGAGCTGTTCTCCGAGTGGAGACTGAGCGCGCGTTTGCGCGGACTCGTTCCCGTCGCGGAAGACAGAGACGGTATTGTCGCAGTCCTTGGAGCTGCCTTCGGTGCGAAGGACCGTTTCAGGACTGGGCCAGGACCAGAGGGACAGGAGCGCCGCAGGCTTTCGGTCGTCGTGAAAGGAGCCTGAGCCCTATATGGATTTCGACGACCAGAACCCAAAACCCCCGAGGAAGCCGGGCAGTCCCGAGGGCCCCGCGCGCGGAAGCAAGGCGGCACTCGCGCTTTTTCTTTCCCTTGGCGTGCTCTTCTCCGCCCTTTTCCTGTTCAATGAGCGGAACGACGCGACCGAAATCCCTTACTCGGCCTTTCTTACCTACCTCGACCAGGGCAATGTCGACGCGGTCAAGATCGTCGACCAGTTCGAGATCCAGGGCACGCTGAAGGGCAAGACCGGGGCCCAGGCCCTGTTCAAGACCAACATCCCCTATGTCGACTTAGAGCTCCTCAAGCAGCTTCGCGACAAGCAGGTCAAGATCACCGGCTCGGTCAAGGGCACGAGCCCCCTGCAGATCCTCGCCGAGTTCGCTCCATGGATCTTCGGCTTTGTCATAATCTGGTTCATGCTCAGGCAGATGCAGGGCAACAACAAGGCCTTCACCTTCGGCAAGAGCAAGGCGAAGCGCTATGTCGAACCTGCGAAGAAGACGACCTTCGCCGACGTCGCCGGCCAGAAGGAGGCGAAGTACGAGCTCCTCGAGGTGGTCGACTACCTCAAGAACCCCGGCAAGTTCGTGAAGATGGGCGCTAGGATACCCAAGGGCGTCCTCCTCGTCGGCATGCCTGGCACGGGCAAGACCCTCCTCGCCAAGGCGGTTGCCGGCGAGGCCAATGTGCCTTTCTTCCACATGTCGGGCTCGGATTTCGTCGAGATGTTCGTCGGCGTCGGCGCGAGCCGGGTGCGCGACCTCTTCGACCAAGGCAGGCGAAGCGCCCCCTGCATCATATTCATCGACGAGCTTGATGCCGTGGGCCGCACACGCGGGGCGGGCTACGGCGGCGGACACGATGAGAGGGAACAGACCCTCAACCAGATGCTTGTCGAGATGGACGGCTTTGACACGAAGGATGGGGTCATAATCCTGGCCGCGACAAACCGCCCCGATGTCCTCGATCCCGCCCTCCTGCGGCCCGGCCGCTTCGACCGCCAGGTCGTCGTCGCGATGCCAGATGTTCAGGAAAGGACAGACATCCTCGCGATCCACATGCTCAAGATCCCCGTGGATGAGAATGTCGATGTCACTCGCATAGCCAGAGCCACCCCGGGAACCTCGGGTGCCGACCTCGCCAACCTGGTGAACGAGGCCGCCCTCTTCGCGATCAGGCAGAACCGGGTCAATGTGGAGATGCAGGACTTCGAGGAAGCGCGGGACAAGATCCTCATGGGGGTCGCGCGCACGAGCCTGATCATCACCGACGAGGAGAAGCGCGCGACGGCCGTGCATGAGGCCGGCCACGCCCTGCTCCACTACCACCTCAAGTACTCCGATCCCCTGCACAAGGTCACCGTCGTGCCGCGTGGGAGGGCCCTCGGCCTTGCCCTCTCGATCCCCGAGAAGGATGTCTATTCGCGGGCGAGGTCATGGCTCGAAGACCGCATAGCGATCATGTACGGCGGCTATTCCGCTGAGATGCTCTTCTATGGCGAGACGACGACGGGCACTGCCCAGGACATACGCCAGGCCACCGACCTCGCCAGGAAGATGGTCTGCGAGTGGGGCATGACCGATTCCCTCGGCCCCATGGCATACGGCCAGGAAGAGGAACCCATCTTCATCGGCAAGGAGATAGCCCAGCACAAGGACTACTCCGAGGACACCGCGAGGCGCATCGACGCCGCGATCAAGGAAATCCTCCAGGCGGCACTTGTCAGGGTGACCGGCATCCTCACCGAGCACCGCGACCAGCTTGGGAAGCTGGCCGATGAGCTCGTGGCACGTGAGACCCTCGATGACAACGATGTGCGGGCCCTCATCGGCCTGCCGCCGAGGGAAGGGAAGGTCTAGCACGATGAGCCGGGGCACGCGGATATCGGTCTCCATCCTCGTCCCCCTCATCGGCCTGCTCACGCTCGCGAGCGCGCAAACGCAGGCGCCTTCCCTGGCACGCTCATGGTTCGAGGAGGCAAGGCTCCTCGCCTCGGCGGGCGACTGGGGAGGGGCCAGGGCCCTTCTCGCCGAGGGCATTGGCCTGGACCCCTCAGACTCGGATTCCCTCTATCTCGAGGCCCTTTCCTCGTCCAAGACGGGGCAGCCTGGGATCGATACCCTCGCCCAGGTCGATGCCGCCATCGCCTCGGCCAGGTTCAGCTACTATCGCGAGGACGAGGCACGGGCTCTTCGGGCCGAGCTCCTCGTGCGCTCACGCCGCTGGCGCGAGGCCCTGTCCACCCTCGCATCGATACGGACCGCGGCGCCCTCCGACCTCGCCTGGATCCGGGCGCGAGCCTTGCTCGGGCTTGGCGACAGGCCGCTCTTTGAGTCCCAGCTCTCGGCCGCACTGCGGCAGTTCCCCGATGAGCCGCGTTTTGCCAGGCTCTTCCTCGAGCGCGGGGCAAAAGGAGTACCTTCGGATTCAGCGAGGGCGATCGGCGTGTCGATACTTGGACGGCTTTCGCTCTACGCGGAGACCGATCCAGAAATCCGGGTCCTCGCCGCCCCCATCATGCCCGGTCCCGAGGCGCGTAGGGACGCTGTCCTGGCCTTCAGGTCAATGGGAGGCAAGAGCGCGGCCGCCACCCTGCGCGCCCTCGAATACGGCATCATTGACGCCAGGACTGCCGGAGCGGAGCTGGTTTCGCATTCTTATCCGCTCTGGGCCGCCGATTTCAACGAGGCATGGTCCCTCGCGGGCAGCGATGCCGGCAGGGTGGAGATCGCTGCCGCCCTGCGCTCCTTTGACGGACAGATCGAGGCAGACCGCGATGGTGACGGCCTTGCCGAGGAATGGACCCAATTGGTGAAGGGACGGCCAGTCGAATGGAGAAGGGACCAGGCCCAGGACGGCTCGGTGCGCGTGCGCGTCTCCTTCGCGGCTGGCTCACCCAGCTCCTTCGAGATCGATAGGGGCGACAGGGTCCTCAAAGGGAGCTATTCGGCCTGGCCATCCTGCTCCGATCTGAGTTTCTCCGCGCCGGCAATGGCGATGGATGAGGGCCCCGTAGCCGCGGCTTCCGCGGCCGCAGCCGCCTCCACCCTCGTGAGGACCTATCTTTTCGGCCCCGAAGGCTTCAGCTACTCGCCAATTCTGGTTCCAGGCGATGACGGCTCCGGTAGGCCGGAACTCCTGCCCGCGCCCGCATCGGTAGAGCCGCCCCTCGAAAGGACAGCGGCCTCCCTCGCCGTCGCGGTCAGGGAGAAGGTCTCGGGCTCAGATGAGGAGACGATCACGCGGCTCCAGGACGGGGTGCCTGTCTCGAGGGAGAGCTACCGCAAGGGGAGGCTCCTCGCGTCGCTTTCCTACGACAAGGGCAGACCCACGACGGAGCGAGTCGATGCCGACGGGGATGGGAACTTCGAGACCGAGCGCATCTACGACTGGGATGGCTCGGGCTATTCTGTTGCCTGGGTGCGGATGGACACGAACGCCGACGGCCGATTCGACTACCGCGAGCAGACGCGTTTCCCCTTCAGGAAGGAATGGGACTTCGGGGGCAGGAGCGGCACCGATGCCCTGCAATACCAGCTTCCGGATGGTTCGATCCGCAGGGAATTCTCCTCGAGGCTGGACGGGGAGTTCGACGAGGTGCTCATCATCTCGGGTGGCCACCTCGTGTCATTGATCCGGAACGGCAAGACCCCGGCCCTCGTCCCCGACACGAATCCGGCCGTCTTGTGGATCGGGAAGAAGCCTTTCGACATTGGCAGTAACCTGCCTGCGGGCGAAGGGGTTTTCAACCGCATGGGTTTCAGATTCAGGATAGTGAAGGCTGGCGATTCCAGCTTCGCGGAAATCATACCTTAAAGAGGCGGTTGCACGATGACCCGAGTGATGCCCAGACCCGCGGCAGCCAGACTCTCCCTTGCTGTCTGCGCTGTGGCGGGCCTGCTCCTGCTCATGACCTGCGCGGCCGCGCCAAAGCCGGCTGTCCAATACGCGACTCCCTACGCAGACCTGAAGCTCCAACAGCTGAAGGACCTGTTCGCCACCGACCCCGCCCGAGCGATCGAGGCGGGAGTCGAACTCCTCGCCGCTCCGGCATCCGGCGCCCCGGGACCCTCGCGGGAAGAGCTTGTCTCCGTCACCGCCTTGGCCATCGCCAAGCTCGGATCGGAGTACCAGACCGCCCTTGCCGCCCAGGACTGGCACGGCGCCCTGTCCCTCTGGCTTAGCCTCCGTGCCGTGAGCGCCGATCCGCGTCTTGCGGATATTGTCGCCCGTGACCACGCTCTTGGCGACATTGCCACAGAGCCGTCACGGGAGGCGGAGTTCCTCGAGAAGGACGCGGAGGCCTTTTTTTCAAAGGGACTTGTCACCGCCGCCCTCATCCAGTACCGCGCTGCCCTCGACGCCGGACTGGCCGCCTCGAAGACCTTCTCAAGAGAGGCTCTGGCAAAATGGACCGGCCGCGCTCTCGCGGCCCGGGACAGGGTGACGCTCGAGCGCATCTCCAGGGAGCTCAAGGCGCGGGCCGAGGGGCTTCCTCCTGCGGCTCTCGAGTTCCTCGCCTCAAAGGATCCCCTCTCCTCGATGCGCAAGGGAGTGGTGACGCTCAACATCGACAAGGGCATCAAGATCGAACAGGGAATGGGCCTTCCCGACCGCATCCTCGGCTCGGGCTTCTACATCGACGCTGGCGGCTATCTGATCACCAACTACCACGTCATCGAGAGCGAGGTCGACCCCAAATACAAAGGCTATTCGAAGCTGACAGTCCGTCCCGCCGATTCCCCCGAGCTCCGCCTGCCCGCCAAGGTCGTGGGCTGGGACAAGCTTCTGGACATCGCCCTCGTGAAGGTGACAGGCAGTCCCGAGTACGTCTTCTCCCTCGGTGACGGAACCGACCTCATCCCGGGCCAGAGGATCTATGCGATAGGTTCCCCCGCTGGCCTCGAGAACACCATAACCTCGGGCATAGTGAGCGCCGTGGGCCGCAGGATCCTCCAGACCGGGGACATAGTCCAGGTCGATGCCGCCCTCAACCCCGGCAATTCCGGAGGTCCCCTCGTTGATGAGGCCGGCATCGCATCGGGTGTCGTTTTCGCTGGCCTGCCCCAGTTCCAGAATCTCAATTTCGCGATTCCCGCGAGCTGGGTCTCCCGCATCCTTCCCGATCTCTTCAGAGGCGGAGAGCTCAAGCGCGCGTGGCTCGGCCTCGCTCTCGCCGAATCGCGGGACCCAAGCACCGAGGAAAAGCCAGGCCTTGAGGTGGTGTATCGCCATCCCCAGGCAAACGCGGGCATCGAGCGCGGAGACTGGCTTCTCGGCCTCGACGGCGAGGCGCTCAAGAAGGTGCCACCGGCACAAGGCATAATGCTGAGGCGGAGCCCAGGAAGCCTTGCCCTCGTGGAATTTAGCCATAACGGGACGACCCTCAGAGTCGTCCGCTATCTCGGGGAGCGGCCATTCATTCCGCTTGAGAGCGCGGCCGCGACAGAACGTCACGACCTTGTCTTTCCCGCCCTGTTCGGGATGGCAGTAAACCAAATCCCAGGGAGCCTATTCGAGCCCGAGGCCTATACGATCTCCAGGGTCTGGCCCGGAACGGTGGCCGACGAGGCTGGGCTTTCGGAGAACGATCCCTTCGTGCTCAGGCGCTTCCTCATAGAAAGGGAACAGCATGCCGCGATCATCCAGATCGACGTGAAGAAGCGAAAGGCGGGCTTTCTGGAGAGCATAATCCAGATCCCGGCTGCCCTGGATATCCCGGACTTCCTTTAGGCGGCGGCGCGGGGTGGCCGCCTCTAGCCCCCATCCCTTGCTTTTTGGGCGTCTGGACTTATAGTAGAGAGACATGGGGGCATGACCAATGGAGCAGAACTCTTCGAGGCGAACCCTAAAGCTCGCGGGCGCGCTGAACATCGAACGTGCCTCGTCCTTGAAGGCCGAGCTGGCTGCCGCCTTGTCGGCTTCCAGCGAGGTCTTCGCCGA
The DNA here is from genome assembly GCA_025356015.1 of Spirochaetaceae bacterium. Classification (GTDB taxonomy): domain Bacteria; phylum Spirochaetota; class Spirochaetia; order Treponematales; family Rectinemataceae; genus JANXYO01. Next base: position 28,866 of record JANXYO010000118.1, read on the forward strand.
CCTCTCCGCGATAGAGGACCTCGACCTCGCCTGCCTCCAGGTCTTCTACGCCGCGCATAAACAGGCACTGGCAAGGGGCAAGATATTCCATTTTACCGGATCTGTCCCCGGCCGCGTCGTGCGGCGCTTGTCTGCGAGCGGCTTCCTCCGTGGAAGCCCGGACACTGCGGAGGACTTCGAGGCCTCCCTGGCCGATTTCTAAAGCCGGGAGGCAGGTCTCGATGATCGACAAATTCAAATCGGCGTTCAAGGAAGAGGCTTTCGAGCTTCTCTCGAATCTTGAGGATATTTTCCTCGAGCTCGAGTCCCATCCCCTCGACCTCGAGCTCATCAATGCCGCCTTCCGCGCGATCCACACGGTCAAGGGTTCCTCTGGCATGTTCGGCTACGATACCATCTCGGCCTTCACCCATGAGGTCGAAACCGCGCTCGACCACTGCAGGGACGGGACGCTGTCCGTCACAACTGAGTTGATTGGCCTGACCCTTAAGGCGCGAGACCATATCAGGCGGCTCCTCGATTTCGAGGAGCCGGTGCCGGGTGAAATCATCGCCGAAGGAGAGGCCCTCCTCGCGCGGCTTCTCGCCTACATCGCCAAGGCCGGGCCTGAGGCCATGGCCTCCGCGCCTGCCGCCACCGCCGCCACCCCAAATGGGAAGGAGGCCAGCGCGAAGAAGGCCGGCAATGCGCCTGCGCCGGTTCCCGGCGAGAGCGAGACCTACAGGGTCAGGTTCAGGCCCAAGAGCGGGATATTCAGGGACGGAACAAAGGTCCTCAACCTCCTGGAGGAGATATCGGGACTCGGGCAAGCCGAGAACTACCCCGACACTTCGATGATCCCCGAGCTCGACTCCCTTGATCCAGAGAGCTGCTATTGCACCTGGGACTCTGTCCTGACGACGACCGGGGGCGAGAACGAAATACACGATGTCTTCATCTTTGTCGCTGACCAGGCCGAAATAGGCATCGAGCGCATCGACATTGCGTCGAGAATCAACCCCGGAGCGGGCACGAAGCGCCTTGGCGAGATCCTCGTGGAGCGCGGCGCTGTCAGCGGGGAAGCCCTCCGGGAAGCCCTCAGCTCGCAAAAACGTCTCGGCGAGGTCCTTGTCGAGAAACACATCGTCTCGAAGCCCCAGATCGAGTCTGCCCTCATGGAGCAGGAGCACCTCAAGAAGGTCCACGAGCGGGGGGAGGGCGTCGCCGCGACCATCCGCGTCGCGAGCGACAAGCTCGACGCCCTGGTCGATCTCGTGGGTGAACTCGTTACCCTCCAGGCCCGGCTCCAGCAGACTGCCCTCGGCCTCAAGGACGCCGCGATTTCGTCGATAACCGAGCAGTTCGAGCGCCTCATCTCGCAGCTCCGCGACAACACGATGAGCATCCGCATGCTTCCCATCGGGAGCACCTTCAACAAGTTCAGGCGGGTGGTCAGGGATCTTTCTTCCGAGCTCGGCAAGGAGGCCGAGCTCGTCGCCGAGGGCGCCGACACCGAACTCGACAAGACGGTGATAGAGCGCCTCGGGGACCCCTTGGTCCACATCATCCGCAACTCCCTCGACCACGGCATAGAGCTGCCCGAGGCGAGGGAGAAGGCCGGGAAGAGCCGCATGGGCACCATAAAGCTGGCGGCGAAACATTCCGGCGCCTCTGTCCTGATCCAGGTATCCGATGACGGAAGGGGCCTCGATCGCGACGCGATCAGGAACAAGGCGATAGAGAGGGGACTCCTCCAGCCCGGGCAGGAGCTCCAGGACAAGGAGCTCTACAACCTCATCTTCGAGCCCAATTTCTCGACGGCAAAGGTCATAACCACCGTCTCGGGCCGCGGCGTCGGCATGGACGTGGTGAAGCGCGAGATCGACCTTCTGGGGGGCTCAGTCCAGCTGGACACGGCGCGTGGCAAGGGCATGACGGTCACCCTCAAGATACCCCTCACCCTCGCCATCATAGACGGGCTCCTCGTCCGCATCGACCGCGAATTCTTTGTCATACCCCTTTCCTCGGTCGATGGCTGCATCGAGATGACGAAGACAGAACTCAGCACCCGGGGAGAGCGCAGGATCATAGAATACCGCGGGGAGCTTGTCCCCTATGTTTCACTCAGGAAGCACTTCGACTCATCGGGAGAGGAACCTGGCATCGAGCAGATCGTCATAGCAACCGCCCATGACGCCCGGGTCGGCTTCGTCGTCGACCAGGTCGTGGGCGACTACCAGACGGTGATAAAGCCCCTGGGGCGCATGTTCCGAGACGTCGAGGGCATCTCCGGAGCGACGATCCTCGGCGACGGGACCGTCGCCCTCGTGCTTGACGTGAACCGCCTCGCCAGCATGGTCCAGCGAGAGGCTGGAAGAAAACTCGCCGCAGGGGCCTAGGCACCGTGGACAGGGAATCCAGGAGCGCGGGGACAGGGGAGGGCGGGCCGAGCGGAGGCACGCCCACCCTTTCGGACGCGGATTTCCACAAGCTCGCCGCCTTCATCGAGGGTGAACTGGGAATCAGGATGCCGGACACGAAGCGCATCATGCTCGAGTCTCGGCTGCAGAAGCGCCTTCGCCACTTCGGCCTGGCGAGCTTCTCGGACTACCTCAAGCTGGTCTTCTCCGACTCCGGCCGCGAGACCGAACTGATCAACATGATCGACGCGGTGACCACCAACAAGACCGACTTCTTCCGGGAGGCCGATCACTTCGACTATCTGATCGAGCACATCGTCCCCGAAGCCAGGAGGATCTCGGGCGCGGGCTCGTCGAGGCCCTTGGAGATATGGTCGGCCGGCTGCTCCACTGGGGAGGAGCCCTACACCATCGCCATGGTCCTTGCCGAACGGCGCTCGGCCGACCCGGGCTTCTCCTTTCGCATCTTCGCGAGCGACCTTTCGTCCCAGGTCCTAGAGAAGGCCCAGGATGCGATCTACGACGAGGAGAGGGCCGCGATCGTCCCCTTGAGCTTCAAGAAGAAATACATGCTCAGGAGCAAGGACCGCGGCCAGCCGAGGATCCGCATGAAACCCGAGATCCGTTCCTTCCTGAGCTTCGCGAGGATCAATTTCATGGAGGAGTCCTATCCACTCGACCGCAGCTTCGACGTGGTATTCTGCCGTAACGTCATCATATATTTCGAACGGAAGATCCAGGAGATGATACTCAGGAGGATCTGCGAGCATGTGCGGCCGGGTGGCTGGCTCATCCTCGGGCATTCAGAGACGCTCACGGGGATGGACCTGCCGCTTCGCGGCGTGGCACCGACAATCTACATCCGGAAGTAGGACTGCGAGGACCGATGGGGACAAAGATACGGGTCATGATCGTGGACGATTCCGCTGTCGTCAGGCAGACACTCAAAGAGGTCCTCGAGAGCGATCCCGAGATCGAGGTCATCGCGGTGGCCGCCGATCCGATCTTCGCGTTCAAGCGCATGGAAACCGAGATGCCCGATGTCATCGTCACCGACGTCGAGATGCCAAGGATGGACGGCCTCACCTTCCTGAAGACCCTCATGGAGCGCTCCCCGATCCCCGTGGTCGTGTGCTCGAGCAAGACCGAGGACGGCTCAGGAAACGCGATCAAGGCCCTTGAGTACGGGGCGGTCGAGATCATACAGAAGCCAAAGCTCGGCACGAAACAGTTCCTCGAGGAGTCGAGGCTCCGCATTGGCGATGCCATCAAGGCGGCCTACCTGAGCAGGAACCGCCTCGCCAAGCTGCGTCCCAAGGCGGGGCCCATGGAGGTCGCGCCAAAGCTCACGGCCGACGTCATCCTGCCCAAGCCAGGCCCTGAGCGCGTCCTGGTCGAGACGACAGAGAAGGTCGTGGTGGTCGGCGCGTCGACCGGGGGCACCGAGGCCCTGAGGGAGTTCCTCGAGGTCTTCCCCGAGGATGCCCCGGGGATCGTGATCGTCCAGCACATGCCCGAGCACTTCACCGCCGCCTTCGCCAAGCGCCTGGACAGCCTCTGCCGGATCAATGTGAAGGAAGCCGAGGACAACGATACCGTGATCCGCGGCAGGGCCCTGATCGCGCCAGGCAACAAGCACACCCTGCTCAAGCGCTCCGGTGCCCGCTATTATGTCGAGGTCAAGGAGGGGCCGCTTGTCTGTCGCCACCGGCCAAGCGTCGATGTCCTCTTCAGGTCGGCCGCGCGCTATGCCGGCAGGAACGCGATAGGCGTGATCATGACCGGCATGGGCGATGACGGCTCCAGGGGCATGAGGGAGATGCACGACGCCGGGGCATACACGATCGCCCAGGACGAGGCGAGTTGCGTCGTATTCGGCATGCCCAACGAGGCGATCAAGCACGGGGGCGTCGACAGCGTGATAAGCCTCCTCGGGATAGCAGACGAGGTGCAGCGCCGCGCGAGATGAGGATTCAAACCCGGGGCTATGTGTCCCGGGACGAGATATGTACGGCAAGGAAAGGAAGGAGACAAGGATGCCGAAGAAAATTCTGATCGTCGACGATTCTGCAGCGATAAGGCAGAGCATATCGTTCATCCTCCAGCAGGAGGGCTACGAGACCCTTGAGGCGACCGATGGCCTCGAGGCCCTCAAGGTTCTCGAGAGCGGGCCCACGCTCGACCTGATCATCACGGACGTGAACATGCCCAATCTCGACGGCATAGGCTTCATCAAGAAGGCCAGGGAGCTGACGCCCTTCAAGTTCACACCCATCCTGGTCCTGACCACCGAGTCCCAGGGCTCCAAGATGAACGAAGGCAAGGAAGCGGGGGCGACTGGCTGGATAGTCAAACCCTTCAATGCCGACAAGCTCCTGGGCATCGTGAAGAAAGTCGCCGAGTGAGCGCCTGAAAACCATGGAAAGCGAGCAGAGCGGGCGCTATCTCGCATTCGATCTCGGGGGCAGGCTCTATGCGATCGAGGTGGAGCGGGTCGAGGTGGTGCTCGAGTCAGCCGCGATCACCCGCGTGCCCAGGGCCCAGAGCCATCTGCGCGGGGTGATAAACTACCGGGGCGCCGTCATCCCCGTCGTCGATCTCAGGATCCGTTTTGGGGAAGGCGAGACGGCGACGGGCGAGGGGACCAGCATCGTGGTCCTGCAGGTCAGCTATGGCGGCGAAAAGGTGACCATAGGCATGCTCGCAGATTCCGTGCGCGAGGTCATCGACATGCAAATCGATGCGATCGAGGACGCGCCAAGGATCGGCAGCAGGATCGATGACTCGCTCATCTCCGGCGTCGGCGAGTACAACGGGGACTTCATAGTGCTTCTCGACATCGACGAGGCCTTCAAGGCCGAGGCTTCGGCCGAGGCCCGATGAACGCGAAGGGAATCCTGATCGTCGAGGACGAGAGCATCGTCGCCCTCGACATGCGAATGCGACTCGAGTCCATGGGATACCGGGTTGTCGACGTCGTCGACACCGGAGCTCTGGCGCTCGAGCGCGCCGTGAGCGCCAAGCCCGACCTGATCCTCCTGGACATCAAGCTCAAAGGGCCACTGGACGGGATCGAGACCGCCCGGGCAATACGTGAGATAGCTCCGATCCCGGTCATCTTTGTCACGGCATTCGCTGACGAAAAGACCCTCCAGCGGGCCAAGCTCACAAGCGCCTACGGCTATATCATCAAGCCATACCACGAGCGGGAGCTGAGGGTCGCGATCGAGCTAGCCCTGTACAAGCACGAATACGAGCTCTCTGTCGTGCGTGCCAAGGAGCTGGCCGAGGAGGCAAACCGCCTCAAGGGCGAGTTCCTGGCAAACATAAGCCACGAGCTCAAGACCCCGCTCAACAGCGTGATAGGCTTCGCGCAGCTCGCTCTCGAGCGCGCCCTGGATGAGGAGCAGCGCGAGAACCTGGGCCTGGCCCTGGGCGCAGCGCATTCCCTGCGCGGCCTCATCGACTCGATCCTGCAGTTCACCAAGATGGAGGCAGGCCGTCTCGCGCCGGTCTCATTGCCCTTCTCCCTTGACGCCCTCATCGGGGAGTGCGTGGACATCCTGGCGCTTAGCGCATCGAGGAAGGGCCTCGGCTCCAGCTTCAGGAAGGGCGCCGGGCTGCCGGACCTCGTCGTGGGCGACGAGGCCCTGCTCAAGCGCATCATCCTCAACCTCATCGACAACGCTACAAAGTTCACCGACTCGGGCAGGGTGAGGCTGGAACTGGACTTCGACGATGGTCATGCCCCCGGCGAGGATCCGGAGGGAAGCGTGGCCATTTCGATCTCCGTCGCCGATACGGGAATCGGCATGCCGGCGGACAAGATAGAATCGGCCTTCGAGCGTTTCACCCAGCTCGACGGCTCGACCACGCGCAAGATCGGGGGCACGGGGCTCGGGCTTGCGATTGTCCGCAAGAGCCTCGAGAGCATCGGCGGGAGGATTGTCGTGGACAGTTCCCCTGGCCGGGGGACAAGGATAAGGGCATGCCTGAGCCTGGCCCTGCCCGAGGCTGGAAGGCCGGAGCTCCGGCCTCGCTTTCTCGAGGCGAAGACCCTCGTGATCACCGGATTCGCAGACGAGGAAGCGGGGGATGTGGCAGAGCTCGCTTCCTCCCTCGGGGCTAGCTGTCTGCGTGCCAGGGATCTCGGCGAGGCCGTTGGCGTCCCAGGATCTCCGCTTGTCATCTGTGACGAAGGGGCCCTAGCCCTTGGCGGCGAGACGGAAGATGAGACGAGGGCTCAGGGATTGCCAGGCGGGCTTGAGCACCGCCTTATCGTGGCATTCCGTTTTGGCAGCCATTGCAGGGCCAGGCTGGGTTTCCCCGAGGCTGTTTCCTTCACAAGCCTGCCGCTCAGGGCCGACCGCCTCGCAGCCTCGGTCCTGTCCCTGAGCCAGCCCCAGTCGGCGACTCCACCCCCTGCCAGGGGTCGGCAGGCCGGCCGCGATCTGGAGAAGGGGCTTGAAGGCCTTCTGCTGGATTTCGCCCTGGTTCTCGAGACAGCCGGCAGGACAGGCAGCGCCCACGAGGCGGAGTTGATGGCCAAGGAGCTGAGCCAGGTTTTCGCGAGGGAGGGATTCGGGGAAGGCGAGCGCCTTGCCTTCTCGGCCCTGCTCGCGGCGAGGAAGGGAGAGGCCAAGGGTCTTGGCCTATTCGCGGCGCGGGCCCGGGAACTCGCTGCCGGCCCGGGCCCGCGGCCTTCAGGCTTGAGAACATGAGGATCGGAGGAATGATGCGAGTGCTCGTGGTCGAAGACGATTTCGGAAGCCGCAGGATGATGCAGAAACTCCTCGGGCCCTACGGCGACATAGACCTCGTCGTCGACGGGGAGGAGGCGGTCAAGGCCTTCCGGATGGCCTGGGAGGAAAAGAAGCCCTACGTCGTGGTATTCATGGACATCATGATGCCCAAGATGGACGGACACGAGGCGCTCAAGCGGATCCGCGAAATGGAACGCGAGCTCGGCGTGAAGCCGGCGAACGAAGCCAAGGTCATCATGACCTCGGTCCTCGATGACCCCAAGAACGTGATCGAAGCCTACTACGAGGGCGCGGCGACCAGCTATCTGCTCAAGCCGATCGACAGGGACAAGCTGGCCTTCGAGCTTTCGCGGCTCGGCCTCGTTGCCAGAAAGGACTAAGGGACAGTGCCCGGCATAGCCGTCGTCGAAGACGAGTCCATCGTCGCGCTCGATATCAGGAACTTCCTCGAGCGAAGCGGCTATTCCGTCGCCGGAGTCTACGCATCTGGCGACGACCTCCTGGCCAACTGCCAGGTGATAGAACCCGACCTTGTCCTCATGGACATAAAGATCAAGGGCAGCCTCGACGGGCTCGAGACCGCGAGGATCGTGTATGAGCGTCACAAGGTGCCAGTGGTCCTGCTCACCGCCTATGCCGACGACGAGACGGTCGCGAAGGCTAAGATCACCCATCCTTTCGGATACATACTCAAGCCCTTCGAGGAACGCGAGCTCAGGACGGCCATCGAGATAGCGCTGTATCGCTCGAGCATGGAAAAGAAGCTGCGGGAGAGCGAGGAACGATACCGGCGGCTCTTCACCGAGGGAATATCGGAAAACTTCCTCGCAGATGGAAAGGGACGGATCACCGAGGCGAATCCTGCCTTCAAGCGGCTCATGGGGATAGGGGGTGAAGAGGAGCTTCCCCTGCTTGAATCCCTTTTCCCCGACATGCTCTCCTGGGAGTCCTTTCGCGAGGGCCTCATCGGGGCGCGCCGGCTCGAGCTTTGGGAGCTTTCCCTCCTTGGCCGGGGCGGACGCGAGGTGCATGTCCTCGCGAACGCCGTCGCCCTGTTCGACCCCCAAGGCGCTTTCACGGGCATCCAGGGCGAACTCACCGATACGACCGAAAGGCGAAAACTCGAGGAGCGCCTTCTCCAGGCCCAGAAGATGGAGTCGATCGGACGTCTCGCAGGCGGAGTCGCCCATGACTTCAACAACATCCTCACCGCTGTGCTGGGCTACGCCAACCTCCTCACCGACGAGATCGGGGACAGCAGGGAGGCCAGGGACGACGTGGAGGGCATCCGCAATGCCGCCGCGCGAGCGGCCAACCTTACACGCCAGCTCCTCGCCTTTTCCAGGCGCCAGCCCTTCACCCCGAAGACCTTCGATCTCAACACCCTCATCCAGGATGCGGAGCGCCTGCTCAGGCGGCTCCTCACCGAGGAGGTATCCTTAAGCCTCGAGCTCAAGGCCTCATCGCCCTGGATAGTCGCCGATCCAGTGCAGATCGAACAGATACTCCTCAATCTGGCCGTCAACGCTAAGGACTCGATGCCGAAGGGCGGAGACATCTCCATAGGGACCAGGAACGAGATCCTGGAGGCGCCGAAGGCCGTGGGGCCCGATACCCTGGCCCCGGGCAGCTACACACTGATCGAGGTGAGGGACGGCGGCGAGGGCATCCCCCCCGAAATCCAGGACAAGATCTTCGAGCCCTTCTTTACCACCAAACCCAAGGACAGGGGAACCGGACTTGGCCTGTCGATGGTATACGGCATCGCGAAGCAGAGCGGAGGGGCCGTCGGATTCACCTGTTTCGAGGAGGGAGGAACCCTGTTCTCCGTGTGGCTGCCACAGGCCCTTGAAAAGCCCGAGCTGATCGGCGTTCCCCAGGAGCCACCAGAGGGAGCGGACGCGGCTGCGTCCACGATCCTCTTCGTGGACGACGACGAGGCATTGCGCAGCCTTGCCTCCCGGCTCCTTGTCAAGCGCGGACACCTGGTCCTCGCGGCGGCCAACGCCGGAGAGGCCCTCCTCATCGCCGAGAGCTATGGAAGGCCGATCGATCTCCTGGTGACGGACACCGTCATGCCCTTCATGGATGGCTATACCCTCGCCAAGCGCCTCGAGACGATCCTGCCCGGCATCGGGGTCCTTTTCGTCTCGGGCCATCCCGAAAGGGCGGCGGATCCCGAAGCGAGCGGCCGCTTCCTACCAAAACCCTTCACCGAGAACGAGCTGTCGCGGGCCGTCTCCGAGGCCCTCTTGCGGATCGGGCCCAGGATCGAGGCCGAGTCTCCCTAAGGGGCTCTGTCCCTCTGGCTCTCTCTCTGGGCTTTTAGGCCCTGCCGAGCACAAGGCGGTACAGGCGGGATTCGGCTTCCATGGTGGCAGCCGAGCCAAAGGCGCGTTCCTCGCGCGGGACGGTCACTGGAAAATCGGCCACGACGGCCGCAGGCCGCTTCGACAGGACGACCACCCGATCCCCGAGATACACGGCCTCTTCGACGTCATGGGTGACGAGCACGACAGTCCTTCTCTCCTCCTTCCAGAGCCCGATGAAGACATCCATGAGCTCGAGCTTGGTGGCGAGATCGACGGCCTGGAATGCCTCGTCGAGGAGGAGTATCTCTGAAGGAAAGGCGAAGGCCCTGGCAAGTGAGAGGCGTTGGCGCATTCCGCCCGAGAGCTCCGCGGGCTTCTTCATGGCGGCATCGGCGAGACCGGCGGAGGCCAGGAATCGGTCGACACGGATCAGGGCCTCGTCTCGGGGCAGGGCGCCCTCAAGCGCGAAGCATGCGTTCTCCCTCGCGCTGAGCCAGGGCAGGAGACGGGGTTCCTGGAAGGCATAGGAGAAGCGGACCCCCTCGAAGCCGAGCCTGTCTCCCGAGTCCGGCGGCTTGAGCCCTGCTATCAGATTGAGCAGTGTCGATTTTCCGCAGCCTGAAGGGCCAAGGACAACGCTTATCGACTCGGGGGAAAAACCGAGGGAGAGGCCATCGAGAACCTCCTCCCCGCCATAGGAGGCGCGGACCTCACGCAGCTCGTAGGCCATCATGTCCCCTTCTCTTGATCAGCAGACCGAAAATCCACTCCGTGAGCCCGCACAGGAGAACCGAAGCCGCTGCCCAGGCAAAGACGCTGCCGGTCTCGAGCATGACCCTCGCGTCCTGCATCCCGGTGCCCAGGGCGCGCAGGGGCTGGCTCAGGACCTCACCCGCGACAACGACCTTCCAGGACAGACCAAGGGCGCTCCTCGCCCCTGCCATTAAATGGGGAGCGGCCGAGGGAAGCCTGAGCTTCCAGAACACGGCCCTAGGTGGAACCCTGAACAGCCTCGCCATCTCGAGCAGGCGTGGATCAGATGCCCTTGCCCCCTCGGATGCGCTCGAGACCATGACCGGAAAGGCCATGAGGAAGGCCGAGAAGATGGGCACAAAGCCCGAGGGGAACCAGATGAGGGCAAGGAGGATGAGGGCCAGGACCGGAGTCGCCCTGATCACGGTGAGAAGCGGGGCCAGGGCCGCGGCAGCGAGGGGCCATGCCCCGGCGACCAGGCCTAGACCCGTTCCCGCGAGGGCGGAAAGCCCGAAGGCCGCCATGCCCCGAAGGAAGGTCGCGACCAGTGCCTCGAGGAAATGCGTTGTCGGATAGAGGTCCACCGCGAGACCAAGGACACGTTCCGGTGAGGGGAGGACGATTTCCCTGCCTATCGCCTGGGCCGCGAGTTTCCAGATCAGGATGAGGAGGATGGCGCTCGCGGCGCCCGTCAGGACGTGGCTGCTGTTTCTGAGCCTGGTCCCTGACCCTCCTCTGGCCCCAGGCTCAGACCCTCTAATTGAGTGACGCGTAGAAGGTCCCATCGGGCAATTTCCCCCCGATGGAGGCAGGGCTGGTCTCGAGGAAGACGCCAAGAAGGGCTTCGATACCTGGCCGCGCCTCGGGTGCTGGGAGATAGATGTAGTTGGTCCTCGGTATCGCCAGCTCTGCCATGGCCGCCTTCAGTCCTAGGTCATGTCTCTCGACAAGGAGGCCTGCCGCCTTCGGATTGGCCACCACCCAGGCGAGCGACGATTTGGCCGCTGCGAGGATTGCGGCAACCGCGGCCGGCCTTTCGCGGACGAGTCTCGAGCTCGTCACGAGGGCTGTCATGGGGTAGCTCTCCTGGCCCGTCGACTTGTTCCAGAGTCTGCCCAGGTCGAAGGGTGCCTTCAGCTTGGGGTTCGAGGCGAGGGCGAGGGTGGCAAAGGGCTCGGGAAGCACAGCGCAGCTGATCTTTCCGGAGGCAAGGGCGGCTGCGGCCTCTGGATAGGGCAGGGCGTAGGAAAGATGGAGGTCACGGTCGGGATCCAGCCCCGCGGCCTTGAGGAGGTGCCGGAGAAGAAAGTCGGGGGTCGCCCCCTGGCCGGCGACTGCGACCTCCTTGCCCCTCAGATCGGCCAGTCCTGCTATCGAGGGATCCGAGGTGAGGAAGGAAACCATGCCGTTGCCGATTATCGCGACGAGGCGTATGCCGATGCCGGCGCTGTAGAGTTTGGCGGCCATGTTGACAGGGAGGACTGCCACGTCATATTCCCCCGAGATCACCTTGGCTGCCATCAGGTCGGCGCTGCCCACGGCCAAGGGCTGAAGGCTCAGGCCCTCGGGGAGGGTCGGCGGGCTTTCGAAAAGGCGGACGAGGCCGATGCCCGAGGGACCCTTGAGGGCCCCAAGGACCAGGGTTCCTGTCTGCGCCGATGCGTTCACCGCCAGGACGGCGGTGGCGAGAAGGGCGATCAGCTTTGCGGTCGAATCGCGTTTCATCCTTTGGTCTCTCCTTTTCCTTCGCGAGGGAATATATACGCAACGCTATACTTTTTCCATGCCTTGAACTATAGTCCTCTGCGTGACCTGCGCGCAGTGCGGCGAGCGGCCGGCCGCCATCTTCATACGGCGGAGGGTCTCTGGCTCGGGACCTCCAGGGGCGGCGCCCTTGTCCACCGATGGCAGCCCCGACCTCGCGTTGTGCGAAATCTGCGCCCGCTCGCGCGGCATCACGGCCGGAAAGGGCCGCCTCGACATCGGCATCGAGGAGCTCATGGGAGCGGCGTCGGCGGCGCAGGATGGCCACGAGCCCGGCATGCCAACGGCCTGCCCTTCCTGCGGCTCCACGCTCTCGATGCTCAGGCGCGAGGGCAGGCTCGGCTGCCCTTCCTGCCTCGATGCCTTCCACCCCTTTGTCGAGCGCATCCTTGGCAGCTCTCCCCGTGGCTTCTCCGAAGCGCTTGAACGCCCGAGCCGCCTGCTCTTCCCCTCGCACTCACGCGAGGCCTCGCCCTCGGCCTTCCCCTTTTTCGCCTCCGGCCGCGGCCCGGAAGACGACGTGGTCCTTTCCACCACGGTGCGCCTCTTCCGCAACATCTCAGGCCTGCCCTTCCCGGGCGGGGCCCGGGGACAGGTGGCGCCCTCCCGCGACATGGTGGCCTCGGCCCTGGACTTGATGCCCGGAATGAGGCGCTGGGACATGGCCGATCTGGACCATGCCATGCGCCGATCCCTGTCGGAGCGGGGCTTCATGCCCCGCTCATACGCCGCCGACCCCGAGTCCCTCCTCGCGGCAGGCTTTGATCTGCCGGCCTATCTTCTTGCGGACGAAGGCGACCATCTGCGTATCTGCGCCAGATATCCGGGCCTTGCCCCCGAGGCCGCGGCCGGCTGCGCCCAGGGCCTTGCGCAGGAGCTCGCCTCAGGGGGATTCCCATTCCTCAGCGACGCACGCGTCGGCTGGGTATGCTCCCGGCTGGAGGACTGCGGTCCGGGCATGTCGGTTTCGGCCAGCCTCCACCTGCCTGCCCTCGCACTTACCGGCCTCCACGACCGCTTCCTCCGCAGTATCTTGAGAGAAGGCATAGTCGTGCGCGGCAGCTATGCCGAGGGTGAAAGCTCAGCGGGCTCGGTGTATGAGGCCGTCGTCACAGGCGCCGCGCGTCTCGACACCGCCGGCATGCTCTCGGAACTCCATGGCATCGCCTTGCAGGCGGCAGAAGCCGAACGCAGGGCCCGTCAGGAACTGGCGGCCAAGGCCAGGTCTGAGCTGCTGGACACCGTCGGACGGGCCTATGGCCTCGCCCTCCACGCCAGACGCCTTGCTCCCGGCGAGGGAGCCTCTCACGCCTCGACCCTGAGGCTCGCCGCCCTCCTCGGCCTGGTGGCGCAAGCTGGCGAAAATGAAGATGGGGCCCATTACCTGGGCCTCGCCGGCCGTCTGGGCAGGCTCCTGGATTGCATGGGGCCTGGAACTATCGCGGTGTTGTCGGGCCTAGCCGACCAGGAAAGCGGGCCCAAGGATGAGGAACTTCGGTCAAGAGCGCTCCGCTCGGCCCTGAAAGGCGCTATGTTAGTAGGGGGAGGAGATTGATGTTCAAGGGATTGACCCACAGGGCCCAGCGTGTCCTCACGATCCTCGCGCAGGAAGAGGCCAAACGCACACGCGCCGAGCAGGTCCTGCCGGAACACATCCTCCTTGCGATCGTCAAGGAGGGAGATGGAGTCGGCTTCAAGGCGATGCGGAGCCTCAAGATAGATACCCTCGAACTGCGCGACGAGCTGGACCGCTCGATCGAGCACCGCCGATCGGGAATTGTCCTGGGCGACCTGCCCCTGTCAAGGAGGGCAAGGTCCCTCCTCGAGGGAGCCGCCGAGGAAGCGAATATGGCGGGCTCCGACTACATCGGGACCGAGCACTTCATCGTGGCCGCGGCCCGCGAACAGGGTGGTTCCTTCGAGCGATACCTCTCGAGGATCGGGGTCTTCTACGAGCAGTTGCGCGCCGCGGTCCGGCTTCTCCGCGACCCCTCGGCCAGCCCCGAGGAGAAGCGGGAGAAGACCCAGGCCAGCTCCCCCACAAAGCCAAATGCGGCGAGGACCCCCCTCCTCGATGAGTTCGCACGCGACCTTACGACCCTCGCCCGGGAGGCACGCCTCGACCCCGTGATCGGGCGCGAGCGCGAGATCGGCCGCGTCATCCGCATACTGTCGAGGCGGACGAAGAACAACCCCGTGCTGGTCGGGGAGCCCGGCGTCGGCAAGACAGCCATCGTGGAGGGCCTCGCCCAGCGATTCGCCCGTGGCGAGGCTCCCGACGACCTCACGCGCAAGCGCATCCTGGCCCTGGACCTCGCTGCTGTCGTCGCTGGCACCAAGTACCGCGGAGAGTTCGAGGAGAGGCTCAAGCGCATCATGAAGGAGATCAGCGCGGCCGGGAACATCATCCTGTTCATCGACGAGATACACACGGTGGTCGGGGCGGGAAGCGCCGAAGGGACGATCGACGCCTCGAACATGCTCAAGCCCGCACTCTCGCGCGGAGAGGTGCAATGCATCGGTGCGACTACCCTGGATGAATACCGCAAGCGTTTCGAAAAGGATGCCGCCCTCGAGCGCCGTTTCCAGTCCGTCCTGGTCGACGAGCCAGGCGCGGCCGAGACCGTTGAGATACTCGAGGGAGTGAAGGCCCGCTATGAGGACTTCCACGGCGTCAGCTATACGCGCCGCGCCGTCGAGGCCTCGGTCGAATTGTCAAAGCGCTATGTCGCCGACCGCTTCCTGCCCGACAAGGCCATCGACCTCCTCGACGAGGCGGGCGCCCTCAAGAAGGTCGGCAACCCGGCCCGCCCCGCCGAACTGGCCGAGATCGAGGATGAGATCCGCAGATTGGTCGAGGAAAAGCTCGCCCTGGTCTCGACCCAGAACTACGAGCGGGCCGCCGAGGTCCGCGACCGTGTCAGGAGGCTCAAGGCAAGGCTCGAGTCGATCAAGACCGAGTGGGAAGGCACCGGAAGGAAGGACCGCTACCCGGTGACCGAGGACGAGGTGCGCGCTGTGCTCGCCGAGGCCACAGGCATACCCCTGGAGAAGCTCGCCGAGAGCGACTCCGAACGCCTACTCCTCCTCGAGGATGAGCTCCATCGGAGGGTCGTCGGCCAGGACCAGGCCATCCAGACTGTCGCCTCGGCCATCAGGCGTTCGCGCGCAGGTGTCTCCGACGGGCGCAGGCCCATGGGGTCCTTCATCTTCCTCGGGCCCACAGGCGTCGGCAAGACCCTGGTCGCGAAGAGCCTCGCCGAATACCTTTTCGGCTCTGAGGATGCCCTGCTCCGGATCGACATGTCCGACTTCATGGAGCGCCACAACGCATCGAGGCTCGTCGGATCTCCTCCGGGTTACGTCGGCTACGACGAGGGCGGGATGCTCACCGAGCGGGTGAGGAGGAGGCCCTATAGCGTCGTGCTCTTCGATGAGATAGAGAAGGCCCATCCCGAGGTCTTCAACCTCCTCCTCCAGCTCCTCGAGGAAGGCGAGCTTCGGGACAACCTCGGCCACACCGTGTCCTTCAGGAGCAGTGTCATCATCATGACGAGCAACGCCGGTGCCCGCGAGATTTCCGCGAGCGGGCTTGGCTTCAGAGCCTCTGACCGCCTTCTTTCCTACGCCGAGATCAAGAGTTCGGCTCTGGCCGAGCTCAAGCGCAGGTTCAATCCCGAGTTCGTGAACCGGGTCGATGGCATCGTCGTGTTCAAGCCCCTGGACCGGGGAGAGGCGAGGACGGTCCTAGATTTCCTCATCGCCGAATTGGCCAAGCGCCTTGGCGAGCGCGGGGTCGCGCTACAGATCAGGGACTCGGCCAAGGAGATACTTGTCGACCGTGGCTACGATCCTACCTATGGAGCCAGACCCATGCGCCGCCTGCTCCAGTCCGAGGTCGAGGACCGCCTTGCCGGAGCGATACTGGCAGGCAAGCTCACACCGGGCTCGGTCGCCCGCTTCGACGCCGTGGGAAGCGAGATACGAGTAAAGGTAAGCAAGGCTGGCCATAGACAGCCAAAGAAGCCCATCGCCCGCTAGGCCCTCGCCTGGCCCCGCCTAGGCCTCGCCGATAAGGTCCCGCAGAGCGCGGAGCCGCCCCTCGTCAAGCTTGATCGCCAGGTTCTTCTCCTGCATCGGGATGACGAGGCCCTTCGGGCCATCCTTCGCGCGGCGAAGATATTTCACGAAGGTATAGTAGACATCCCCGTCGCCCCCCGACCGCCCCTTCGAGTAGTAGAGGGCGAGATTGCCTGCGTCAAGCAGGATGTCGAGAGGAACGGTCTTGCCTGGCCTCGACTTGACGAAGACATAGGAGCCCGGCCAGTCCCTGGCGTGGAGCCAGAGATCCGAGCCGCGCACATGGCGCCTGAGGAGCTCGTCGTTTTCCTTGGCCGAGCGGCCCACGAGGATGGTCCAGCCATCGCGCTCAAGCGAAAGCCCGGGGTAGGTCCTCTTGGTGACCGATCTGGCGGCTCCACCCTTTGCGAGGGCCCGCGCGAGGAGGAAGGGATCGCTCTGCCCCTCAAGGGCCGAGAAATCACGCGCCAGGGAGCCCTGTTCCTCGATGGCCGACTTGAGTTCGGCTTCGACATCGGCGAGGCCCGAGCGCGCCTTGCGGTGTTTCTCGTAGAAGGCTTTGGCGTTGTCGATCATCGAGAGCCTCGGCTCGACCGGAATGCTCACCTCTCCCCCGGCGTAGAAGTCCTCGAGGACAATGAAGCTGTCGCTGGTCTTCACCAGTGGATTGGCCATGAGTATGTCGCCGAGTTCCTTCCATCGCTCGGCGGCCCTGAACTCCTCGGCCCTTGCGCTCAGCTCGGCGATCCTGAGTTCGAGGGCGCGGCGCTTCTTGTCGAAGCGTTCCCTGGCCGTGGCGAGCAGTTTTTCCCGGGATAGTTCCCCGCCCTGGGCCGAGTAATGGGCCTCGAGGCGGGCATTGAAGCTTCCCTCTCCGGGCAGCTCCCTCGCCGAGAATTCCCGGCCTGTAGGGCGCTTGCCCTCGCTCGCTAGGCTCTCCTCGATCACGCAGCGCGCCCCCGAGACCTCGGCGCGACGAGGCCTGCGGGCGAGGGCGTCGACGACGAGGCCATCCTCATCGACAAGGACCAGGTTGCCTGCGCCGCTCCAGAGCCTTGCGTAGAGCCTGTAGTGGCGGAGTCCCGGCGGATCGGCAGGTGGAGCCGTGGCATCCTCGGCTTGCTCGCCCGCCGTTTCGGCCTCGGCTCCATCATCGCGGAAGACAGAGATGTCGAAGCGGACAATCCTCTCATCGCCGAGTTGGCTCACGGATTCGATCCTGCCGCCCCTGATCCTTGAGCGCAGGCATTCCATGAAACGAAGCGGTTGGAGGGGCTTTGGTGGCGGCTTGGACAGGGAATGGAGCCTGCAGGCCCCCTGGGCGATTGAAATCAGCAGCTCGATGTTCCGCCCGTGTTTGTAGAGCCCGAGGGAGACGGCATCGAAGGAGGGTTGTATGATCCTCTCGATCTTCGCCCCGGAGAGGTCCAGCTCCCCGAGGACGAGGTCTATCTCCTTCCAGTTGAGGGACATCGGCTTCCTTGATCCGGCATGGTCAGGGTGCGCAGATACCTAGTGCCCAGGATCCGTCGCCTAGCGACCGTGGCAGTGCTTGTACTTCTTGCCCGAGCCACAGGGACAGGGATCGTTGCGGCCAACCTTGTCCATGGAACGCACGACGGTGGCTCCCTCGGGTCGCGAGGCCTCGGCAACCGCCGAGCGCCCGCCGGCTGCCTGGGCGCCTGCCCCTCCCCCAAACTGGCCAACCTCGTCATGCATGGTCGAGGCCGAGACGGAAGCCGGTCTCGCGACTCGCTCCTCGGGAGTCTGTATGCGCACGAGGAAGAGCCTCGTGGCGATCGACCGGCGGATGTCGTCGATCATCTGGTAGAAGATGTCGAAGCCCTCGAGCTTGTACTCGAGCAGGGGATTCTTCTGCCCGTAGGAGCGGAGGTAGACGGCTTCCCTGAGCGCCTCCATTCCCTCAAGGTGGTCGAGCCAGCGGTTGTCGATGGATTGCAGGTAGTGGAAACGGAGGAAATGGGTGAGATTCTCGGTTCCCGCGACCTCATGCTTGTTGTCCAGGTCCTTGCGCAGGATCTCGAGGATTGCGGCCTTCACGCCTTCCACGGTCTTTGCCTCGGGGTCCTCGGGGCGGAAGCCAAGCTGGATGCCAAAGCCTTCCTTGAGCGAGGCCTGGAGATTTGAGAAGGCTTTTGTCCCGTCCTTGCGCTGCTCCTCATCCCAGGCCGCAGCAAGGCCTTCAATCATGTCGAGGGCTGTGTTCCAGACTCGCTCGTGCAGATTCGGGTCCTTGAGGATCTCGTCGCGCTGCTCGTAGATGAACTTACGCTGCTCGTTGAGGACATCGTCATACTCAAGGAGGTGCTTGCGTATCTCGAAGTTGCGCTCCTCGACGCGCTTCTGAGCGTTTTCGATGGTTCGGTTGAGAAGGGGGTGGTAGATGGGCTCGCCTGGCTTCATGCCCACCTTGCTCATCAGACCCTTGAGGTTCTCGCCACCGAATAGGCGCATCAGGTCGTCGTCAAGTGAGAGGAAGAAGGCCGAGCGTCCCGGGTCGCCCTGGCGCCCCGAGCGTCCACGCAGCTGGTTGTCGATTCGCCGGCTCTCATGTCTCTCGGTGCCGAGCACGCACAGGCCGCCGAGGGAACGCACCTCCTCGTAGTCCTTGCGCCAGGTCTCGTCCTCTGCGGCTATTGCGGAGCGGTACTCTTCCTCTGTCGCATTGGAGCCCGCACGTTTTCTCGCCCGGAATTCCGGGTTGCCGCCGAGCTTTATGTCAGTCCCTCGGCCTGCCATGTTGGTGGCGATGGTCACCGAGCCCTTGGCCCCGGCCTCTGAGATGATGAGGGCCTCGCGTGCGTGGTTTTTGGCATTGAGGACTTCGTGCCTGACGCCGCGCCTGGTCAGCAGGGAGGAGAGAAGCTCCGATTTCTCGATCGAGACCGTGCCGACCAGCATGGGCTGGCCTTTCTTGTGGGTCTCGGCGATCTCCTCGCAGATGGCCTCGAACTTGTCCTTCTCATCGAGGTAGACAAGGTCATCCTCGTCGGCGCGCATGATCGGGCGGTTCGAGGGAATGACCACGACATCGAGGGAGTATATTTTCTGGAACTCTGGTGCCTCGGTATCAGCGGTTCCCGTCATTCCCGATATTTTTTTGTACATGCGGAAGTAATTCTGGAAGGTGATGGTCGCCAGTGTCCTGTTCCTGCGGGCGATCTTGATGCGTTCCTTGGCCTCGATCGCCTCGTGGAGGCCGTCGGAATAGCGGCGGCCGTGGAGGATGCGGCCAGTGAACTCGTCAACTATCTGGACCATCTGGTCCTGGACGACGTAGTCGACGTCTTTCTCGAAGAGCCTCGTGGCTTTGACGGCCTGGGTGAAGTAGTGGATGAACTCGAAGTTGCCCTCGTCGAAGAGAGAGCCCTTGATGAGGCCCCTTTTGTGCAGGAGCTCCTCGATCTTGTTCATCCCCTCGGAGGTGAAGGAGATCCGCTTGCCCTTCTCGTCAATCTTGTAGTCGCCCTCGAGGAGCTCGCCCTCGTCTTCCTTGGGATACTCCCCGGTCGCCGGGTCCTTCTTCACCTCGACAAGGGAAACGGCGAGGCGGTTGACCTCATTGACCTTGAAGGTGTCGTCGTCTGCGGCACCGGAGATGATGAGGGGAGTGCGCGCCTCGTCGATGAGGATCGAGTCGATCTCGTCGACGACGCAGAAGTTGTGCCCACGCTGGACGCGCTGCTCGTGGGTCCAGGTCATGTTGTCGCGTAGGTAGTCGAAGCCGAACTCGTTATTCGTGCCGTAGGTGATGTCGCAGGCGTATTCCTTTTTGCGGACATCGTTGTCCATCCGCGAGAGGATCACGCCTACCGAAAGCCCGAGGAAGCGGAACACCTGCCCCATCCACTGGGAGTCACGCTCGGCGAGGTAGTCGTTGACAGTGACGACATGCACGCCCTCGCCCGAGAGGGCGTTTAGATAGGTGGCGCTGACCGAGGAGAGGGTCTTGCCTTCGCCGGTCTTCATCTCGACGATCTTGCCCTGGTGGAGAACGACTCCTCCCAGGATCTGGACATCGAAGGGCCGTTCGCCCAGTACGCGCCGGGCCGCTTCCCTGGCAAGGGCGAAGGCCTCGGGCAGGAGGGCCTCGAGCCCTTCCTCCGCCTTGTAACGGTCCTTGAGACGCTGGGTCTCAAGGGGGAAATCCTCGTTTTTGAGTGAAAGGGCCCAGCTTTCCTTGCCATTGACCGCATGCAGGAGGGGCAGGAGGCCCTTTACGTCGCGCTCTTTCTTGGTTCCGAACAGCGCGGCGAGAATGTTCAAGCTCATGGCAATTACAATACAGATTTCACTGTGAGGGATCAAGCATGGCCTCGGGGGCGCGTTGACAGTCAGGGCCCCTGCGGGTACTACTTATCGCGAAAGGGGTTGCCATGCCTCCTCTGTCTCATCAGCTCCATAAGGGTCAGACTGGCCGCGGTCCTCGCCGGGC
>JANXYO010000127.1 GCA_025356015.1 Spirochaetaceae bacterium
AGCGACCAGAGCCTCAGCATTACGTGGCGGCTCTCATATTGATCGCGTGAGGAGTACCATGAAGCGAGCCTTGGCCCTCTTGTTCCTCGCCCTGGCGGCGTCCTCGGTTTGGTCGCAGGCATCGGGAACCACCGGACCCGGAAGCCCCCAGGCGGCGCCCACCCAGGCGGCAACGCCTCAGGCGGCGTCGCCCCAGGCGCCGGAGCAGGCCCCGCAGGACTGGTTCTGGGGGAAGACGATTTCCGCTGTGCAATGGGAGGGACTGTCCCACGCCGACCGCAGGGAACTGGATGCCGTCACCCGAACCTATATCGGCAAGGCCTTCACCGAGGATCTCTGGCTCGAGCTGCAGTCGAAACTCTACGAACTCGACTGGTTTGACAAGATCGAGCCGACAGCCATCCCCACGGACGCGGCCAAGACCAAGATCGTCATCAAGTTCGTCGTCGCCGAGAAGTCCTGGGTCGAGTCCGTGAAGGTGACGGGCAATTCCGGGCTGCGCTCGGGCGAGATACTTGACGTCGTGACGACAAAGTCCAATGACATATACAACGCCTCGAAGTCCCGCATAGACGAGCTTGCCGTCAGGCGGCTCTACCTCGAGAAGGGCTACCCCGACGCCAAGGTGAGTTCCTCCACAAGGACAGGTTCCTCGGCTAAGGCGGTGATCATCGTCCTCAGCGTCGTTGAGGGATCCCAGGTCGCCGTGAAGGAGCTCAGGTTCTCGGGCAACTCCGCCGTGTCCTCGCAGACGCTCAAGGGGCTCATGGGCCTCAAGGAAGCGGGTTTTCTCCAGTCGGGCACTTTCCAGGAATCCAAGCTCGAAGAGGACAAGGGCAAGATCATCGACTACTACCGCGGCCGCGGCTATGTCGACGCCAAGATATCCGACACCATCCGCAGCCTCGAGAAGGATTCCAAGAACGGCCGGACCTACCTCGTCCTCACTCTGGTGGTCTCGGAAGGCCGCGAGTGGAGCTACGGCGGGGTGACCTTCGAGGGCAACCGCATATTCCCGACCTCGAAGCTGGCTCCCCTCGTCTTCCAGAAGACAGGAGCCATCCTCAACTACCGCAAGCTCCTCCAGGACAAGCAGCGCGTCGACGACCTCTACTACGAGTCCGGCTACATATTCAACTCGATAGAGCTCGTCGAGCAAAGGGACGATGAGAAGGGGATAATCTCCTACACGATAAAAATAGCGGAGCGTGACCGCGCCCACATCGAGAGCATTGCCTTCAAGGGAAACAAGAAGACAAAGGAGTTCGTGCTCTACCGCGAGCTGCCCCTCGAGGTCGGCGATATCTTCTCCAAGGCGAAGATCGTCGAGGGCCTGCGGAACCTCTACAACCTTCAGTACTTCTCGGCCGTCGAGCCTGAGATGTTCCCCGGCAGCGCCGACGACCTGATGAAGCTCGTCGTCTCCGTGGAGGAGCAGAGCACCGCCGACATCCAGTTCGGCATCACCTTAAGCGGCTTCGGCCAGCCCGACACCTTCCCGGTCTCGGGCCTCATCAAGTGGAACGACCGCAACTTCCTTGGCAACGGCCAGACCTTCGGCGTCGAGCTCAACGCCTCCCCCGACACCCAGAGCATCACCTTCTCCTTCGGCGACCCCTGGCTCTTCGGGAAGCGGCTCTCGGGCTCGGTCGACCTCGCCTTCGCTCACAAGTCACTTAAGACCGGTCAGGACATCATCGGTCCGATCTACAAGGACGGGGTGCCCGATCCCTTTGACGCCACGACAAACACCTGGAACGGCTCGATTTCCTCCATACCGAGCTCCTTCCTGATGCCCTACGACAGCTGGTCCTTCTCCCTGGGCCTCTCTACCGGCTATTCCTTCCGCACCCCCCTTGGGGACGTCGGGGTCGGGGGTGGCACCTCCACGAGCCTCAACATGAAGACCTGGGATGACAGCAAGTACAGGCCCGCCGCCGAGAAGCTCAGGGATTCGCTCAACCTGTGGCAGCTGGGCAACAAGCTCATCGCCCGTGGTTACCTGAACGAGCTGGATTTCTGGTACAACCCGGGCAAGGGCTACTACCTCAGCCAGCGCTTCACCTGGGCAGGCGTATTCCCCGGGGAGTACCAGCAGTATATCAAGTCCGACTCCAAGTTCGAAACCTACGCCACCCTGTTCAACGTGCCTGTCTTCCAGGGCTGGAGCTTCAAGTGGATACTCGGGGGGCACTCGGGCTTCTCGGCCCTCATGCCCAAGCCGGGCACCGCCCTCCTTGTCGACGAGGATTGGCTGTATCTGGACGGGACCTTTAACACCAGGGGCTGGACCAGCCTCTACGGGATGCAGGGAACCTCTATGTGGGAGAACTGGATCGAGCTGCGCATGCCGCTCTTCGACCAGTTCCTGTGGGTCGACGGCTTCTTCGACTCGGGCGCCATGGCCACCGGGGTGGGTTTGGTCAACATGGCCGCGACCACGCCCTTCGAGGATGCCACGCACCCGAACTTCACTCACCTCAGCTGGAACGACATGGCGATGAGCATTGGCTGGGGCTTCAGATTCACGATACCCCAGTTCCCCTTCCGCTTCTATTTCGCGAAGCGCTTCACCTATGACGGCAGCGAGTTCCATGCGAAGACGAAGACCGGGTTCGACTTCGTGATAAGCATTACCCAGCCCCTGTTCTAGGGGCAAGGAGAAGCGATGCGCGTGCTACGGTTTCCGGCGATCCTCGCTGTCCTGCTTTCAGTGGCGGGCCTCGTCCACGCCCAACAGATCACGAGGATCGCCGTGGTGGACCTGAACCGGGTGATCGCCGCCTATTCCAAGGATGCGGGGCCCTACCGGGACTTCGAGCTGAAGAAGTCCCAGATACAGACCGAGATCGACCGCATGGGCGAGGAGATAAAGCGCCTTCAGTCGCAGAAGGTCGATGCGGAGAAGGGCGGTGACAGGCAGGGCGCCCTAAGGATAGACGCCGACATCTACAAGAAGACCGAGTTCCTGAAGGACTACGTGCGCACCAAGCAGTCTGAGCTCGAGGACCAGGCCAGGAAGCTCACGGCCTCGAGCCCCTTCGTGCAGTCGGTCTACAAGATGATCCAGCAGATCGCCGAGACCGAGGGATATTCCCTCGTCCTCAACCTGAAGAGCTCGGACTCGGTGATGAGCTCGGTGCTGTGGTACAGCCCCATGATCGACATCACCGACAAGGTCATCCAGATACTTATCGGGAACGCCCAGTAGTGCGCCCAACGGGGTCAAAATCGCATTTCCTTGTGGCTGGCTCTGGATTTCCTGATATTATTCCATTATAACCTTCAGTGCGGATCATGCCCCCACGCGGGGATGAAACACTCTGGAAGTCCATGAGAGCCGAAAGAAAGGCCATCGGTCACGAGGACGGAGGCCCTCGCCAAGAAATGCGGGGCAGATGCGGTCGGGAAGCAACGAGGTCCTCACCGAGATGAACATCCTGCCTGGGATAACCGTAGAGATGAACGGCCGGATGGACGAGATGGCGTCGAGCGCCGAGCAGATAGACGCGGCGGTGCAGAGCGTCAAGAAGATCACCCAGGACACGCGCGACGGCATCATCCAGATCACGTCCGAGGTCGTCAAGTTCAAGGTCTAGCTACGCGTCTCTTTTCCCGCCGAGGGCGTTCTTGAGCACCTCGGTGAGGGTGGCGAACTGCTTCCTGTTCTCCTCGGACAGACCGGAGAGCTCGTCGTGGGCATCGAGGATGAACTGGGGCGAGGCCCTTGAGCCGCCCCTCAGCTCCTCCATGTCCTCGGGGAAGGGAACATCCTCGCTGGACAGCTCGACTATCGATAGGACTCCGATTGTGCGGAGCAGGCCGCGGCAGGTGTCGTTCACGTGGAGAAGGACGAGGGGCCGTCCGCTCAGCCTGCTGAAGAGCTTGTGGGCTCCCACGATCAGGCCCAGGAAGGTCGAATCCATGTACTCGCAGTCGCCAAGGTCGAAGAAGAGCCCCGAGACCTTGGGTTCGGATTCCAGCCTCGCGAAGATCCTGGTCTTGAGGACAGGGCAGATCGCGGCTGTGGAATGGCCGCAGGCCCGAATGAAGATAGCCTGATCTGTCGCCTTGAAGTATGCCGCCTCGTCCACACCGCCTCCCGGAACCTGATGAAGCGTATTGTAGCCTCGCTCCTTAGTCAATATAATGCCCCGACATGGCCGAGCGAAGCACCATGATGGACCAGTACCGCAGCATCAAGTCCCGGTACAGGGACGCGGTGCTGTTCTTCAGGCTCGGCGACTTCTACGAGATGTTCTTCGAGGACGCGATCGAGGCGAGCGCGATCCTGGACCTCACCCTCACGAGCCGCCAGGGCGAGCCCATGTGCGGCATCCCCTACCACGCTGCCAAGGGTTACGTCGCTCGCCTGCTCAGGGCGGGCAAGAAGATAGCCATCTGCGAGCAGCTCACTGAGCCGGGGGCCGGAAAGGGCATCGTCGAGCGGGACGTGGTCGAGGTGGTCACGCCCGGAACGACCCTCGAGGAGGACTTCCTCGAGCGGGGCGCGAACAACTACCTCGTGTCCGCCTGCGTCGCCGATGGCCGTTTCTGCATCGCCTATCTCGACCTCTCGACAGGGGAATTCAGGGCCCATGGCCAGGCCGACGACGGCGGTCCCGCCTCGGCCGAGCTGCTGCGCGCCGAGCTCTACCGCCTCTCTCCCCGCGAGCTCCTCGTCCAGCAATCCCTCCTTGAGAGACAGGCCATCGCCCAGGCCCTGGGGGAGATGGAGGGCCTCATCGTCAACCGCCTGCCCGACTGGAGCTTCAATGCGGGCCAGGCCGCCGAGGAGCTCAGGACGAGATTCAGGCTCGCCTCGCTCAAGGGGCTTGGCTTTTCCGGATCCGACTCCGGAGGCCAGCACCGGGAGTCACCCGAGCTCGCCGCGGCTGGGGCCCTGCTCCGCTATGTGGACGACACGGCAAAGGCCGCCGCACCCCAGCTGTCGGCGCCCCTGCCCTACCGCGAGGACGAGTTCGTCGCGATCGACGAGGGTAGCCGGAAGAACCTCGAGCTTGTGAGGAATCTCGGGGATTCGGGCAGGGGCTACAGCCTGCTTTCCATCCTCGACGAGACGAAGACGGCCCCTGGGGCCCGCCTCCTGCGCCAGTGGATCCTCCAGCCCCTGCGCGACAGGCAGGCGGCCGAGGCTAGGCTCGAGGCTGTGGAGTTCCTCTACCGTGACCAGCGCCTCCTGGCTGCGCTGAGAGAGGCCCTCGGCGGCCTGCGCGACATCGAGCGCCTCGCGTCCCGGATCGCGATGGACAAGGCCCACGCGCGCGACCTCCTGGCCCTCGCCTCCTCGATCAGGGCCTGTGCCGCCGCGAGGGCCCTGATCGAGGAGGCAGGAGCCACCGGCCTCCTCCGCCCCCTCGGGGCAGGGGCCGAGCCCGAAGCCGCCCTCCTTGAGCCTACACTCGCCTGCGCCCTCCTGATCGAGAGCGCGATCAGGGACGAGCCATCCATCCTCCTCACCGAGGGCGGGATCATAAAGGCCGGCTTCGACGGCGAGCTCGACCGTCTCCAGGGAATAAAATCGGATTCGCGTCAGGTCCTTGAGCAGTATATCGAGGAGGAACGGGCGGCCTCGGGGATCGCAAACCTGCGAGTCCGCTATAACAGGATCATTGGCTACTACCTCGAGGTGAGCAAGGGCAAGCTCGATTCCGTGCCTGCCCACTTCCTGCGCAGGCAGTCCCTCGTGAGCGGGGAGCGCTACACGACGGCACGGCTCTCCGAGCTCGAGAGCGAGATAAATGGGGCCACCGAGCGGATTGTCGAGCTCGAGCGGCGTCTCTTCCTGGAGCTGCGCGAGGGGATCAAGGTCCAGGTGCCGGCGATACTCGCCCTTGGGCGGGCGGCGGCGGTCCAGGACTGCATCGCCTCCTTCGCGAGGGTGGCGACGGCGCGGGGCTATTCCAGGCCCCGCCTCGTGGACGGCGGATCGCTGCGCATCAGCCAGGGACGCCACCCGGTGGTCGAGGCCTACCTCCCCTCGGGCTCCTTTGTCCCCAACGGGCTCGAGCTCGATGCGTCTCCGCCCGCGAAGCGGGAGGGAAACGCGGCAGGTGATGGGGCCGAAGCCTGCTTCGCCCTGATCACGGGGCCGAACATGGCGGGGAAGTCGACCTTCCTCAGACAGACTGCCCTCATTGTGCTGATGGCCCAGGCCGGTTCCTTCGTGCCTGCCCTCGATGTCGAGATCGGAATGGTCGACAAGGTATTCTGCCGGGTGGGCGCCCAGGACAACCTCGCCCGGGGCGAGAGCACCTTTCTTGTGGAGATGCACGAGACGGCCTTCATCCTGAACACGGCCACCCCGGCGAGCCTCGTGATAATGGACGAGGTGGGCAGGGGGACGAGCACCCTCGACGGCCTCGCGATCGCCTGGGCGGTCAGCGAGCACCTCCTCTCCACCATCCGCTGCCGCTGCCTCTTCGCGACCCATTACCACGAGCTCACCGCGATCGAGCATAAGCGCATGCGCAACTACTCCATGGCCGTCGCGGAGGAGGAGGGCGAGGTCGTCTTCCTGAAGCGGATAGAGGCTCGGCCCGCCGAAGGCTCCTACGGGATTCATGTCGCCAAGTTGGCGGGGATCCCCGCGGTCGTCCTCGACAGGGCGAGGACCATGCAGGCCGAGCTGGCGCGCAACGAGCGTTCCCTGCCGGCCGCCGCGCGGGGGGGATCGCTTCCTCCAGCCTGGGGCGATAGGAAGCAGCAGAAGCAGGCGGTGACCCAGGAAAGCCTCTTTAGCCCGGGAGAGCTCGTGCTCGCGGAACTCGCCTCGATTGACACTGACAGGCTCAGCCCCCTCGAGGCCCTAAACCGCCTCGCCGCCCTCAAGAAGGGACTTCAATCGCCCTAACCTGGAAAGGGCGTTTCTGGGCATGGCCACGCGCAGACGAGCTCTCCGCCTCCTTGCCGAACTCCTGTTCCCCCGCTCCTGCGTCGCGTGCGGTGCTGGCCTCGCCGACGAAATGCTGGAGGCCGGGCTTCCGGGCGGGATGGAGGAGCTCGGCCCTCCGCTCTGCCAGGCCTGCGTGAAGTCCCTGTGTTCCATTTGCCCGCCACGCTGCGCGGCTTGCGGCCGCGGGCTCATATCCGAGTCGGGTCTCTGCATGGGCTGCCGGGGCCGCGACTGGTCATTCGACGAGGCCTATCCCCTCTTCGAATACGAGGGGAGCTTTCGCTCGATCCTCGGGGCCTACAAGTTCCGTGAGCGCAGGTCCCTCGCGCCCTTCCTCGCCTCCCTGGCGGCGTCCGCGATCACCGCACGCTGGCCGGGCAGGACCCTCGTGCCCGTGCCGCCCCGTCCGGGGAAGCTGCGCGCCAAGGGCTGGGACCAGGTGGAGCTGATCGCCCGCCAGCTCGAGCGAGGCGGCATCAGGGTCGCGCGCGTTCTTGAGCGCCTGCCCTCGGCCCAGCAGAAGCGGCTCGGCCTCGAGGCCAGGTCGGCCAACGCGAGCGCGGCCTACAGGCTCAAGCCCGGCGCGAGGCTGCCCCGCGCCATCGTCCTCCTCGATGACGTCATCACCACAGGCGCCACGGCCGAGGCCTGCTGCTCCGCGCTGCGGGAGGGCGGGGCCACCGAGCTCGCCGTCCTCGCCCTCGCCGCCGACTGAGGAAGGCCTGTATTGACGAGGGATTGCTAAAGTTGTACTATCCACTCGATAGGTAAAAAAACAAAGATTCTCCTTAGTGATAAGAAGAGTCGTTCGCGACTCTTTTTTTTATAGGTATGCAAGAAACTGAACTGCTTACGGCGGAACTCGAGTCGCTTCTCGCGGGCGCCGGCATCGTACTTGTCGAGCTCAGTCTGAGTCGACGACATGGCTCCGCACAGACAAGGGCCGTCGTTTTCTCGGGCTTGGGAACCGGGATCGCCGAATGTTCGAAGGCGCACCGGCTCATCTATCCGAGGTTGCAGATCCTGCTAGGAATCGAGGATCCTTACCTCGAGGTCACAAGCCCGGGAATCGACCGGGTCCTGCGTTCGGACCGCGAGTGGGAGATTTTCAAGGGCAGGGAAGTCCGTGTGATCCGCAAGGACGGCGGCGAGCCGACAAGGGGACGGATCCTGTCCTCCGATGCGGAACGCGTGGTCCTCGCCACTCCCGTGGGGGAGATTACGATAGCACGCGCCGAGATCGCTAAGGCGCGCCTCGATTATCCTGGGGAGGGAGAGTAAGGCACATGGCTTCCGAAATGGCCGAGGCAATACGCCAACTCATAGTGGAGAAGGGCATCTCCGAGGACCTGATCGTCAAGACGGTCGAGGACGCCCTCCTTGCGGCGTATAAGAAAAAGTATGGCACGAACGAGAACGCGGTTGTCCGTTTCAGGGACAACTACGAGGGTGTCGATGTCTACGCGAAGAAGACCATCGTCGAGGAAGTCGACGACCCCGTACTCGAGATCTCCCTCGAGGAAGCCACGGCCTACAGCGATGAGGCCGAGGTCGGGGACATACTCGAGCTCCCCGTCGATCCCCACGAATTCGACCTCCAGTCTGTGATGCTCGCGAAGCAGACGACCCGGCAGTCGCTGCGCGAGATATCGCGGGACACCCAATACGCCGAATACAAGTCCAAGGTCGGCGAGATCATCATTGGCTACTACCAGAGGGAAAAGAACGGCAACATCTTTGTCGACCTCGGCAAGATAGAGGGCATCTTCCCGAAGAAGTACCAGTCCCCCCGCGAGACCTACCACCCGAACGACCGAATAAAGGCCATGATCGTCGAGGTTGAGAAGGGCCGGATGGGACCAATGATCGTCCTCTCCCGCACCCACGCCGAGTTCGTCCGCAAGATCCTCGAGCTCGAGGTTCCCGAGATCTACGACAAGACCGTCGATGTCTTCAAGATCGTCCGCGAGCCCGGCTACCGCACCAAGATAGCCGTCTACTCGAAACGCGACGACATCGACCCCGTGGGAGCCTGCGTGGGCCTCAAGGGCATACGCATACAGGCCATCATCCGCGAGCTGGAGGGCGAGAAGGTCGACATCCTCAAGTACGAGGTCGACCCCAAGCGCTTCATCCGCAACGCCCTGTCCCCCGCCGAGGTCCTCGACGTCTACATCCTCGACGAGGCGAAGCACCTCGCCCTTGCCGTGGTTTCGGAAAGCCAGCTTTCCGTGGCGATCGGCAAGCAGGGTCTCAATGTCCGCCTTGCGAACAGGCTCTGCGACTGGAACATCGACGTGAAGACCCAGGAGCAGTTCCTGTCCATGGACAGGTCCACCGATCTCAAGCGCGCCGTGAACGAGCTTTTTGGCGAGAACTACGAGGAAGAGTCGGTGCGCATCGCCGATCTGCCGGGGATCGAGGCCGCCTGGGCCCAGGCCCTGGCCGAGGAAGGGATCGAGCTGATCGAGGACTTCATCTCCCTGTCGCCCGAGCGTCTGGCCTCGCTCAAGGGAATCACGAGCGAAGAGGCAGGCCGGATCCAGTCGATCATCGAGGAGAACGTCGAAGTCGTCGAGGACGAAGGCGAGACCTCGGCAGAGAGCCCGCAGGAAGGCGAAGAAGTCTACGAGTGCCCCGACTGCAGGGCGCCGGTGAATCCCGGCATGACCCATTGCCCGAGTTGCGGCGTCGAGTTGAGTTTTGAGTACGAGGACGACCAGGAAGCGTAAAGGGAGCGTATGACCGACAATTCAGAGAACCCGCAGAAGAAGGCGAATCTCATAAAGCAGCCGAAGGCGAAGCCCCAGGAACCTGAGGCGAGCCCAGCGGCGGCTGCTCCCGATACCAGCGAGCACGAGACCTCGGGCGAGAAGCGTAAAGTCGTCGTGGTCAAGAAAAAGGTCGTCGTCGTCAAGAAGCCGCAGGCCCGCGTTGTGGCCCACCATGAAGAAGCTGGGGCGGCAAGTGAGGAGCATCCTGCCGAGCGGCCCGCGGTCTCTGAAGGCAGTCCCGCAGCCCATGCGGTCGAGCGCCCAGCGGCGGCTCCCGAGCGGCTTGCCGCCCAGTCCACCGAAAGCCCCGCGGCCCGCCCTGAGGCCGAGGCCATCAAGCACGAGGCTCCCCGTCCGGCCGCCGATCAGGTTCCTGCGGCGGCCCGCCCTGCGCCCAGGCCCGAATCCGACTCAGGTATCCAGCGTCCCGCCGCAGCCGCACCAAGGCCAGCCGGTCCCCCTCCCACGGGCGGGGATCGTCCTCCCATGGGACAGCGGCCAGCCGGCTACGGCGACCGCGGCGCCCCTCCCTCAAGCACATATCAGGGCCAGAGGCCCTCTTCCGATAGAAGCTATGGGCCCCCCGGCGGCCCAAGACCGGCCGGTCCTCCCTCAGATCGGCCAGGCGGCTACCAGGGCCAGGGTGGCGGCTACCAGGGACAGCGTCCCGCAGGCGGCGGTTACCAGGGTCAGGGTGGTGGCTACCAGGGACAGCGTCCCGCAGGCGGCGGCTACCAGGGACAGCGTCCCGCAGGCGGCGGCTACCAGGGCCAGGGCGGCGGATACCAGGGCCAGGGCGGCGGCTACCAGGGCCAGAGGCCCGCCG
>JANXYO010000143.1 GCA_025356015.1 Spirochaetaceae bacterium
CGGGGAAGTCCACCCTCATGAAGGTTCTCGCCGGGGTCTACCAGAAGGATTCCGGGAGCATACTCTACCAGGGCAAGGCCGTGGAGATCCACAATCCCAGGGCAGCCCAGCGCCTCGGCATCAGCATCATCCATCAGGAACTGAACCTCATGAACCACCTAACCGCCGCCCAGAACATCTTCATCGGGCGCGAACCAAGGCGGGGGATGCGCTTCATCCTCGACGAGAAGAAGCTCAACGAAAAGGCGAGCAGGCTCTTCGAGGAGCTCAAGCTCAAGCTCGACCCGCGCACCCGGATCATGGACATGACGGTTGCGAAGCAGCAGATGGTGGAGATCGCCAAGGCCCTGTCCTATGAGGCCAGGGTCCTCATCATGGACGAGCCTACAGCGGCCCTCAACACGGCCGAGATCGAGGACCTCTTCCGCATCATCAGGCAGCTCAAGTCCTCCGGAGTGGGCGTCGCATACATCTCACACCGGATGGACGAGCTCAAGCAGATCTCGGACCGGGTCACGGTGATGCGCGACGGCGCCTACATAGACACCCTCAAGACCGCCGACACCGACATAGACCGCATCATCGGCCTCATGGTCGGCAGGACCCTCTTCGAGGCGGCCAGGGTCGAGCGCGAGGGCCCGCCCAAGCCTGTCGTCCTAAGCGTGAGGAACCTGGCACAGGGCAAGACCATCAAGGACGTATCCTTCGAGGTGAGGTCTGGCGAGATACTCGGCTTCGCGGGCCTCATGGGCGCCGGACGAACCGAGGTCGCCCGGGCCGTCTTTGGCGCCGACCCTGTCGACGGGGGGGAGATCAGGGTGGGGGGCAGCCTTGCCCGGATCCGCAGCCCGAGCGACGCTGTGCGGTATGGCATCGGCTACCTCTCCGAGGACCGCAAGCGCTTCGGCCTCGCCACGGGCATGGATCTCGAGACCAACATCGTCCTCGCGACGATGGGCCGCTTCCTCGGCTTCCTCGGGATTCTCAAGGAAGGCCAGATGCGCGCGACGGCCGACAGCTTCGTCGCCTCCTTGAGCATCAAGACCCCGGGTATCAAGCAGAAGATCAAGTTCCTGTCCGGCGGCAACCAGCAGAAGGTCGTTATCGCCAAGTGGCTTGTGCGGGACTGCCAGGTCCTGTTCTTCGACGAGCCCACGCGCGGCATCGATGTGGGCGCCAAGCACGAGATCTACAAGCTCTTGAACGAACTCGCGGCCAGGGGCAAGGCCATTGTGATGATCTCCTCCGAGCTTCCGGAGATCCTCCGCATGAGCCACAGGATCGTGGTGATGTGCGAGGGGAGGATAACGGGCGAGCTCTCGGCCGCCGAGGCGACCCAGGAGAGGATCATGCAGCTTGCGACCCAGCGAGAGACCATGGTGCTTGATTCCAGGTGAGGTGAAGCGCATGAGCAGCACAGCAGAGGCACGGGCCGGACTCCGGAGATCCCTCACGGCGAACGCGATGCAGAAGGTCCTGGCCTTCGCGAGCCTTGTCATACTAGTACTCATTTTCTCCCTAGCCTCCCCGAACTTCTTCCAGGCCGACAACCTCATCGCCATAATGCTCGCCACCTCGGTGAACGGCGTCCTGGCCCTGGGGGTGACCTTCGTCATCATCAGCGCGGGCATCGACCTCTCGGTGGGCACCCTCATGACCTTCTGCGCGGTCATGGCCGGGGTCTTCCTCACCTACTGGCACTTGCCCATCTGGGTCGGGGTCATCGGGGCGATGGTCTCTGGCATGGTCGTGGGAAGCTTCTCGGGTTTCCTCATCGCGAAGCTCAAGATCCCGCCCTTCATCGCGACCCTTGGGATGCTCAACGTCACAAAGGGGCTTTCCCTCATCATCTCCCACCTCAAGCCAATCTACTTCAACGACTCTCCTGGCTTCACCGACCTTGCCCTTGGCACGGCCGTCGAGTTCCCGGGCTTCGCCATACCGAACGCCGTCATCATCTTCTTCGCCCTCGCGATCATCATGAGCCTGGTGCTCAACAAGACCATCCTCGGCCGATACACCTATGCCCTGGGCAGCAACGAGGAGGCGGTAAGGCTCTCGGGAGTCAACGTCGACCGCTGGAAGATAGTCGTGTACTTGCTCTGCGGCCTCATCTGCGGCATCGCCGGCATCCTCATCGGCGCCCGCCTCAACTCCGCCCAGCCGGGCCTGGGCCAGGGCTACGAGCTCGACGCGATCGCCGCGGCCGTGATAGGCGGCACGTCCTTGAGCGGGGGAGAGGGAACCATACTCGGGACGGTGATAGGCGCCTTCATCATGAGCGTGCTCACGAACGGGCTGCGCATCCTCTCGGTTCCCCAGGAGTGGCAGACCGTGGTCACCGGGGCGATCATCA
>JANXYO010000144.1 GCA_025356015.1 Spirochaetaceae bacterium
TCGCCCCATCCCGCGAGGCTAGGAAACGCCAATGTATCGTAAGTTCGTCCTGAAGCGGATCGGCTACGGGATCCTCATGTACATCGTGATGATCTTCATCTTCTCCACGCTCTTCAACAGCGTCGCCGACCGGACCATGCGCGCCCAGATCGACGAGCAGGTCGCCCAAGAGGCTACGCGATACAAGAACCTGAGCGAGGAGCAGCTCAAGGCGACCATCGCCGCCAGGAAGGCGGGCAAGATCCGCCAGTACCACCTGGACGATCCCCTCCCCAGCCGCATCTTCTGGCGCAGCGTCCGCACCCTTGGCTTCGACTTCGGCAACTCGACGATCATCAAGGCCTCGAACGGGGACCGCGTAGTCCTCAAGATCGTTCTCGAGGCCCTGCCCCGCACCATCGTACTCTTCACCTCCGAGGTGGTCATCGTCACGATCCTGGGAGTGATCCTCGGCCTCTACGCGGCGCGCAGGCCCAACGGCCCCTTCGACAAGGCCAACTCCATGATAACCATGGTAACCAATGGCCTTCCCGCCTGGTGGCTCGCCATGCTCGCCATCATGGTGCTTTCCTACGGCATACCCATCTTTCCCGCGGGAGGCGTGCATTCGAACCCCGTCCCGACGGGCCTCGCGGGTATCCTCGATTATCTCTGGCACCTGTCCCTGCCCCTGCTGACGCTCGTCTTCCTCGGCGTCTGGGGCACCGCCTATCTCGTGCGCAACATCGTCCTCTCCAACCTCCAGGAGGACTTCGTGATGGCGGCTCGGGCGCGCGGCATACCCGAGCGCAGGGTCCTCTTCGGGCACACGCTGCGCACCTCGATGCCGGC
Organism: Spirochaetaceae bacterium; assembly: GCA_025356015.1. Taxonomy (GTDB): domain Bacteria; phylum Spirochaetota; class Spirochaetia; order Treponematales; family Rectinemataceae; genus JANXYO01. The sequence continues at coordinate 832 of JANXYO010000144.1, forward strand.
CATCATGACCCTCGCGATACTCGGCCTGTTCAGCTCCATCGCGGGCAACATCATAGTCGAGGGCATCTTCGGCTGGCCCGGCATCGGCAACCTCTACTTCATCGCCGTGCAGCAGAACGACGTGCCCATATTGATGGCCACCCTCGCGATCGAGACCCTCGTCAACATGGTCGGCTTCGTGGTCCTGGACGTCGTCTACGGGCTGTTGGACCCGCGCATCAAGGTAGGGGGCAAGGCATGAGCGTCAGGGACAGCATCCAGGACCTCGGCGAATTCTGGGCCGAGTTCTCCAAGGTAAAATCCGGACTCGTGGGGCTCGGCATCCTCCTCGCCTTCGCCCTGCTGGGCATCTTCGGGGACTTCCTCATCCCCTTTCCCGGCGCGTCGAGGCACTGGAGGGACATCAACTACTGGCAGGACAATCCGCAGGCGGCCCCTCCCGCCTGGACGAACGCTTTCGCCGCCAAGAAGGGCGTGCCCTCCTCCACCCTAAGCTCGTTCAAGGCCGAAAACGAGGTCCAGGACAACGGCGTCGCGATAAAGACCTTCACATTCGACTACCGCTTCGACTACGACCGGCCGCCGCGCGACCTCATCATCCGCCTTCCGGGCTCCGGCCAGGTTCCCCTGGACATCAGCATCCAGCGCCCCGACGGCCTCACGGCCGTGATCTACCACGAACAGCTCGAGCTCGCGGAGGGCAGCGACAATCGGATCTCAGTGACGAGGAACTGCGCCCAGGCGGCGGTCGAGTTCGTCCGCGGCCAGGACGAGGCCCTCGCGAACACGATGAACGCCGACCTCATCAAGCCGGTCAACGTCCTCTTCGCCAAGATGGGGCCGGAAATCGCGTCCGTCCCCGTCACGCTCGAGGGCGACTACAAGATCAAGATCCGCGCCCTCATAGTCAGCGACGACTTCCATGTGGGCAAGCCCTCGATCGTCGTGTCCGGCCACGTCTCGGGCCTCATGGGCACCGACGCCTCCAAGCGCGACATCTTCACGGGGATCATAATCGGCATACGCTGGGCCCTCGTCATCGGCATCCTCACCTCCGTGATATCGGTGATAGCGGGAGTCCTGCTCGGGATAATCGCCGCCTACTTCGGCGGGGTCGTGGACTGGCTCCTAACCCGGCTGTACGAGCTGATCTACCTCCTCCCCGTGCTGCCCTTCCTCATCGTCATCTCGGCGATCTTCAAGCCGTCGATATGGGTCCTCATCGCCCTCATCTGCGCCTTCTTCTGGACCGGCTCGTACAAGACCGTGTACAGCATGACCCTCCAGATAAAGGAAGAGACCTTCGTCGAGGCCTCCAGGGCCCTGGGCTCCGGCAGGTGGCGCATCGTCTTCAAGCACATCAGCCCGATACTCCTGCCCTACAGCTTCGCCTCGATGGCCCTGAGCATCCCTGCGATCATTGTCTACGAGGCCTCGGTCAGCCTCCTCGGGCTCGGCGATGCGACGATAGTCTCCTGGGGCCAGATACTCGAGTCCGCCCTCACCCAGGGCGCGGTGATCAACAACCTCTGGTGGTGGGTCGTGCCGCCCGGACTCATGATCGCCCTGATGGGCATGTCCTTCGCCTTCCTCGGGACCGCCCTCGACAAGATACTCCATCCGAAGCTGAAGACCAGGTGACACGATGAGCGACACAAGCAAGGCGGGCGTGCGGCCCGTCCTCTCCGTAAAGAACCTCAAGCTGCATTACTTCACCTCGAAGGGCGCGGTCCGCGCCCTCGACGGCGTTTCCTTCGACCTCTACCCCGGCGAGACCCTGGGCCTCGTCGGGGAGTCCGGCTGCGGCAAGACCACCACGGGCGTCGCCCTGCTCAACATGCCCTCGCCCCCCGGCAGGATAGTCGAGGGCTCCATCCTGATCGACGGAACCGAGATAGTCGGCCTCTCCGACCGGGCCTTGCGGCGCGACATCCGCTGGTCCAAGATCTCCATGGTGTTCCAGGGGGCGATGAACTGCCTCACGCCGGTCTACACGATCCGCGAGCTGATGGAGGAGACCTGGAACGAACATTCGAGCGGGAACGACCCGCAGGGGACCGTAGAGGCCCTCATGATCAAGTACGTGCGCCTCGTGGGCCTGCCCGAGAACGTGCTCGACCGCTATCCCCACGAGCTGTCGGGCGGGATGAAGCAGCGAGTCGTGATCGCGATGGCCCTCTTCCTCGAGCCCAAGGTCATCGTGATGGACGAGCCCACCACGGCCCTCGACGTCATCGTGCAGGCGCAGATACTCAACCTCATAAAGGGCCTGAAGCGCGACCTGGGCCTAAGCTACATCTTCATAACGCACGACCTCGCCACCGAGGCCGAGATAGCCGACAAGATCATGGTCATGTACGCGGGCAAGATGGCGGAGCTCGGCGACAGCGAGAAGATATTCGGGCCGCGCGGGCCCGCCCATCCCTACACTCAGAAGCTTCTCGCGTCGACCCCCAGGCTGCGCAAGCGAGTGAGCGAGCTCGCCTTCATACCCGGCTCGCCGCCGGACCTCATCGACCCCCCGAGGGGCTGCCGCTTCGCCCCGCGCTGCTCCTTCGCGAAGGCGAAATGCTTCTCCACGGAGCCTCCGGTCGCGGAGCTCGGGCCGGGGCATCTCGTGGCTTGCTGGAAGGCGATGGAGGACGAAGAATATGAGCGCACCTGACATCAAGAATAGCGCGGAGGAGAACATCCTCGAGGTGAGCGCCCTGAAGAAGGAGTTCGTCTCGCACCGCGGCCACGCGCGGGTCCGGGCCGTCGACGGCGTGAGCTTCAGCCTGCAGCGGGGGGAGATCCTCGGCCTCGTCGGGGAGTCGGGCTGCGGCAAGACCACCACCGGGAAACTCATCATGCGCCTCATCGAGCCGACCTCCGGCTCCATCAAGGTCGAGGGCTTCGAGGCGACCTCCCTCGGCCGGGACGAGGACTTCGCGTACCGCCGCCGCGTGCAAATGGTCTTCCAGGACCCCTACGCCTCGATGAACCCCCATTTCAAGATCAAGGACGTCCTCGAGGAGCCCCTCCTCATCCACCATATCGGGCAGACCCGCGCCGAGCGCATGGAAATGATCGCCCAGGTGATGGAGAAGGTGAAGATGACCCCGACGGCCGACTACATGGACCGCCACCCTCACATGCTCTCCGGCGGGCAGAGGCAGCGCATCGCCACCGCCCGTACCCTCATACTCAGGCCCAGCATCATCGTCGCCGACGAGCCGGTGTCCATGATCGACCTCTCCACGAGGGCGGAAATCCTCCACCTGATGAAGACGATCCAGCAGGATATGGAGCTCTCCTTCGTCTACATCACCCACGACATCTCCACGGCGCGCTTCTTCACGAACAGGATCGCCGTCATGTACCTCGGCCGGATCGTCGAGATCGGCGCGCAGGACGAGGTGATCGACCACCCGATCCATCCCTACACCAAGGCCCTGATAGAGGCGGTCTGCGAGCCCGAGTCGGGGCGGGTGGGCGTCATCCGCGAGCTGCAGGTCAAGGGCGAGATCCCCTCGGCCTCCGACATCCCCCAGGGCTGCCGCTTCCATACGCGCTGCATGTTCGCCACGGAGGAGTGCACGGCCTTGCCCGAGCCCGAACTGACCGACATCGGCGGGGGACACAAGCACGCCTGCAGGAGATGGAAGGAGATAGGCTAGGCGGAGAGGAGAGGGCTAGCGCGAAGGG
>JANXYO010000012.1 GCA_025356015.1 Spirochaetaceae bacterium
CAGCCACCGCCACCAGCACCAGCGCGAAAACCAGCAATCCGGTTTTGCTCCTCAATCTTTCCCCCTTGGGGCCGCTCGCCCCAATCGCGCTCGGGAATACCCCGCGTAATCCCAGGATATCTATGGAAAAGCTTGTGCAAAAGCCGGATCCAGTCAAGGAATAATTGTGATAATCGTCAAGGTCACTTCCTGTCGCGCCGCGTGGCCTGCCTGCGGTCTATCGAGGAAAGGACGGTCTTGCGCAGCCGCACCGATCGTGGCGTGACTTCGACCATCTCGTCCTCCTGGAGGAAAAGGATGGCGCGCTCGAGGGTCATGGGCTGGATGGGGGTGAGGGTCAGGGCCTCGTCCTTGAGGACCGAGCGCATGTTGGAGAGCTTCTTCTCCTTGCTCGGGTTCACCTCGAGGTCTGAGTCGAGGTTGTGCTCGCCGATGATCATGCCCCCGTAGACCGGGTCCCCGGGAATGACAAAGAGGCGGCCACGGGGCTCGAGGTGGTAGAGGCCATAGGTGACCGCCTTGCCCGAGCGGTCCGAGACGAGGAAGCCCGTGAACCTGTCGTTGAAGTCGCCGCGGTATTCCTCGTAGCCCGAGAAATACGAGTTCATGATCCCCGTGCCCTTGGTGTCGGTGAGGAAGGTGTCGCGGTAGCCGATGAGGGCGCGCGAGGGCACCGAGAACTCGAGGTGGACACGGGCACCGTCGTGGATCGTGTAGGCCAGCATCCTGCCCTTGCGGGCCGAGAGCTTGTCGGTGACGATGCCGGCGAAGACCTCCTGGCAGTCGACCCAGAGGTGCTCGACGGGTTCGAGCTTCATCCCGTCCTTGTGCTTGAAGATGACCTCGGGGCGGCCGACGCAGATCTCGAAGTCCTCACGTCTGAGCATCTCGATGAGGATGACAAGCTGGAACTCGCCGCGACCCCGCACGACAAAGCCCCCCGCGACCTTGGACTCCTCGACCTGGATCGAGACGTTCTTCAGGGTCTCCTTGCGCAGGCGCTCGTAGAGCTTCATGGACTGGACGTTCTTGCCCTCGAGGCCCGAGAGGGGCGAAGTGTTGACAGTGAAGAGCATCGACACGGTCGGCTCGTCGATGACGATGCGCGGCAGGGCCTTGGGCGAGTCGCGGGTGCAGATCGTGTCGCCGATGTGGACATTGTCGATGCCCGAGAGGACGACGATGTCGCCGGGCTCGGCGCTCTCGGCCTCGACGAGCTTGACCCCAGAGTAGGTGTGCAGCTTCGAGATGCTCAGGGGCTCTCGGACGTCGCCGTCGCCGATGCACATCAGGCTGTCCTTGGAATGGGCCCGGCCGTTGATGACCTTACCGATAGCCTGGCGGCCGAAGTAGTCGGAGTAGGAGAGGTCGGACACGAGCATCTGGAAGGGCTCGGAGCTCGTATAGGAGGGCGCCTCGATGTTGCTCACGATCGAGGCGAAGAGGGGATGGAGGTTGTCGCCCTCGCCCTCGAGGCTCAGCTTCGCGATGCCCATCTTGCCAATCGCGTAGAGCACCGGGAACTCAAGCTGCTCCTCGTTGGCGCCCAGGTCGATGAAGAGGTCGTAGATCTCGGAGAGGACCTCGGCTGGGCGGGCGTCTGGCCTGTCGATCTTGTTGATGACGACGATGATCGAAAGCCCGCCGGCCAGGGCCTTGCTGAGCACGAAGCGGGTCTGGGGCAGGGGGCCTTCAGAGGCATCGACCAGGAGGATGGCTCCGTCCACCATCGACAGGGCCCGCTCGACCTCTCCGCCGAAGTCGGCGTGGCCGGGGGTGTCGAGGATGTTGATCTTGATCCCCTCCCAGACCACAGAGCAGTTCTTCGCGGCTATGGTGATCCCGCGCTCGCGCTCGAGGTCCATGCTGTCCATGAGGCGCTCGGGCGCCTCCTGGCCCTCGCGGAAGAGGCCGGACTGCCTGAAGAGGGCATCGACGAGGGTCGTCTTGCCATGGTCGACGTGGGCGATGATGGCTATATTCCGAATCGCGGGATTGGTAGCATCTTTGTGGGTCACCTAGCGTATCCTGGTTTGTGGGTGCGGCGGGGGATGGGCAATCATAGCGATTATGGGGCTCCTCGAATAGGGAGCCTTGGGAGGTTTGGCATGGAAATCAAGGGAAGCGTGGCCTTCGTGACCGGGGCATCGAGCGGTTTTGGCGCCGATGTGGCGAGGATCCTCGCCGGCATGGGGGGACGGGTGGTACTCGTCGCGAGGAACCTGGGGGCCCTCGAGTCCCTCGCCGCCGAGATCGGCTCGGGCGGGGGCGAGGCCCTCGCCATCAGCGCTGACGTGAGGGAAAGGGCATCGCTGGATTCCGCCCTTGCCGCGGCCCTCGCGCGTTTCGGCCGAATCGACATCCTGGTCAACAACGCGGGGCTGGGCTACTTCGGTCCCATCGAGACGATGTCCATGGCCGATTTCGACACCCTGGCCCGGACAAACCTCTACGGCCTGATCAACGCGACCCAGGCCCTCATCCCCGAGCTCAGGAAGAGCCGGGGCACGATCGTGAACATATCCTCGGGCCTGGCTTGGCGAGCCCTGCCCCTGCTCACGGCTTATGCCGGGACCAAGGCGATGGTCAACGCGATCTCGGACGGCCTCAGGCTCGAGCTCGCGCCCCAGGGAATCAAGGTACTCTGCTACTGTCCGCCGGCGGCCGATTCGGGCTTTGGCGAGCGCTCCCTCAAGGGTCCCGGCATGGAGGCCCGGGGCATGGGTGGGATGCGCATGGCCAGGAGCGAGGACATCGCCGCAAGGATCGTCGCCGTCATCAGGGCCGGCAGGCGGCAGTCGGGCGGCGGTTTCCTTCGCGTCATGAACTTCTTCGCGCCACGCCTTCTCGACAGGATGTTCGCGGGGATGATGCGGAGCTTCGGGTCCCAGCGATGAAGGGGGGCTGGGGAGTACTCGCTGTCGGGTCGGTCGGCTAGAGACGGTAATCCACCACCAGCACATCGGCGAGCAGGGGACCCACGAGGGCGCCAAAGGCCTGGTGGAGAGGATGGACCAGATAGCGGTCCCGCGCCGCGTCGTCAGCGAAACTGAGGAAGAAGCAGTGGGTGAAGCCCTTGTCCAGGCCCTCGGGGCTGGAGTTCAGCCCCCATTCGAGCTCCATCACCTCGGCGACCCCGGTCTTGAGCGAAACGAAACGCTCCTCGACCGAGCGGATCGAGGTTTCCGGGGTGCCGCCATGGAAAGAGAGAAGTACGCAGTGTCGGACCATGCTGCCGCCTTTTGACTTGGGCTTTCTTCGGCTCGGATGATACAGTGCTCGGGAGCCTCGAGGCTACGATCATGGACAGGGGGACCTTGAGATGATGCTTGCACCAGGGGAGAAGCTTCTCTGCGGTGTCGACCTCGGCGGCACGAAGCTTGCCGTCGCTCTTTTTGGCAGGGATGGATCGGCCCTTGACCGCGAGATCACCCGCGGCCATATCTGCAAGGAGCCGGACGAGGTCATGGCGATCATCGCCGGAATGATCCGGGCCCTGCTCGAGCGCAAGGGCCTGGGTCTTGGAGGGCTCGAAGGCGTGGGCGTCGGCGTGACGGGCCATGTGCTCTGGCGCAAGGGCCTTGTCATCACCTCGAGCAATTTCGAGAAGTCCTTCCGGGGCTACCCCCTGGTGGAGAGGCTCTCCGGCCTCCTTCCAGGCACGCGAGTCCTCATGGACAACGACGCGAATGCCCAGGCCCTCGGGGAATCGATGTACGGAGCGGGCAGGGGCTGCGAGTCGATGGTCTTCATGACTGTCAGCACGGGCATCGGCGCTGGCATCGTAATCAATGGCCGCCTCCTGCGCGGCCACCAGGGCACGGCCGGGGAGATCGGCCACAGCATCATCGACTTCGACTCCAAGCAGCTGTGCACCTGCGGGAACTACGGCTGCGCAATGGCCCTGTCCTCCGGCCTCTTTCTGCCCAGGCTCTATGGAGACAAGCTGAGAGCCGGCATGAAGAGCTGCATAGACATCGACGAGGGCAGGCTCGACAGCGTGTGCGGCGAGATGATCGCCCATGGCATGAAGTGCGGAGACGAGATCTCCCAGGCTGTCCATGACGAGTCGGCCGACGCCGTCGGCGTCGCCGTCTTCAACCTCCACCAGATCCTCAATCCGGACATGGTCGTAATAGGCGGCGGCCTGCTCAATCTCGGCGATGCCTATGTGGCAAGGATCAGGGAAAAGTTCCGCTCCCTCGTCAAGGATATGATGTACGAGGAGATGGAGATCCGCGTCTCCGAGCTCGCTTCCGATGCAGGTCTCCTGGGAGCGGCCTCCCTTCTCCTGGAGCGCTGAGGGCGAGGACCCTAGAGGGCCCCGGAGGACGGGCCAAAGGCTCGTCATCGCTGGAAGGCTCGAGCCAGGCCCCCCACAAGCAGTCCCTTTTCCTGCCAGCTTCGTCGAGGCCATATTCTGGCCCATGCTGGCAAGCAACGAAAGCGCAGCGATGGTCGAGAACTCCTCCAAGGTCATAGTCGGCAAGAAGAGGGCGCTCGCGCTCATGACCGTCGCCCTCCTGGCCGAAGGCCACGTCCTCCTCGAGGACGTCCCGGGACTGGGCAAGACAGTCATGGCCAAGGCCCTCGCGAGGAGCATGGGCGGGGTTTTCCGGCGCATCCAGTTCACGCCCGACCTCCTGCCCTCTGACGTGACGGGTTTCTCCATCTACGACCAGAAGACCGGGGAGTTCGTCTTCCACCCCGGTCCCGTCATGTCAAACGTCCTGTTGGCGGACGAGATCAACAGGACCATCCCTGACCCACCGGATCATCCTCCGCCACGAGGAGCGCGCCAAGGGCGGCTCGGCACGGTCAGTCCTCGAGGAAATACTGGGGCGGGTTCCCGTTCCCTCGCCGCTTTGATGGGCAGCATCTTCGGGACGCCCTGGCTCCTCGCCCTCCTCGCCCTCGTCCTCTTCATATCCGAGGCCAAGGCCGCGACCGCCCTCGCCAGCTTCTGCGCCCTGACGATCCTGCTCCTGCTCGCAACGCGTCTCTGGGCCCGCCTCGGCCTGTGGAGGCTCGAGCTTGCGCTCAGCTGCAAGGCTTTGCGCCTTTTCCCCGGCGAGTCCTTCGAGCTAGTCGCGGAGATAGCAAACAGGAAGATCCTACCCGTGTGGATGCGCCTTGAGTTCGGCGCCAGCCCCGCCCTCCTCCCCGGGCGGGCTCGGGGGAGAGGCCGGCCTCCTTCCCTTCGAGCGGAGCCGGGCTAGCTGGAGCTTCCGTGCCAGGAGGCGGGGCCTCCACCGCATCGGGCCGGCGAAGCTGTCGGCGGGGGACCTCCTCGGCCTGCACAGCAGGGAGAGGGACCTGGGCTTCGAGCGGGACATCGTGGTCTTCCCTTCGATCGTGGCCCTCTCCGCCCTCGCTCTCTCCTTCCGTGACTATTTCGGCATCCACCCTTCCAAGGGCATCATCGAGGATCCCGCCTGGTACTAGGGCACAAGGGAGTAATCGGGGAGCAAGCCGGCAAGGAGCATCCACTGGAAGGCCAGCGCCCGCCTGGGCCTTCTCCAGGAAAAGATCTTCGAGCCCACATCCCACCAGAAGGTCTTCTTCCTCTTCCTGGGTGAGGGATTCCACGAGGCCGGGGACAGCAGGGGATTCGAGGCAGCCCTCGTGGTGCTGGCCTCCCTCGCTTCCCTGCTCGCGGAGTCGGGGGCTTCCTTCGCCCTTGCCACCGACCGCCTGGTCAGGGGATTCCCTTCCGTCCTTCCCTTCGGACGCGGCAGCGAGCATCTGGGCATGGTCCTCGAGCTCCTCGCCCGCTGCGAGCCTGGGAGGGGCATGGCCATCATGCCCCTCCTCGCTGGAGCAGGCGCGGCCGGCGCCGGTTACGCCCTGGTCTCGAGGTCGGCCGGGGAGGCAGGGAAAAAATCCCTTGGCCTTCCCACGGCGAGACGGGACCGCCTCATCTTCATCCTCGCCGATGGGGCAGGGAAGGAGGAGCTCGGCTCCTATCCGGTCTTGAGCTTCGAAGAGCTCCTTAAGGCTTCGGGGGCGGAACGATGAGTCTGGCCTTCATGTCCCTCTCCCTCATGGAGCTGGTCAAGATACACGTCCTCGCCTCCTTTTTCTTCTCGGCCCTTGGCACTGACTTTCCCTATGTTGGCGCCTCGGCCGCCTTCCTTGGCGCCATCGTCGTGGGCCGCCTCTTCCTCCTTGCCTGGAGCGCCGTCTACTGGCTGCGCGGAGCCTGGATCGAGGCCCAGCTCCCCGATCACAGCCGATGCGTTGTGCGATTTGACGAGGGCCTGAGGATCTTTCTCTTCGTCTTTTCCGCGACGGCCCTCGTGGGAGCCGATGATCTCTTGCCGGCGCGGCTTGTGCTGCCCTTCTTCGCCCTTGCCCTGCTCGCCCTGGGCGCAAGCAGGACAGGTGGGGCGGGCCTCGGTGGCATGCCGCGGCGCAGGGGCCTGGCTGCCCTTGTGCCTGTCGCCGCCTCCCTCCTGCTCGCATCCCTGGGGCTCTCCGCATTGGCTCCCGCCCTCGTGGACTCGGCTGCGCGGTCCGGCCGCGGCCTCAAGAACGCAGTCTCCGCCTTCGAGCTCCAGCTCGGCCGCTTCCTGGACTGGCTCTTTGTATTCAGGCCCGCTGCCGGCCCTTCTCCGGCGAAGGTGAATCTGGCCCCGCCCTCGGAGCCTGGGCTGGCCGAGGGGGGCCCGGCCTTGACCATCCTCCTGTGGACGCTGGGCATCGCGGCCCTCCTTTTCATCCTCGGCCTCGTCCTGATCCTCCTCTCGCGGCTCTTCCGCCTTATCGTCTCCCTCCTCGAGGCCCGGGGCCCTGGGCCCGGCCTCTCCTTCCTGCCTGCCCGGTTCCGGATATTGCTCCTCGCCTGCGCCCGTTTCCTCTCGCGCATCGAGGCCCTTCTTCCATGGTCCCGCCCGAGGAGGAGCGCGGCCATCGCCTGCTATGCCCGGCTCCTCGCCTGTGGACGCCTCGGCGGCCTGCCACGAAGGTCAACCGAGACAGTAGGGGAATACGCGGGGCGCCTTGGCTCGGTCTTTCCCCGCGGAGCCACCAAGGCCCAGTTCGTGGTCGGCGCGCTGGAAAGGGAGATCTACGGCGCCGAGGTCCTTGACGGGAAGACCGAGGGGCGGCTGGCCGCCCTTCGCAGGGGCATGATCCCGGGCCTCTGGCTCCTCGAGCGCATCACGAAGGCCCTGGGCAGGCGAGGGGGCCGTGGAGGCGGCTGACCCGGGGCGACCGTTTTTTGCGGTGTCGGTCACTTGACTTATTGCTCAGCATTTCTAACACTAGGATCATCACCAAAATGCAGCGAGTCGCGGCCGTCAGCGAGGCCCGGTCCCCAGGGAGCGCAACGCGTCCTCCAGGGCCTCGGGGAAGAAGCGGCCACGATCGCGAGGGAAAATGAGGCCTTGCCGAGGCCGTGCAAGAACAGTACCGGGAGGACCCCATGAAGATCCGAGCCAAGCTGATCATCCCGATAAGTGCCATGCTCTTCGTCGCTTTTGCAGGCTTCGTCGTCTACCTTGTGATCGACCAGAGCTTGAGGCAGAACCTCGGCCTGGTCCAGAAGGCAGTGAACACCTCGGACCTCGTGGCCATGACCAACGTCAACACGGTCTGGAACATCGATGCCAAGGCGATCGACGAGAACATCAACTCCTTCCTCAAGGACGACGAGGTCATCGGGATCAAGGTCCTCGACGCCAAGGGCAATGTCCTCGCGCAGAAATCCAAGGACGCGAAGGCCAAGGCCACGATCACCAAGACGGTCGAGATCAAGCACGAGAACGAGCTGATCGGCAAGGCCGAGGTGGACTTCACCAATGGGGTCATCGCGCGCAACATCAGGGCCCTCGCAATCCAGGTCTCGGTCATGGGCATCGCCCTCTTCGTCATCATGACCCTCCTGGTGCTCTACATCGCGAACTTCATCACCAAGCCCATAAGGGTCACGACCGAGACGGTGACCTCCTTCGCACAGGGCGATTTCGCCCTCGGGACGCAGGCGGTCTCGATACTCGAATCGATGCGCGGCAACCGGGACGAGCTGGGCGAGACGACGAGGGCACTCATGGCCCTGCGCTCCTCGGTCGCCGAGGTGGTCCGCGCGATCCGCTCCGCGACCGCCGGCGTCTCCGGGGGCTCGAAGCGCATCAACGACACGGCGAAATCCCTCTCCCAGGGCTCGAGCAACCAGGCGGCCTCGGGCGAGGAGGTCTCGGCCTCAATGGAGGAGATGGGCGCCAACATCAAGAGCAATTCGGACAACTCCTCCATGACCGAGAAGATGGCCCTCAAGGCTGCCCAGGACGCGGCCGAGGGCGGCCAGGCCGTGTCCCAGGCCGTCGTGGCCATGAACGAGATCGCCTCGAAGATAGGCATCATAGAGGAGATCGCGAGACAGACGAACCTGCTCGCGCTCAACGCGGCGATCGAGGCCGCGAGGGCGGGTGAGGCGGGGCGCGGCTTCGCGGTGGTCGCCAGCGAGGTCAGGAAACTCGCCGAGAGAAGCCAGGTCGCGGCGAGGGAGATCAACGAGCTTGCCGCTTCCAGCCTCGAGATATCGGCCAAGGCGGGCGAGATCATCGGGAAGACCGTCCCCGACATCCAGAAGACCGCGACCCTCGTCCAGGAGATCGCGGCATCGAGCAGGGAGCAGACGATCGGGGTCGAGCAGATCAACTCGGCCCTCGTGCAGCTCGACAAGGTCGTGCAGCAGAACGCAAGCTCGAGCGAGGACCTCGCCGCGATGGCCGGCGAGCTCTCCTCACAGGCCGAGACCCTCACCAAGTCGATTGAGTTCTTCTCGGTCGAGGAGGGGGAAGCCGGGGCAGGTCACGGGGCCGGGGAGCCGGGGCCGAGTCACAAATCCCTTGGCGTCGAAGCGCCGCGCGGCAGCCTCTCCGGGAAGCCGGGCTCAAGGCTTCCCGCCCTCTACAGGGGCCAGGACGAAACCGGGGACTAAAAGCGACCCAGCCTGTCCAGGGCAGGGAGATCTGAGCCTAGGACAGGGTCGTCGGCCTGCGCTCGATGTAGCGCGGACTCCCTCCTGCCCTCGCCCTCATGATCTGGTATTCCTGCATGGCCGCGAAGACTCCGAGGAGCCTTCCCTTGTCCGGGTACGAATCCAGACCCGCGTCCTCGAGGGCCAGGAGGAGCCCGTGTATGGCCTCGATCGTCGACAGGCAATCGCCACGAGGCTGACGCTTGATGAGCCAGCGGCTCGGCTCGCGCGGGTCGAACATGAGCCGCGGCAGGCTCACAAGGTCGGGACTCGCGCGCAGGACGCTCCTCGAGCATGACCAGGTGGAGTCGACGAGGAAGACCACGAGCCTCCTGCCCTCAGCCTCGCCATGCCCATCAGGGGGGAATCCGCCCTCGCTCAGGTTGACCGCCCCCGGACCTGGATAGAGGAGGAAGGGTCGGTTGCCCGGATCCTCGACAAGCTCGCGCAGCCGGGGATGGCCGTCGAAGGCGTCGCCGGTGATGATCTCGCTGTTCGCAAGGTTGAGGCAGGCCAGCCTGCCCGTGCCGCAGCGCTCGTGCCTTGATTCCTTCGTGTGCATGAGCAGCACGATGCGCGATCTCGTCTGAATCGGGGCCTGGGCCGGGCAGAGGCATGCCTCCTTCGGCCTGCGGCAGCGCAGGCAGGTGTCGCGGCACGGCATCGCTCCCGGGCCTACCAGGATATCGTCCCCGTGAAGATCGGGCCGGAATGGAAGAGATAAAAGGAAGGCGAGGCGTCGACGCGGTTGACATCGTCGACCGGTCCCTTGGGGGTGATGCACAGCACGACCTGGCCTCCGAGATTGTAGCCCAGGCCCAGGCCGAGCCGGACCGGTCCGTAGCTCCTCACCCATTGAAGTCCCACCGTGAGGTTGTAGTCCACGAGCATCGCGATCTGGGTGGCGCTCCAGAGCCGCCTGCCGCCGTTGGCCGCCTCGACCCAGGAGCGGGCCTTGTCGCTTATGTAGGAAAGGCCGGCTCCGGCCCTGTCCTGGGTCGCCATCCATAGGCTCAGGCCCTGCATCGAGGCGAAGGTCCCCGTCCTGGTGAAGGACTCGCGAAGGGTGTCGAGTCCGAAGAGGATCGAGTAGATCTGGAAGGACATATCGTCCTGGTAGGAGTCGATGCCCTTCGCGACCTGGCCGGCGGCCGGGCTGTAGACCAGGCAGTCGAGTTGGACGGGAAGGTGGTAGGAGGTGTAGCCGATCCCGAAGTAATCGATGCCGCCGGTCTGCCTGTAGTAAAGCAGGTCGACACCCACGAAGGAATTGTCGAAGGCGCTCTGCGTCGGCATGTCGAGGACGGTGCTGCCCGACCAATTGGCGGTACCCCTGAGCGTCGAGGTCTGGACCCTGAGGGTAAAGCCGTCATAGTTCACGTAGCCCATGAGGCGGTCGAGCTTTCCTATGAAATTGTTGTCGATGTCCACATTGAGGCCGAGCTTGAGGCGGAGCTTCTTGAGGAAGAGGTCTCCCTCGTAGGTGGTGCTCGCCGTCTGGTCCATCGACACCCTCATCTGGGTGTCCCTGGGCGTGCTGGGATCTCCGAACAGGCTGTCGCTGAGGGCCATGAAATCGCCCGAGCTCCAGGCATCGCGGGGCACTATCGAGAAGCTGCCCATCGTGGAGATGTCGGGCACAAGGGCTCCGAGCTGGGCCAGCTGGGCATGAAGGGGGGAGGCTGCAATGGCGACCACGATGAACGACAGGGGGAGCATGCTTGCCGGTTTCATGGGGCCAGTATAGCCCGGTTTTGGCCGGCGTGGCCCATATCGATTTTGACGGCTCCGCCTTCAGCCCTTGTAGCCTGCCTCAAGGCAGGGGACCGCCTCTTTGACAGAACCCTGGCGCCGTCAGATAATGCTTGAACCATGGCTGAGGCGCGCAAGACCATCCTCCTTGTGGAAGACCAGGCTCTCATCGCCCTGGACACAAAGCGCAGGCTCGAGCGGAGGGGCTACTCGGTAGTCCTCTCATATTCCGGCGAGGATGCGGTGAAGCTCGCGGCTTCCGATCCCTCGATAGACCTGATACTCATGGACATCGACTTGGGTGAAGGCATCGACGGGACAGTGGCGGCCAGGATGATCCTTGAGGGCCGCGAGCTTCCCGTCGTGTTCCTCTCCAGCCACACCGAGAGCGATATCGTCGAGCTGAGCGAGAAGATCACCTCCTACGGCTACGTGGTCAAGGACACGGGAATCACCGTTCTCGAGGCCTCGATCAGGATGGCCTTCAGGCTCTTCGAGGCCTACCGGGAGACCCGCAAGATATCGCTCGCCCTCCACGAGAAGAACCAGCTCCTCGAGAATGTCATGAAGAGCTTCCCCGGGAGCGTGTTCTGGAAGGACAGGAACCTGGTGTACCTGGGCTGCAACGCCGCCGAGGCGCGGGCCGCAGGCCTGTCCCATCCCGACGAGATCGTGGGCAAGACAGACTTCGACCTTGGCTGGAACGAGGGTGAGCCCGAATTCTTCCGCGCCTCCGACATGAAGGTCCTGGAGAGCGGCCAGGGCCTGAGGGACATCGAGGAGGTCCACCAGGACGGAGATGGCCTGACAACCTGGATGGAGACGAGCAAGGCGCCCATCTTCGACGAGAAGGGGAACATCTCGGGCATACTCGGGGTCTCGGTCGACGTGACCGAGCGCGTGCTCGCCACGCTAGCCCTGCGGGAGAGCGAGGCCAGGCTCTCCCACGCCGAGGAGGTCGCGAAGATCGGCAACTGGAAGCTCATGCTCGACACGGGCCGGATCGAGGGCTCGAAGGGGGCCTGCGCCATCTATGGAGTGGACAGGGACAGCATGAGCCTCGAGGAGATCCAGGCCATGGTCCTGCCCGAGTACAGGGAGGCGGGCGACCGCGCCCTCTCCGACCTCATCGCCCACGACGCTCCCTATGACCTGGTGGCAAGGATACGCAGGCGCTCCGACGGCAGGATAGTCGAGATCAGGTCGATCGCGAACTTCGACAGACAGGCCAATGTCATCAACGGCGTCGTCATGGACACAAGCGAGGGGAGCCTGCCCGGCCGAGGGGACAGGAATTAGAGCAGCAGTATCCCCTGCAGCGAGGATATCCTCTGCGGATCCGACCAGGAGCCCCTGTAGGTCCCGTCGCTCGCGAACTCGACGAGCTGGCGCCCCTTGCCGCCGTTGTCGGGACCGTGGCCCTGCCAGTTGGCAGCGAGGATGCCGCCATCGGGCAGGAGCTCGAAGGAGGCGTAGAAGTTGGGCGATACCTCCTCGGGGACCTGGCCCCGTCCGCCGAAGGTCTGGATGCAATTGCCATCCCTGTCAAAGAGGGCCAGGAAGGCTCCGTAGCCTCCCGAAACAAGGCTTCGGCCATCCTCATAGCGGTGGGCCATCCAGGCGTGGCGGAAGCCGGGGGCGGCGAGGCGTCTCTGCTCGCGCAGATCGCTTCCGGTCTCCAGGAAGTGGTCGTCGCAGCCGATGAGCCATGTTCCCTCGCATGTCGGTCGCAGGAGGCGAACGTAGTCTCCCTCCCTGCGCGCCGTGGCGACGACCTTGTCCTTGTCATCGAGGCTGAGCACCGTGATCCCGCCGCCACCGTCGAGGTCGACCCCGGTCAGGAGCGTCCCGCCCCCGGCGAGCCTGCGAACGGAGCTGACCCCCTTCCAGCGCTCGACGATTTTCTCTGGCCTGCCCGTCGAGAGCTCGAGCTCGAAGTAGCCCCGGTCGAAACCCACGAGGGCCCGGTCGGGGGAGATGAGCTGGAGGTCGCGCGCGAGGGGAAGCTCGGCGAGGGAGAGGGACCAGTGGCTGCCGGGCCCGTCGCAGTCGAAGATGCCAAGGCTCTGGCGGCCCTCGTCGTAGCCCAGGAATCGGTGGCGCATTCTCATTCACTTCCTCCCATCCTGCACACGGCTCCCGACCATGCAGCAGGCTGTGGCCAGGCCCCGGTAGCTTGCGGCGACCTGGCTTGTCCCTCCCCGGGGCCATAGCCTGATCTCGGCCCGGCCGTTGGCGAGCTGTACCAGACGCGAGCCCCAGGGCGTGCCCTGGTTGTCGATGAGCTCACCGTCACCGGCCAGGCTCCATCGAATCTGTCCCGCATCGTCAAGGCAAAGCAGGCCGGAGGCGTCCCTGAGCTCGGCCCGGACCGAGACCCTTCCATCGCCGAGGGGCGCGGCAATGAGGACAAGGGAGGCGGGAGGGCCCCAGGCACCGACCTGGTAGACGAGGTCCAGTTCGTCCGTCACCACGCTCCCTCCCCGGCGGGCCGGTCGGATTCGAGGCTGGACAAGAGCAAGCCCTTGTCCCGGTCCAGGATCCTGATCTCCAGGGCCTTGGCCTTGACGACAGAGTGGAGGGATTCGATGAGGGCCCGGGAGTCGAGGAAGACCGCCACCATTCCAAGGGGCTCTGATGACTGTGGCGGCAGGGACTTGAGGAAGGCCATGACAAGACGCCTGCGGCCAAAGGGATCGATGTACTCAAGCGGAACCAGGGAATTGTCCTGTCTCGAGGCGAGGAGATGCCTGAGCTCCTCCTGGCTGGTGCTCGTGCCCTCGAAATGGAAGCGATAGAAATCATCAAGGGGATAGTAGGCCCGGGGCAGGAGGATGGAATCCGTAGCGCCGAGGGAGAGGAAGAAGAAGTCGTCGTGGGGATCGTAGCTTCCCTGGGCGGCGAGGGAGTCCGCAAGGGTCACGAGGTCGGTCCGGAATGACCTCTGCTCGGCCTGCTGACCCTCGAGTACAGCGTTGGTCAGGGGATGGGTCGCGACATCGCTGGCCAGGCGCAGGACATAGACGAGGCGGCCTTCGAGCTCCTTGCCAAGGAGCTCGGCGACGAGCTGGCTGGAATTCCCGATCTGCTCCCGCAGGACCCTGTGGGTCGCGAAGGCCACAAAGAGGCTGACCAGGAGGGGCAGGGCGAGGATTGCGACGTAGGAAAGGATCCATGATCTTCGAACCGAGGATGTTCCGGGCATGGGGCATTATAGACCTAAAAAGGCGTCGGGGCTCGGGGAAGCTCTGGCATTCCGCCGGCGCCTATTTCCTCCTCGGCCCTTCCCTGTCGTCGCCGAGGATGCGGGAGACGAGACCGAGGAAGCGCTCCTCGACGTACTTGCGCTTGACCTTCAGGGTCTGGGTGAGCTCCTTGCCGATCTGAAAATCGTTGAGGACGGGAAGGATACGCGTTATGCGCTCGAAGGCCTTGAAGCCCTGCTCCCGCGAGATGAGGGCGTTGACCTCGGCCAGGAGCTTTAGGTAGACGGCGTCGTTCTCGATGGAGTTCTCCCCTTCGGTCACGATGTCCGAGGGGGAGAGCTTTAGCTCGGCCGCGAGCCGCATGAGCTCCTCCTCGTTGATGGCGACGATGGCGGCGAGCTGCTTCTGGTCCTGGCCTATGACGACGGCGTGGTCGATGTAGACGCTCTCCTTCATCTTCTCCTCGATGGGCTCGGGCTCGACGTTCTCCCCGCCCATGAGGACGATGGTGTCCTTGGCCCTGCCCACGATGACGAACTCCCCGTTCTCGGAGCGCACCGCGAGGTCTCCGGTGTTGAGCCAGTGCTCGCTCGAGAGCACGGCCCGGGTCGCCTCGGGATTGCGGTAGTAGCCCGACATCACCTGGGGACCACGGGCGTAGATGATTCCCTTTTCACCGATGCCAGCCACCCGGCCATCATCCCTGCGGATCTCGACCTCGGTCAGGTCGAAGGGGATCCCGGCCGTGCCGAAGGTGTTGCGCTCGAGGGTGCGCGAGAGGATCCCGGGGGCGCACTCGGTCATGCCGTAGGCGTTGACGAGGGTGATGCCGATCGCGTTGAAGAGCTCGTCGAGGTACTTGGGCAGGGTGCCCGCCGCGCAGGTGGCCACCCTGAGCCGGCCCCCGACCTTCTCGCGGAAGCTCTTGAAGAGGATCCCGGCAAGGATGTGGCCGGGCCAGAGGAGGACGAACCTCGCGGCATTCAGACAGCTGGCGAGGAGGCGGGCTCCTCGGGACCTGATGTGCAGGGAGATGTAGCCGCCTTTGAGGTAAAGGGCCGAGCTCATCCAGACCTGGTTCAGCTTGATGAATGCGAGGACGAGGCGGCGTTTGGGGCCGGGCATCTGCGAGATGGCCTTGATGAGCTTCTGGTGGATGCTTTCCCAGACTCTGGGCACCGAGATGATGACCTGGGGCCGCTCGGCGATGAGGTCGGCTGCGAACCTGCCAGCGCTCGAGTAGACGAGACGCATGCCGGTCGTAAGGGCGCAGTACTCGAAGGCGCGCTCGTAGACATGCCATGAGGGGAGCATGACGACGGTGCTTTCCCCCGCTTCCACGTCGATGGCGAGCCTCGGGGTGTTGGCGTGGACGTTCTGGATGAAGTTGCCGTGGCTCAGCATGACACCCTTGGGATTTCCCGTGGTGCCCGAGGTGTAGACGATGGTGAGAAGCTCGCCGGGTCCCAGGGCCTTGAGGCGGCGTTCCACGAGCTCTGGATCCCGAGCAAGCTCGTCTTCGCCAAGGCTGAGGAGATCCGCGTAGAAGAAGGTCTTGGCGGCTATGGAGGCGGGCAGGGCGGCGCGGTCGCCCGGCTCGACGATGCAGATCGAGCCGCAGCGGTCCCAGGCCTCGCTTCCGAGCTCGTCCCTGAGGGCGGCGAGCTGCTCGAGGTTTTCCAGGATGAGGTGGCTGGACTCGGAATGGCCAAAGATGAAGGCCGCTTCCTTGGCCGTGGTGTCGGAGCCCCGGGGGACAGATACGGCGCCCAGGGCCTGGAGGGCGAAGTCTGTCGCGATCCACTCGCGGCGGTTGTTGACGAAGAAGGCGACCTTGTCGCTGGCGGCGATGCCGGCTGCCTTGCCGAGGCCGGCGGCAAGGACCCTGATCGAGCGGGCGAACTGGGCGTAGGTCTGGGACTCGGTGCCGGTCTTGGTCTTCCAGGAGTGGGAGAGGCGATCGGGGAAGCGGCGGGCTGCCTCAAAGGGAATCTCGAGCAGGGACTTGTACAAGGGGGCCCTCCGGGGCTGGGAACTGGGTCGGCTGACTCTACCTTTGGCCGACGATGCTGGCTAGCCCGCCAGGCCTGGCCTTCCCTGGAGCCCTAATACGCCGAGGACCCGGCAATGAGGCCGGGTCCTCGGCTGCAGCCCCAAAGCGGAGCGCCTACATCTTGACGGGGAACTTGGCAGGATCGATCACGTACCAGACCTCATGGGGAAGCGAAGGGTGAATCTCGTTCCCTTGTTCCTCTCGGTCTCGACGGATATCGCGCCGCCGAGCTCGCGCATCGCGTCGCGGACGACGTCGAGTCCCACGCCGCGGCCACGGTCTCGGCGTCGTCGAGGTGAGACAGGCCGCGCTGCACGCCATCGAGGATCCGGCGCGAGTCCTGAGCGAACTCCGAGAAGGCCTCGGGGCCTGCGCCTCTGGGCCTGGGGCGAAGCGGCTCGACATTCAAGTAGAGCAGGGTGTAGAGGGCCTAGCCCCTGGGGGAAGTCGACCTTCCGCTCGCCGACTTCCTGTCGGCTCGCTGCAGGCCGCCTGCGGGCGCTCTCGGCGCATCCATGCGCCTCGCGCTCGCTTCCGCTCGCGACGCGACCTCCGGGTTCGACTCCCCTAGGAGCCTGTCGGCCTTTGGACCGCCGAATTCCCTTTCCTGAGAAGGCAGGATAGAATTCGGGAATGGGAACCCGATTCAAGCCAGTGGACCGCGACCAGCCTTTGTTGTTGCCCTACGACCTCAAGGAATGGCTGCCGGCCAAC
>JANXYO010000027.1 GCA_025356015.1 Spirochaetaceae bacterium
CACGGCCCCGCGGTCGACGTCAGGGAGGAGGACTCCCGCTATGTCATCGAGGCCGAGCTTCCAGGCCTGAGCGAGAAGGATGTCCAGCTCGAGCTCAAAGATGGCTTGCTCACCCTCTCGACTTCCGAAAAGACCGAGGCCAGCGAGGAGAACAAGGCCATGAAGTGGCTGCGCCGCGAGCGCAGGGAGTTCTCCTTCAAGCGGGTCTTCGAGATCCCGGACAACGCCGACGGCGAGCGCATCGAGGCCCACTTCAAGAACGGCCTCCTGAGCGTCGAGCTTCCAAAGAAGCCCGAGTCGAGCCCGCGCCTGGTTCCCGTCAAGGCGGCCTAAGAGACGGACGGCCAAAGGCAGGACTGCCCGCGCGGCCCAGAGGGCGCTCCCCGTGAAGGGGGGCGCCCCTTTTCGTTCCACAGAGCCTGATTTGTGTAACATCTGTTACCGCAGCCCTGGCCCCTCGGGACCTATGCTCTCCATGGACGCCGCGAGAAAGGGCGTCACCAAGGAGAAAGCCATGGCCATGAGACAGATAATCGAGATCGACGAGGCTAAGTGCGACGGTTGCGGCGAGTGCGCTCAGGGCTGCCCCGAGGGTGCCCTGAGGATCATCGACGGCAAGGCGAGGCTGGTCGGAGAGAGCCTCTGTGACGGCCTCGGCGCCTGCATCGGGACCTGTCCCCAGGCCGCGATAACCATCACCGAACGCGAGGCTGAGGAGTACGACGAGGCCAAGGTCATGGACGGCATCGTCAGACACGGACCCAATGTCATCCGCGCCCACATCGAGCATCTTGAGCACCATGGGCAGGACTCCTTGGCCGCCCAGGCCAAGGCCTACCTCGCCGACAAGGGGATTCCCCTCCACGGGGCCCCTCTGGCTGCCAACCAGCATGGCCACGAGGCCGGCGGCGGCTGCCCCGGATCACACTCAAGGATGTTCAGGGCAGCCCAGGCTGCTCCTGCGAGGGCGCCGAACCCTTCTGCTCAAAGCCCCGCCCAGGAGTCCAGCAAGGCCCCGAGCCCCTCTGCACTGGGCCACTGGCCCATCCAGCTCCACCTCATCAATCCCCGCGGCCCCCAGTATGCGGGCGCGAAGCTCCTGGTCGCCGCGGACTGCACGGCCTTCGCCCTCGGCTCCTTCCACACACGCCTTCTCGAGGGCCACAGCCTTGTGATCGCCTGCCCCAAGCTCGACCAGGGCCGCGAGGTCTACGTCGAGAAACTCTCGGCCCTCATCGCGGCCGCCGAAAGCGTCGAGGTGGCCATCATGGAGGTTCCCTGCTGCGGTGGCCTCCTCAAGCTCGTCCTCGAGGCCAGGGAACGCAACGAGAAGAAGCCGCCGATCGAGGCCATAGTCGTGGGCATCGAGGGGAGCCTGGTGGGCCGCAGCACATACTGATCGGCTGCGCTTCGCGCTTCTCCCTCTGCCCGGGCAGGGGCGGGAAACCGGGAAACCACGAAAACCACTAAGACATACGAATCGATGAGGCCATGGGGCCACCGGCAGGCCCCGAGGCGCGTCCCCTCCGTGTCTGTTCCTGCCCCTTGGTGGTTTCCTGTTCCTGTCCCCCTATTTTGCGGTGGCCATTAGCGGCTCGACGGCCCGGGGCAGGAGGCCGTTCGCCCAGGCCAGGAAGAGGCCGTAGTTCGTGACGGCCACTGCGGCCTCGCGGATAAGGGCGAGCTGGCCCATCACCTGACGGCGGGTGCGCATGCAGCCGCCGCAGGAGATGACGAGGCTGAACTCCCGCAGGGCCTCGCTCTCGGGCAGCTCCCTCGAGAAGGAGAACTCGGCCCTGCGCGGCGCGAGCTGGCGGAAGAGGCGGGGTATCTTCACGGTGCCGAGGTCCTCGGCCTGGCGGTGGTGGGAGCAGGATTCAAGGACGAGTATCCTCGCCCCCTCTTCAAGACCCGCTATCGCATCGATACCGGCGAGGTAGGTGGCGAGATCGCCCTTCTTCCTCGCGAGGAGTATCGAGAAGGACGTGAGGGCCTGATCCTCTGGCAGGTCGGCAGCGACCTTGCTGAAGGCCTGGCTGTCGGTGACCACCAGGGAGGGCCTCCCGCTCAGCCGCGCGTAGGCCTCTGAGAGCTCGCGCTCCTTGACCACGAGGGCCATGCAGTCACGGTCAAGGAGGTCGCGGATAGCCTCGACCTGGGGCAGGATGAGCCTGCCCTTGGGGGCGCCGAGGTCGATCGGGGTGACGAGGAGGACTAGCTCGCCTTCCCTGACCAGGCCCTCGAGGATGCTCGGCTCGGGATCGACGCGGTCGGCGAGGCCGATGAGGCATTCGCGCAGCTCAGGGGCCCCTCGGCCCGAGAGGTTGTCCACCCTGACAAGGCCGTCGAGGGCGAGGCCGGCGAGCCAGGCCTCCTTCGCCGGGTCGGCGGGCCTGTCGTCAAAACTCAGGGCGGCGACCAAGGGGCCACCACGCCCACGAAGCGCCTCCACGAGGGCGAGCTCGGCCTCGGCCGGGGCGAGATCGGAGCGGGTCACGAGGACCCTGATGTCAGCATGGCCGAGGACCTCCATGCTGCGCCTCACCCGAAGCTCGCCCAGGGCCCCTGTGTCGTCGATCCCGGCGGTGTCGTGGAGGGTGACGGGCCCGAGGCCGCCGAGCTCCATTGGCCTGGCCACGGGGTCGGTCGTCGTGCCCGGTGTTGGCGAGACGATCGAGACCTCGCGCTGGAAGACGTGGTTCATCAGCGAGGACTTGCCCGCATTGCGGATCCCGGCGAAGGCTATGGAAATGCGCTCAGATGCCGGTGTCGATCCCTGGATCATGGAATGGTCCCTCCCTCTGCTCCGCTTCCCGTCGACTTGAAGGCGTCGAAGCGCGCGGCAATCTCCCCACGCGGCATCCCGCTCATGCCCGCCACTGCCTCTATGTAGGCCTCGAGGGGCGCCACAGCCCCGCTCACGGCCCCCTTTGTGGCTTCGCCCAGGGCCTTCCCTTGGGCCCCATGCCGGCCACGGGCGTCCCTGAGGGAAGCCGCGAGCTCCTTCACCTTGCGGTAGCCGAGAGAGGGAGAAAGGAGGTTCAGGAGGACATTGGACTCAAGGAGGCGCTCGGCTATCCTCTCCCGCCTGACGATGAGGGCGGGAACGAGCTTTCGCGAGGTCGCGAGCGCCAGGGCGAGGGAATGGCCCGCCAAGAGCAGGCAGTCGGCCAGGAAGGGCAGATAGGGGTTGAGCTGGAGCTGGCCCTCGAAGGCATAGTCCCTCGCGGCCCTGGCCTCGTGCTCGGCGGCGATCGCGTTGCCTCGGGCCGACTCGAGGAGGACGGGGTTGGCCTTGGCCGGCATGATGGTCGAGCCGTACTGCAGCTCGGGATGGCCGAGCTCGCCTGATAGGCTCGAGGTGTACAGAAGGAGGTCTGAGGCTATCTTCCTCACGTTGCCGGCGCAGAGCCCGATTGTCTCGGCCAGCTCGGCGTACTTGTCCTGGTGGGCTATCTCGTCGGGCAGGTTCTGGCTCCGGCTCAATGGGAGGCCGGTGATGCGCCGCAGCTCGCGCTCGGCCGCGTGCATGTAGGCCGGGCTCGCCGCGAAACAGGTGCCGATGGCAGTCCCGCCGAGGGCGTGGGTGCGGAGCCTCTCCTTCACCTTGTGCATGCGCCAGCGGTCCCGCTCGAGGCATCCCGCCCAGGCGCCGAAGACCTGGCCAAGCCTGATGGGCAGGGCGTCCTGGAGCTCAGTCCTCCCGGTGAGGAGGACTCCCTCGAGTTCGAGCTCGCGGGCGACGAGGGCCTCCTGGAGGGCGATGACGGAGAGCTCGAGCTCATTAGCGAGCTCGAGGGCGGCGACGGTGACGGCGGTGGGAAAGGTGTCGTTCGTCGACTGGGAACGGTTCAGGTCCTCGATGGGATCGAGGGGCGGAGCCGCCCCCCCCTGGCCCTCGCTGTACAGCTGCCGCGCACGGGCCGCGGCCACCTCGTTCAGGTTCATGTTGAAGCTGGTCCCGGCCCCGCCCTGCCTGATCGGCAGGGGGAACTGGGCGTCGTGCACCCCGCTTGCTACCTCGTCGAGGGCCTCGAGTATGCAGACGAAAAGCTCGCTCTCGAAGCGGCCCTCGGTCTCCTGGACAGCGCTCACGCAGGCCCTCTTCACCTTCGCGTAGGCGGCTATCAGGGCGCGCGGCGTGTGTCCGCGGCCGAAGTTCTCGAGGGCCTTCGCCGTCTCCTCGCCATACAGGAACTCAGGCGACATTGCCTGCGCCCTCCATCAGCGAATCCCCCCGCGCGTAGCTCAGCTCCCGGCCCACGCCCAGCATGCGTATGCGGAGGCAGCCCAGGCATTTCTCCCCTGCCTCGTCGAGGCAGATCTTCCCCGGGTAGAGGAGATAGTTCTTGCGTGCCGGCACCGGGGTCATGTTGGGCATGAGGACATTTGCGCCCGCGAGGATCATCTTCTCCCGCCCCTGGGGATCGAGGGAACCCGCGGCCGTCGTCGCGGGCAGATGGACCTTGGGCATGAGGAGCCTCAGGAGGCTGGTCATCCTCAGGGTCTTCTCGAGGCCCACCTGGGGGGAACCTGCGAGGGGGGTCGCGGGGTGGGGGATGAAGGGACCGATGCCCACCATGTCGAGGCCGAGCTCGGCGCACAGGAGGGCATTGTCTATCCCCGTCTTCTCGGTCTCACCGGGGAGGCCCACCATGAAACCCGAACCCACCTGGTAGCCCTCGGCCTTGAGGTCCTCGAGGGCCTTGAGCCTCGTCCCGAGGCCAATGCCGTCCCTGAGCCGGCGGTGGAGCTCGGGATCCGAGGTCTCGAAGCGAAGGAGGTAGCGGTCGGCCCCTGCGGCCTTGAGCTCTCGGTACTCTGCTCGCGTCTTCACCCCGCAGCTCAAGGTAAGGGCGGCCTCGGGACAGGAGGACTTGATCGAGGCGACCACGGCGGCGAGCCTGGCTGTCGTGTACCAGGGATCCTCGGCGCTCTGGAGGACAAAGCTTCGCAGGCCGGCGGCATAGGCGCCAAGGGCCGCGGCCAGGAGCTCCGTGGGCTCGAGCCTGTAGCGCTCGAAAGCGTGGTTGCCGGCCCTGATCCCGCAGTAGTGGCAGTTCAGGGCGCAGGTGTTCGAGAACTCGATGAGGGCCCGCAGGAGGACGGTCTTGCCATGCACCTCCTCGCACAGGGCCCGGGCCCTGTCGGCGAGCTCAAGGGTGCCCGCAGTGAGGTAGTAGACGACTGTATCGCGCATCGCGTCATTCATATGCTTCCGCCTAGAAGTAGATGTCGCGCTCGCCCGCTTCGACGCGGGCGAGGGCTTCGGTCGTGCGCTCCCTGGTGCCATCGTCTGGCAGGGAGGCGAGGAGGGAAGCCTTGAGGCTGGCCGCCGGAGCGGCCATGGCCGGACCGGCGAAGTCCTTCACGTACTCGGCGAAGGTGAAGAGGGCGTTCGGCTCGCAGAAACGCTTGATCAGGCCTGGTTTGGCGAGGTCCATGAAGTCGGCCCCCACCCTGCCCTTCCTGTAGCATCCCGTGCAGAAGGAGGGCACATAGCCCATGGCGGCGAGCTTGGTGACTATCTCCTCGAGGCTCCTGTGGTCGCCGAGCTGGAACTGGCTCCCCGCGGCAAGGCCCGCGGTCCGTCCGGCGGCGGCGGCGCCGCCCTCCTGGCCCCTTGGCGCTCCGGCTGTCTGCGCCGCTTCATCTTCCTCGGCGTAGGCCCCCGGGTTGGTGCGCGAGCCCGCCGAGATCTGGCTCACCCCATAGCGGAAGAGCTCGTCGCGCAGCTCCTCACGCTCGCGTGTGCTCATGATGATGCCGGTCCAGGGAAGGGCGAGCCTCAGGGTGGCGACGATGCGGCGGAACTCGCCGTCCGAGACGCTTCGAGGGACCTGCATCGCCGCGGGCGCACCGGGCGCGGGCTCGATGCGGGGGACGCTTACAGTGTGCGGCCCGCAGCCAAAGCTCGCTTCAAGGTGCCTCGCATGCTCGATCATGCCCAGGACCTCGAAGCGGAAATCGCCGAGCCCGAAAAGGGCGCCGATGCCCACGTCCTCTATCCCCGCCTCCATAGCCCTGTCCATCACCTCGAGACGCCATGCATAGTCGGCCTTCGGCCCCCGGGGGTGGAAGTCCCTGTACAGCTCGCTGTCGTAGGTCTCCTGGAAGCATGCGTAGGTCCCGATGCCGGCGGTCTTGAGGATGCGGAAGCCCTCAAGACCGAGGGGAGCGATCTCGACGTTGACGCGCTTTACTGAGGCCTCGCCCCGGCCCCTGGGCAGGGGCTCCCGGACAGCGTAGACATGCCTGATCACCTCGACCCAGCGTGCGGCGGTGGCCTCGTCGCCCTCGGAGGCGTCCTCTCCGGCCAGGACAAGAAGGCGCTTGTGGCCCTCGCGGAGGAGGGCCCTCACCTCAAGCTCGATCTCGCCAAGACTCAGGTCGCGGCGCATGAGCTCGCGGTTGCTCGCCCTGAAGGCGCAGTAGAGACAGTCGTTGGAGCAGCGGTTTCCGATATATAGGGGGGCGAAGAGGACAAGGCGGCGCCCGTAGATGAGCTCCTTCACCTTGCCCGCGGCCTCGAGGAGCTCGGCCTCGAGCTCGGGATCGTCGGCGTTCAGGAGGAGGGCCACTTCCTCGCTGCCCAGGCCCTTGAGTTCCATGGCCTTCGCGATTGCCCTGCGGATCGCGTCCCTGTCCGGTCTCGAGTCTGCGACTATGTTCCCGATCTTCTCTCGGTCAATGAAGCATTTCTTCGTCCCGTCCATCCTCTGCCTCCCTGAATGCAGTGAGGACGGACTTCACCTGTACGCCCGGTATCTTGCCGAGCCTGCCTGTCAGTGCTCCGATGTCATCCGTGTCGCCCTCGACCACGAGGGAGATGAGGGAAATGCCCTTGCCGCGCATCGGCAGGCCCAGACGGGCGTCGATAAGGCGCGAGAAATCGGAGAGCAGGGCGTTGACGCGGGATATCGAGGTCGAATCATCGATCACGATGGCGACGATGCCAAGTCTCTTCTCCATCAGGCTATTCCCTCCGGATCTGAAATGAAGATCGGAGTACCTCGAGCAGGATGAAATCCGACTCTCAGTATCGGCCCCATGGCGCGCTTGATTCTGGCGCCAGGACCTCGCGATCCGCCGCCCTTGGAGGCGCCGGATCGCAGGTCCCACATTAGATCAATTTTTATCGGTTGTCAATCCATGACCGCGGGCCGGGGACTAGCGCAGATGCTCGGGATTGAGGCCGGCGAGCTCGCTGACGACGAATCGGCCGTCCTCGCGGATCAGGCGGTCGTCGAACCAGATCTGGCCGCCACCCCACTCGGGGGTCTGGATGAGGACGAGATCCCAGTGCAGGGCCGAGCGGTTTCCGTTGAAGCAGTCCTCGTAGGAGTTGCCGGGTGTGAGGTGGATCGAACCCGCGATCTTCTCGTCGAAAAGGGTCTCCTTCATCGGCTTGGTGATGAAGGGGTTCAACCCTATCGCGAACTCGCCCACGTAGCGGGCGCCCTCGTCTATGTCGAGAACCCGGTTCACGCGGACCGTGTCGTTGGCCGTGGCCTTCACGATCTTGCCGCGGTCGAACTCGAAGGCTATGCGCTCGAAGGTGAATCCCTCGCGCTCGGCGGGCGCGTTGTACGAAATCGTGCCATTGAGCGAGTCGCGCACGGGAGCGGTGTAGACCTCCCCGTCGGGGATGTTCATCGAGCCATCGCACTTGATCGGGGGCAGGCCCTTTATGGAGAAGCTCAAGTCGGTCCCTGGGCCGACGATGCGGACCTTGTCGGTCTTCGCCATCACCCGGACGAGGCTGTCCATGGCCGCCGACATCTTCGAGTAGTCGAGGGTGCAGACCGAGAAGTACCAGTCCTCGAAAGCCTCCTCGCTCATCGAGGCGAGCTGGGCGAAGGCGGCGGAGGGGTATCGGAGCACGACCCATCGGGTGTCGGGCAGCCTTATGTCCATGTGGACCCGCTTGCCGACGATGCCGTTGTAGAGGTCGAGCTTGTCGTGGGGCATGTCCGACCAGGCGAACTGGTTGCGCAAGGAGGTGAAGCCGATGAAGCAGTCCATCTCCTTCATGCGCTCGGCCTCGAAGCGGGCCTGGAGCTCGAACTGCTCGATTCCCGCCCTCGAGTAGAGGGCCCGGTCCACGCTGCGGTCGCGGATGGAGACGAAGGGAAGGCCGCCGGCGTCGTGGACAGCGTCGATGATCGCTGTCACGAAGACAGGCTCGAGGTTCGTGTTCTGGATGAGGACCTTCTCGCCCTTGCGGACCTTGCAGGAATAATTGACGAGTATTGAGGCCAGTTTCTTGAGGCGCTGGTCGATCATTCATTTCTCCTTAGAAATAGTCGGGGCGCTGGGGAGTGAAGACGTGGAGGAGCTTGCCGGCCGACAGACAGGTCGCGCCGTGCCTGACTCCAGGACCGGCGTAGAAGGAGTCTCCGGGTTTGAGGGAGAGGCGACGGCCGTCCACCTCGCAAACAAATTCCCCCGACTGGCAGTGGGTTAGCTGCTCGTAGGAATGATCGTGGGCCTGGCTGACCGCCCCGGTCTCGAAATCCATCTCGGCGAGCATGAGGCCTCCACCGTGGGCGAGGAGCCTCCTCGAAAGGCCCGTGGAGCCAAGCTGCACTTCCTCGAATTTCGCATAGGGGAAAAAGACCTCGTCCATCCACGCCTCCAGTTTGCGCGCCGGGAGTCTACACCCGGAAAGCGCGATTCGTAAAGCTTCTAAGGCAGGACCGAGACGCAGTTTCTCCCCTTGTTCTTCGAGCTGTACAGGGCCTGGTCGGCGCGGGAGAGGGCCAGCTCCGGGCCTGGGTCCCTGCTCTCGAAGGCCGATATGCCGAAACTCGCGGTAATGCTGAGCTTCCGCCCGTTCGGGACCTCAATCTCGGCCTCGGCAAGTGCGATCCGTATGCGCTCCGAGAGGGCAGCTGCACCCTCGAGGTCGGTTCCCGGGAGGAGGAGGAATTCCTCCCCGCCGTATCTGCCAACCCTGTCGCTTTCCCGCGAGATCTGCCTGAGGATGCCGGCGAAGGCGATGAGGACCAGGTCCCCTGCCTCGTGGCCAAAGGAGTCATTGACCGTCTTGAAGCGGTCCAGGTCGATGATCACCACCGAGACATCCCGGCCGTATCGCCTGCGCTGTTTGTATTCCTCCTGGAGGCAGGACATGAGGCTCCTGCGGTTGAGCAGCCCGGTCAGCGGATCGATCGCCGCGAGGTCCTCCACCTGGCGGAAGAGCCGGTGGTTCTCGAGGGCGATGGCGGCGTAGGCGGCCACGGCACGCAATCCCTCGAGCTGGCCCTTGTCATAGGCGCCCAGCCTCGGGCTTCGCACGCAGAGGGCACCGACGAGCCGCTCGCCGACCACGAGGGGCATGCCGAGGGCCGAGCCTTCGGGCTCGGCCTCTTCCTCGAGTTCTTCCTTTCTCGACAGGAGGCAGCGCGCCGCGATCGCCTCGAGGCCAGGGTCGCCCCCGTGGGCTGCCTCTGGTCCCCGGCCAGCCACGACCACGACAAATTGCCCCAGCTTGCGCTTGGCTGCCGTCCCGAGCAGGAGGATCGGGGCATCGGCGAGACGGGCCGCTCCCGAGCGTACAGCCTCGGCAATGCCGACGAGGTCGAGGCTTGAAGTGATCTTGCGGCCAATCTCGCCGAGGATGGAAAGCTGCTCGAGCCTCTCCCGGTAGAGGGAGGCCTCGCGCCTCGCCTGCTCCTCCTTGATGCCCACGATCCGCCTGTTGATCTGCTCGGTCCTGATCGAGTCCTTGAGCTCCTGGTGGTGGAGGATGGCCCCGAGGGAGCGCTCGAAGTCCCCTGCATCGCGAAGCTCCTCCGAGAGGGCCTTGTAGGCGTCGGCCTCCCCCTTGCGCGAGCCGATGGCCTCGGTGGTGGCGATGGCGGCCTGGATGTCGGCGAGGGCCCGGTCCTTGCGCCCGAGGGCCTTGTCGGCCTTTGCCCTCACCAGGCGCAGCTGGGCCCCGTGGAGGCGGTCGTTCTCCCTGTCCGCCACCCTGAGCCCTCGCTCGACCAGGGCCGAGGCCTCGTCGAACCTCCCCATGTCGAGGTAGAGCTCGGCGAGGGCCCTGATGCTCTCGACGCTCTGGAAATCGACGTCCCCCGCCTTCTTCAGGGCGGCGAGGAGCTGGCTCTCGGCCTCTGCCTTCCGGCCCAGGGCGCGGTACACCATGCCGGCGACATGGTGGCGGACAGCCTCGTTGTGGGCAAAGACCCTATAGTCCACAGCCCGCTCGATGACTTCGCGCGCCTCCTCGTAGCGCTCGAGCTCGTAGAGACAGTCAGCCGTGTTGATGAGGGCCGCCCCTGCCATGTCGGGGCGGTCGAGGGCCTCGGCGCATTCGGAGCAGCGCTCGAAATAGTCGAGGGCGAGGTCGTAGACACCGAGGCCCAGATAGGCCGCGCCGATCGCATTGAAGGTGCGCGCTATGCCCGCGGGCTCGGCGCCACGCTCGAAGCCGAGCCGCGCCTCCTCGAGCGCCGGCAGGGCCGCCTCGTACTGGTCGCGGTCCACGTGGATCCAGCCGATGTAGAACTGGATCCAGGCCACTGCGCTGCCGGTTCCCGCGCTCCGGGCGAGCGCGAGCTCACGCTCCGCCAGGGCCTTCGCCTGGTCGGGACTCTTGCGGAAATTCGCCGACAGCCACTCGACAGCGGCCAGGGCCCTCGCCGTCGGGTCTCCCTCGCGTGCCAGGACTTCGTCTGGGCTGAGCGGAGAATCATCCATGCGCCATTATAGACCGCGCATGGGCAGCAACACAAAGGGAGATTGTCGATGGGTGGTTGCTTGACCCATTCAACCAACCCCGGATAGAGTCATCCGGGGGCACGAGATGAAATACGGCTACTTTGAAGACGCCAGGCGGGAATATGTGATCACCAGGCCGGACACCCCTCTGCCCTGGCTCAACTACCTCGGGCAGGACGATTTCTTCGGCCTCTGCACCAACACAGCCGGAGGCTACAGCTTCTGGAGGGACTCGCGCCTCCGACGGCTCACCCGCTACCGCTACAACAACGTGCCCTACGACCTGGGCGGACGCTACATCTACGTGAACGACGGTGGCTCGGTGTGGAACCCCGGCTGGAAGCCGGTCAAGGCGAGCCTTGATTCCTACGAGTGCCGGCAGGGCCTCGGCTACACGAGGATCACCAGCGAGAAGGGAGGCCTCGAGGTCGAACTCCTCTTCTTCGTTCCCCCCAAATGCGACCACGAGATCTGGAAGGTCACCGTGAGGAACCGCTCCAAGGAGCTCAAGCGGCCCCGGCTCTTCTCCTACCAGGAGTTCTGCTTCTACGAGGCCCTGAACGACATGACCAACTTCCAGAGGACCTGGTCGATTGGGGAGGTTGAGGTCGAGGGCCAGGCGATCTACCACAAGACCGAGTACAGGGAACGAAGGAAGCACTACACCATGTTCGCCTGCACCCGGGAAGTGAGCGGCTTCGACACGAGCAGGGACGCCTTCGTCGGCATCCACGAGGGCCTGCACGAGGCTAGGGTCCCCTTCTCCGGCCGCTGCACCCAGTCCATAGCCCACGGCTGGAATCCCATCGGCGCCCACCAGGTCGAGCTCGAGCTTGCGCCCGGCGAGGAGACCAGCTTCGCCTTCCTCCTCGCCTACCTCGACCAGGGAGATCTGCCCAAGTACGAGGCTCCCGCCGTCCTGAACAAGGAACTGGGCAGGGAACTTGTCAAGCGTTATGCGAAACCGGAGGCTGTGGACAATGCCTTCGCTGCCCTGGCTGCCTCCTGGGACGGCCTCCTCTCGGCCTTCTCCGCCGGGCTTCCCGACGAGCACGCGGGCAGGATGCTAAATGTCTGGAACCAGTACCAGTGCATGGCCACCTTCAACCTCTCGAGGTCGACCTCGATGTACGAGACGGGCATAGGCAGGGGCATGGGCTTCCGCGACTCGAACCAGGACCTCCTGGGCTTCGTCCACATGGTCCCGGAAAGGGCGAGGCAGAGGATCCTCGACATCGCCGCGACCCAGCTCTCCGACGGCACCTGCTACCACCAGTACCAGCCCCTTACCAAGAAGGGCAACGCCGAAGTCGGCGGGGACTTCTACGACGACCACCTCTGGCTCGTGCTCTCGGCCTGCGCCTATGTGCGGGAGACGGGCGACCTTGGCATCCTGGACGAGCCCTGCGGCTATGCCGACAGGGTCTACGGCAGCGAGGGATCGGAGGGCCATGCCAAGCCCGAGAGCCTCCTCCACCATCTCGGGACCTCCATCGACTACACGATGAGGAAGCGCGGCCCCCACGGCCTGCCCCTCATAGGGCACGCCGACTGGAACGACTGCCTGAACCTCAACTGCTTCTCGACCGAGCCCAACGAGAGCTTCCAGACCGCCGGGGACGTGAGGGGCAGCAAGGCAGAATCGGTGATGATCGCAGGCCTCTTCCTCCATGCGGCGCGGGAGATGGCCGCCCTATATGGCTTCATGGGCAGGCCCGCCGAGGCCGCGAGGGCGATGGCCCTGCGCGCCGAGATTATGGATGCTGTGGAGAAGGAGGCATGGGACGGCCAGTGGTACCGCAGGGCCTACGACGCCGCGGGCAGGGCCGTGGGCTCGAAGGACTGCGACGAGGGCAGGATCTTCATCGAGAGCCAGGCCTGGTGCGCCCTTGGCGGCGCCGGCATGGATGGCCCCTACGCGGGCCGCGCGCGGGAGGCCCTCGAGAGCGTGCACCGTGAGCTGTACACATCCAGGGGCATCATCCTCCAGCAGCCCGCCTACACGAGCTACCGCCCCGAACTGGGGGAGGTATCGAGCTACCCTCCGGGTGTCAAGGAGAACGCGGGCATCTTCTGCCACAACAACACCTGGATCCACCTCGCCTGGTGCCTCCTCGGCGAGGGCGACAGGGCCTTCGAGTACTACCTCTCGATCTGCCCGAGCGCCAAGCAGGACGACATCGAGGTCTACCGCTCTGAGCCCTACGTCTACGCCCAGATGATCGCGGGAAGGGACTCGCCCTGCTTCGGCGAGGCGAAGAATTCCTGGCTCACGGGCACGGCCGCCTGGGCCTTTGTCGCCCTGAGCCAGGGCATACTCGGGATAAAGCCCGACTTCCACGGCCTGCGCATCGATCCATGCATACCCCGCTCCTGGGAGGGCTTCACCGCGACAAGGAAGTTCAGGGGCGCGAGCTACCGCATCGAGGTCTCCAATCCCACTGGAACGAGCAAGGGAGTGAAGAGCGCCATGGTCGACGGTGTCGCTCATCCTCTTGATCCCGCCGGGGGCCTTCTCGTACCATTGCCCGAGCCGGGAAGCGAGCATCTCGTGGAGCTCGTCCTGGGATAGAGGGAGGTCCGAAGCTGAGCCCAAACCGGATGCGCATCGACAGGCAGGACCTCGAGAGCTTCTGCAGCGAGGTCTTCGCCTCTCTCTCCCTCCCCCGAGCCGAGGCCGAGATCGCCCCCGGCGGGATCAAGAGGATGAGCGACACCGTCGACCATGGCGCTCTTCACTCCCTTGCTCGTTCCAGTGGGATTGGAGACCTCGATGCGGTAGCTCGCGCCCCTGAACTTCC
>JANXYO010000047.1 GCA_025356015.1 Spirochaetaceae bacterium
AGCTTGTCGCGGGGCACGTCCTGGACCTTGAGGGTGATGGTCCAGCGCATCACCCCGCCGACCTTGGCTTCGGCCGTGGCGAGGCCGACGATATCTCCGCCTGCGGCGAAGACGGCTCCCGCCACCTTCGCAACCGTCCCCTTCTGTCCCGAGGTCGTGGCATAGACGCGCACCCCGTGGCGGCGCTCCCCGAGGAGCTCGGCGAAGGCCGTGAAAATATCGGTCTCGGTGATGATGCCCACGAGCTCATGGCCGCGCATCACGGGAAGCCCGCCGATCTTCTTCTCGGCCATCATGTGGGCCGCCTGTTCGACCGGGGTGTCCTCGGTTATGGTGACAAGGGTCTTGGACATGACCATCTCCACGGTCAGCTTCGAAAGCAGGGAGTGGATTTCCCAGACGTTGAGCGACGTCGATGGCGAGGGCGAGGCGTAAAGGAGGTCCTTGTCTGAGACGATCCCCACCAGGCGCTTCTTGGGGTCGAGGACCGGCAGGCGCCTCACCTTCTTCTCGCGCATGAGCGCGAGGGCGTCGGGGACGGAAACCTCGGGCCCGATCGTGACGGGATCCATCGTCATCTGCTCTCTTACCAGCATTGCATGCCTCCTTCGTATGATTGTCCGCCCTTTTAATATAACTCCCCCGGGGGTCCCCCAGCCAGACTAAAGTTGTCCGGAATCGGCCTCGCGGGGGCTTTGGGCGTGGCTCCTAGAGGGTTTCCATGGCGGCGGCCCTCGCGAGGTCGGCCCGGGCTATCTCGAGGTCGATGGCCTTGCTCTCGACTGCGAGACCGGCCCGGAGGGTGGCGATCTCTGCCTGGAGGACGTCGGAATTTTTGGCGAGGCCGTTGTCGTACTTCTGCCTGGTGACGCGGAGGCTCTCCTCGGCCTGGCCGACGAGGCCATGGGTGAGCTCGAGCGAGGTCTGGGAGCGTTTCAGGGCCAGGACGCAGCGCCTGACGTCCAGGGCTATGCCGTTGCGGGCCCTCGCGATGTCGGCACGGGCCTTCTCGAGGTCGGCCTCGGCCGCCTTGCCCCTTTCGATGGCGCCGGGCATGCCCCCCAGCTCGTACCTGAGCCTGATTCCCGCCGACCAGGTGAGGTTGAACTTGTCGACCGGGGGGAAGAGCCTTGGGTCGGGATCGGCGTAGCTGATCGAGCCGTTCAGGACGACCGTGGGGAACTGGTCGGCGCGCGAGGCCGCAAGGGCGTGGTTCGCGGCGCCCAGGGCTGCCACGGCCCCACGGGACTCGGGCCTGTTGGCCAGGGCTGTCTCCACCAGGGCGGCCTCGTCGATCGGGCCCGAGAGGCCCGATGCCGGGAGAGGCGCCTCGCCGGGCTTTGACACGAGGTCGTAGCCAAGCTCGCCAAGCGTGGAAGCAGAGGCGTTCCTGTCCCCGATTAGGGTGGACAGCTGGAGGAGGGAAAGCTCGAGCATGGACTTGGCATCGTCGAGGGCCAGGGTCGTCTGGTCGAAGCGGGCATCCTCGGCGAGGCTGTCAGCAGTCGTCGCCATGCCCTGCTCGACCAGGTTCCTCACATCCTCGCGGGTGAGCTTCTCGAGCTCGAGGTTCCGTTCGAGAACCGCCACGTTCGCCGAGGCGCGCACCGACTCCCAGTACGAGCGCCTGATCTCGAAGGCGAGGGCTCTCCGGCTCAGCTCGGCGGCGGCCTCCTTGCCGAGGACCTGGAGCTTGGAGATCTGGATGGCCTCGCGGACGCGGAAGCCGGCGAAGACGGGGTACTGGAGATCGACCCGGACGTCCCTGGAATCGGTGGGGCCTCCGGTGAAGGCGCCCAGAAGATAGTTCACAGTCTTGTTGACGGTGGCGTCCGGCGTATTCACGGGCGTGACCCCAGGCTCCTGCGAGAGCATCGTGTAGCCAGTGGACAGGGCGACCGAGGGCAGCATCCTGTCAGCGGCGTCCTTGGCCTTCGCGCGGGCCGAGGCGAGGTCCCAGGCGGCCCCCTTCACGCCAGGGTCGCTGCCTAGCCCCGCGGCGACGGCGGCCTCGACGGACAGGGGCCTCACCGACTGGGCGGCCAAGCCAATGGGAAGGAGCAGGGCGGCCAGCGCGATGAGCGAAACCGGCATAAGTCGGGGTGCGGCGCGAGCGCTCATTGCACCACCTTCTGGCCGTCCACGAGGGAGCTGACATTGGAAATCGCGATGGCGTCGCCCGCCGATATCCCCGACAGGACCTGTACCTCGGTGCCGTCGCTGGCACCGATGCTCACCATGAGCTTCCTCGCGACCCCGCCCGACACGGCGTAGACGAAGGCCTTTCCGTTGTCTCGCTCGACGGCGGAGAGGGGGACGATGAGGCCCTGCTTCTCCGAGAGGGCCACGGAGGCGACTGCAGTCATGCCTGCGAGGAGCCTGCCGTCGTTCTTTATGCTTATGGCGACGGGGAAGTACTGGCCGGTTGCCGCGGCGATCGGCCCCAGCTGGATGATGGTGCCCTGGTACTCGCGCCCGCCCATGCCATCGACCTTGATCTTGACCTTGTCGCCCGTGGCGAGGTGGAAGACATCGGTCTGGGGGACGTTGCCCTGGAGCTTCAGGTTCGCCGTGTCGGCTATGGTCATGATGGCCGTCGAGGTCGAGGTGAGCTCTCCTGGGTTGAGGGTCCTCGAGACGACGGTGCCGGCTATCGGGCTCGTTATGGTGCTGTTGGATATCTGGACCCGTATCAGGTTGGCCTGGGCCTCGGCCTGGGCAAGGCCCGAGCCCCCGACTGTCTGGTACTGGCGGTTGGCGTTGTCGAAGGCGGCCTTGGCAAGGTCGAGCTTGGTCTGGGCGTCGTCGGCCGCGCTCTGGGTCACCGACTTCGAGTCGAGGAGGGCCTTGGTCCTGTCGTAGTTCTTCTGGGCCATATCGAGGTTGAGCCGCGCGCTCTCGATGCCGACCTTGGCCTGGGCTGCCTGGTCGCGAACGCTCTGGACCGAGGCCTCAGAGACCTGGAGCTGGGCGTAGAGCTCCTTCGCGTCGATCTGGACCAGGAGCTGGCCCTCGCCCACCCTGTCGCCGACGTCGGCGGTCACCTTCGTCGCGAGGCCGGAGAGCTTGGGGAAGATGGTCACGGTCCTGTTTGGAACGAGGACACCCGACATCTCGACCTTGTCGGCGATCCTGCCCACCCTGGGCGTGACCGTCTTGACGGAGACACCGTCGGCCTGCTTGGACGCGCAGGAGGCGAGGCCCAGGAGCGAAGCGAGGACCACATAAATGATTGATCTCTTTGCCATGTTGCGGATAACTCCCTAGTTCAGATGGATGCGGACGGTCGCGTTCATGCCGATCATGAGCCGCGAGTCGCCTGCGTCGAGGATGGCGATCTTGATAGGGATCACCTGGATGACTTTCGTGTAGTTGCCGCCCCCGCCCTGCGAGGGAAGGAGGGAGAAGGTCGAGGCTGTCGCGCGGCCGATCGAATCGACCCTGCCGCGGAAGCGCTTGCCGGGGAAGGCGTCGACGGCTATGTCGACATTCTGCCCGGCCTTCACCCGCGCGATCTGGCCCTCCTTGATGTTCGCGCTGATGTACAGGCCGTCGGTGTCGGCGATGACGGCGAGGGACATGCCCGGGCCGGCCATCTGGCCCACCACGGCCGTCGAGAGGATCACCTGGCCGTCGAGGGGAGCCTTTAGGGCCGCCTTCTCGGCGAAGACGCCGGCGACGGCGCCCATCGTCTGGGCATTGACCGTGCCCGACGAGAGGGCCGAGCCGAGGTCCTGGCGCCCGAGCAGGGCGCCCTTGGCGACGCGGTCGCCCTCCTTCACGTTCCACTCGATGAGCTTGCCCGGTATCTCGGGGATGACGGCGACGACGTTCGAGGCGATCCGCGCGTCGTCGGTCTTCGCGAACCTCCAGCCTTCGTAGCCGTAGTAGGCCACGATGAGGGCCACGCCAACGACTGCCACGGCGAGCACTGCGATGATCACGTTCTTCTTGGGCATATGGTTGCACTCCCTGTTGCTTGTATCCGAGTCAAGGGATCATTCTGCCGCGATGGCCGTGGACCTCATGCCGCCGGCGCCCTCGGCCGCCGCCTTGCGCTTGTTCTTGAGGAAGAGGGCGGGCACGAGGGCGAGGAGGGTGAAGAGGCCAGCGACGATGAAGACGTCGTCTATCGCGTTCACGAAGGAGGCCTTGGCTACCAGGCCGGAGAGGTAGGCGGCCGCGAGGCCCTTGCCCCTGGCGCCGCCTCCCGCTAGGCCGCCCAGCTTCGCGACCGAGTCGGCGACGACGGGATTTGAGAGGGTGAGGCTCCAGGCGAGCCTCGAGCCATGGAAGGCCTGCCTGGCTGTGAGGATCGAGGTGAGGACGGCGAGGCCGAAGGAACCCGCCACGCTCCTTATGATGTTTGAGATCGACGAGGCCCGGCCTATGAGCTCGTTGGGGATGTCGATGAGGGAGGCGGTCTGGGCGGGCATCATGGCAAAGGCCATGACGGCGCCGCGAAAGATGATCCACATCGTGATCGTGCCCGTCGCCGTCGCGAGGTTGAGGTTCGAGAAGTTGAGGGTGAGGACAGACAGCATGAGGAGGCCTGAGATGACAAGGGCCTTGGCCCCTATCTTGTCGAAGAGCTTGCCTGTGATGGGCATCATGACGGCCGTCACCAGGGCTCCCGGCATCATGAGGAGCCCTGTCTCCATCGCCCCTATGCCCC
Organism: Spirochaetaceae bacterium; assembly: GCA_025356015.1. Classification (GTDB taxonomy): domain Bacteria; phylum Spirochaetota; class Spirochaetia; order Treponematales; family Rectinemataceae; genus JANXYO01. Next base: position 4,676 of record JANXYO010000047.1, read on the forward strand.
TGATGCTCTGCAGGAAGAGGGGGATGTAGAAGAGGCCGGCATAGAGCCCGACCGTGGTGACGACGGTCGTGAGGTTGGCCGCGGTGAAGGAGGCGTACCTGAAGACCCGCAGGTCGAGGAGGGGGTTGTCGATCGTCGTCTCGATGTAGATGAAGAGGACCAGGGAGACCGCGGAGGCGAAGAAGAGGAGGACAATGGGCTCCGAGGTCCAGCCCCAGTCAGTGCCCTTGCTCAGGGCCAACAGGAGGGTGAAGAGCATGGTGGCAGAGGTCGCGGCTCCGGCGAAGTCCAGCTTGCCCGGGTGGGCCGACTTGAACTCAGGCAGGGTCATGATGGCCAAGAGGACGCCAATGACGCCGATGGGCAGGTTGATCGTGAAGATCCAGCGCCAGTTGACGTACTCGACAAGGTAGCCGCCGAGAGTGGGACCCAAGGCCGGCGCGACAAGGAGGGCGATGCCGAAGATGCCCATCGCCCCGCCCATCTTGTCGCGGGGGACCATGCGGTAGATCATCGCCATGATGGTCGGCATGATCATCCCGCCGCCGACGGCCTGGAGGACGCGGGCCACTATGAGGGAGTTTATGTCCCAGGCCAGGCCGCAGAGCAGGGAGCCCAGGACGAAGATGATCAGAGAGCCGATGTACAGGTTCTTGATGCCGAATCGGTCCCCCATCCAGCCCGAGAAGGGCACGATGCAGCCCGAGGCGAGGAGGTAGATCGTCGAGATCCACTGCACCGTGTTCGTGCTCGCGTTGAACACACTCATGATGGTGGGCACGGCCACATTGACGATGCTCGAGTCGAGGATGGCCATGAAGGCGCCGATGAGGGCGACGAGGACCGGCCCCATCCAGTGCTTCATGGTCCCGCCAAGGGCGGGATGGCCCTCGTCGCCACCGGCCCCTCTGGAGCCTCCTGCGGGACTGCCAGGGACGGGTTTCCCAGACAGGGCCACGGGGCCGGGGCCCGTATTGGTCACGGGATCATCCGGATTCATCGTTGCGCCTCCTCTTCCCGGTCGAGGCATCCAAGCACGACCGTGAGGTCCTTAAAAAGCCGCTCGAGGAGCTCGGGCGGGAGCTTCTGCAGCACCAGGGCGAGGTCTTTCGAGCCCTCCTGCATTGTGTTCGTGATGAAACCTTGGAGCTTGGGCGTGCCGTGAAGGATCACCGCCCTTCGATCCTCGGGATCGTCGCTCCGGTCGAGCCATCCCCCGGCCACGAGCCTGTCGAGGATGCCCGTGAGGGTGCTCGGAGGCAGCCCAAGCTCCGCGGAGAGCTCGGTGACGCGAGAGAAACCGCACTTGTGGACCTGCCAGAGCACGATCATCTCGGTCTTGGAGATCCCCTTGCCCTTGGCGATGGGTCCTATCGTCTTCATCAGCTTGCGGTATATGCCGCTCAGAAGATCGATCAGCTCTATCTCGTTCATAATCGTCCTATTCGTATCCGTATTGTTCGTTTCCGTAGTATGTCGAATATACCGCGGATAGTGACAGAGGGTCAAGCCGAAGCGTTCCACTCAGCATAAACGACGATCCAGGGATGGATATCGTCTAGGGGGAGGAGGAATTGACTTAACTAGCTCTCAGAATTGAACTTAAGAGCTCTGGCTAGACCTGCTTGGAGCGAAGGCGAGGGCAAGGAGGTAGAGACCGGCAGCGCAAGCGAGGACTACGGTATAGCCGAATGACACCGAAAGGAGCCTCGCCAGAAGAGTCCCTGTGACCGACAGGGCCCCGTTTATGCCCCAGGCCCAGGGCACAAGGCCTGGACGCGTGACGGCGAGGGCGGAGAGGCCGGTGGGGAAGGGAACGCCAAGGAAGAAGGCCGCAGGGGCGATCATAAGGACAGCCAGGCCGATCTTGGCGATCAGGGAGAGGCCCAGCAGAGCGGTGACGATGGGGGAGAGGCCGAAAACATAGAAGCCGCAGGCGGCGCAGATCCCCGCGGCCGCGATGCCGATGACGCCCCGGCTCGGGAGCCTCAGGCCACCGCTCCAGAGGCTTCCCAGGCCGGAAAGGACGAGCATGACGGTGATCACGACGGCGTTCGAATAGATCGGGTCCACCAGGAAGAATGTCAGCCTCTGGATCAGGAACATCTCGATCATCATGTAGCCGAGGCCCAGACAGGCGAAGTAGACGATGACCGAGAAGCTCCCTCTGTGCCCCGCGAAAAGCTCCTTCCTGCGCCCCAAGAGGGGGACAAGCACGATGAGGAGGCCGAAGACAAGTGAGAAGCCGAAGGTGGCCACCAGGAGGACGTAGCCCCATTCCTCGGATAGGTCGCGGATATTCTGGACAATCGAGGTGAAGGTCGAGGGCTTCACGTAGGCCGTGTAGTAGGGCCTGTCGTCGGTCGCGGGCTCGATGTAGAAGGGATAGCCCTTGTAGAGCTGTGAAGACTGGCCGCGGAGGAGGGCGCTCACTGTGTGGTAGTACAGGTCCTCCTGCCTGAGCTCGCCTGAGTCTCCTGCCCCGCCCGTGACCGATTCGCTGTAGCCTTTGAGGACCTCGTCGAGGGAGGCCTCGGGCGCCGCCATCCCGGGATAGTAGCAGACGGTGAAAGACATCCGCGCGCAGAAGGCGCGAAGCTCGGCGATCTCCAGGTCGCTGAAAGGCCGATTGCACACGAGGACTGTCGCGGTGGATAGCAGCTGGTCGAACACGAAGATCCTGCGCCCCGGCCCGGCCACGCCCTCGCCGGCGAGGGCCTCGACCACGGTGGCGAGGAGCTTGGGCACGTTGCGCGGCAGTGCCAGCCTGTTCCAGACGGTGACCGACAGGATGCCCGAGTCGGCAAGCCTGGAGAGGTAGGCCTTGATGCCCTCGACGGTGTAGAGGAAGTTCTCGGTCACCGCGTAGCCGCCCGTCTGCGACAGGCCTATAGAGTCGACGAGGCCGATCTCCGCGAGGTCGAACTTCTCATCAGAGCTTGCCGCGAAGGCCCTCGGCTCGGTGTTCACTGTCACGATGCGCGGATCGCGCAGGAGCCTCCCCGTATAGGACAGCAGGAAGGGGTCGTCGCGGAGCATGCCGATGAGCGCGGGGTCGGGCTCGACCACGGTGACCTTGGAGGCACCGTGGCGCAGCGCCTCGTAGGCACCGATGCCCCCGCCGAGGCGAAGGAGGAGGACCTTCGGCTCGTGAAGGAGGAGGTAGGGGGCGGACATGGGCAGGTAGTCGAAGTAGCCCGCCTCCTTGGGCTCCAGCCTCCGCATGACACCGATGGGGCCGTCCCCGTCGACATACAGGCCGAGGAAGGCGTCGGTCGGCATCGTGGCGAGGGCCGAGCTCGCATTGTCGCTGAGGCCCGGCGCGATGTGGAAGTAGGAGGAGCGGTAGACGTTGAGCTCGCCGGTGGGCCCGAAGCTGTGGTAGACCCTCGATGCGTCGGGGAAGTCGCGGGCATAGCTGATCGGCTTGAACTCGGACACGCGTATCTGGCCCTTCCACTCCAGGGCGAAAAGCGACATGCCGAGGAGGAGGGCCGCCGCCGCCAGCTTCCAGAAGGACAGGGCAAGCCTTCCCTCCTTCGAGGAATAACCGATGTAGGTGAGGAAGGAGGCCGCCGCGGAGAGGACGACGATGGGACCAAGGAGGCGCCCCGGGGGGAGGAGGAAGAGGAGGCCGAGGATGAGGAAGCCTCCAAGCCCCGAGCCGACCATGTTCCAGAAGTACAGGCCGTGGATCCGCGAACGGAACGCTATGAAGGCCGAGCCGATGAAGAGGGCTCCGACAAAGAAGGGCAGGGCGTAGAGGGCGTAGTAGGCGGCGATCCAGAGGTACTGCCTCGAGTCGATGAGCATCATCACGGGGTTGAAGGGCACCCTCTGGGCAAGGACGTGGGCGAGGACCATGGAGGGCCCCACGAGGGAGGCGCTTACCGCAAGCCAGCGGTCGGGCCGGGCCATGATCCGCTTCTCAAGGAGGGTGATGATCGTCCCCGCGAGGCCGTAGCCGAGGAGGGCGATGCTGATCACCATGCTCCCGAAGTTCGACCAGGACCCGACCGCGAAGATCCTCATGACCGCGAGCTCGTAGGCCACGAGGGCGATGCAGAGGAAGAAGAGCGCCGCGATCCTTAGAGTTGAGAGCCTAGCCGCCATCATTGCCCCTTGCCGTCGTTGAGCTTGTGCACACCCCCGCCGGAAGAGGTGAAGGGGACGAAGATGACCTTCCTGCCGTGGTAGATGTCGCTTCGCTCGAAGGCGAAGCTGCCGTCGGGAAGGACCTTCTTCACGACCTTGAGGACGGTCTGGCCCGATGGCGGCCCGACGGGGATGACCATGATGCCACCGGGTGCGAGCTGCTTGAGCAGGGGCGGGGGAATGTGGTCGATGCCCGCAGTCACGATGATCTTCTCGAAGGGCGCGTGCTCGGGCCAGCCGAAGTAGCCGTCGCCATTCATCCTTGTGATGTTGCGGTACTCGGGGTAGCTTCCCTCGAGCTTGCGGTAGATGGTGTCGGTCTCGGCAAAGAGGGGGGACACGATCTCGATCGTGTAGACCTGGTTCGAGAGCTCGGAAAGCAGGGCGGACTGGTAGCCCGAGCCCGTGCCGATCTCGAGGATCCGCTCGTCGGGGCCGGGTTCTATGCTCTCCGTCATGTGCGACACCATGTGGGGTCCAGAGATCGTCTGGCCGTGGCCGATCGGTATGGCGGTGTCGTCGTAGGCCTTCTTCTGGTTGTAGCTCCGCGCGAAGTACTCGCGTGGCGTGTAGAGGAAGGCCCGCAGTATTGTGTCGTTGGTCACGTCCTTGCGGGCGAGTATCGCCCTGGACCTGTCCCACTTCTTGCGCAGGAAGCTCTCGTCCTCGTTGCTGTGCAGCTTCATCCAAGCGAGGTAGGATTTGAGGGAGTCGATGGGCATGCTCTCGAGGGCCCTCGCCTGGAGGGAGATGGCGGCCTTGGGGCCACTCTCGATGGCTCTGCTCTCTCCCGTCGGGCGCCCCGTCTGCCCGCCTGCGATGGCGGAAATGGGGGCAGGGGGCTCGCTGGTGGTGGGAAGTGCCGGGCTCTGTGCCGCAGCAGCTGGGGCAGCGGGGGGAGGCGAGGTGAGGTAGCAAAAGAGGCCGCCGGCGAGTAGGACGGAGCAGAACAGGGTCCCGGCTGCGAGAGACAGCAAACCGCCTTCGCCCTTTCGCCCTGACGGCGCCGCCTGAGGCGCCTCGGCAGTGGCGCCGTGCCCACAGGCCGGGCAGGCGCGGCTCGGGTCGTAGTCGAAACCGCATTTCGGGCAACGCGTCAAGGACCTAGGCCTCCGCCTCTCGCTTTGAATTCCGGCGCGAACGCCGTGTCATCAATCTTGCTTCAGGGCGGACTAGGAGTCAAGTTCCTCTGGATCAACTCGCTCCAAGGAGAGCTGGGGGATCACTGCCTTGTTAACGGGCGGCAGCCGGAGGATCGGTCATGGAAAGGGAAGGGCTCGAGGCGAGGATCCTCCTGAACTCGCCAGCCTCGCTCACGAGGCCGTAGTGGTCGAAGGAGCTTTCCAGAAAGACGAGACGCGAGCCGAGGACGCCGGAGTCGAGCCTGGGGTCGTCCATCCCCGCGGCCACCTGGAGCCCGCTCGCCTTCAGCGAATCCATGAGCAGGAGGGAGTTGTCCCTCGTCCCCCCCTCGTCGTCGCCGTAGACAGAGACGAACCTGCCATGGCCCCCGACAATCCAGGAGTAGAAGGTGTCCATCTCGGAGTACAGGCCGTCGAAGACGTAGACTTCCCCTATCTTTCCTGAGAGGCCGCCCCTCTCGAGGATCCTCGCCATGACCCTGTAGGCTCCCGAGTGTCCGGCCATGACCACATTCCCCAGGGAAGCGCCGCGGAGGTAGCCGCGCCTGGCCAGGAGGCCGAGGAGGTCGCGAGAGAGCCTGGCTAGGCCGCCATCCTCCTCGAGCTTTCCGCCAAAGGAATCGGGAGCGTCCCTCGCGGTCTCGGGGATCACGAGCAGGGCGTTCGCCCCGCTCGCAGCGAACTGCTCGAGCAGGGAAAAACGGGTCGTGGCATCGTCGACCGAGGAGAACCATCCATGGAAGAAGAAGACCAGATCAGTAGATACACCGGGCCTCAGTCCCCTGGGGATGAAGACGGCGACCGAGGGATCGGAGTAGTGGGATTCGTAGGAGTAGTCGTCCCCCTCGTAGCTGTAGCCCCGGGAGCGGTCCTGGTGGGGGAAGGCAGCCGAGGGAAGCTCTGCCACAAGGAGGATCCCCAGGGCTGAGGCGTGGACCTCCTCGATCTTCGACTGCCCCTCTCCGCTTCCGCTCCTGGAAAGCCCAAGGAGGGGCAGGATCGAGAAGAGGACGGCGACGGCTCCGGCGCAGACCATGGTCCTTTCGGTCTTCATCGCCCCCGTCCCGCTTCGCGTCCCCTCACCAGGGAGGCGCCGATGCCGAGCACCGCCATCGCGGCGCAGACGAAGAAGGCCGTCCTGAAACCCATGAGGAAGCTGGCGCGAAGCGGCCCTTGGTCGGCAGCGCCCTGCTCGAGGGCCTGCCCGGCCGCCGAGGCGCCGAAGGCCCCGAATAGGGCACCGGCTATCGCCACGCTCATGCTCTGGCCTATCACCCTCCCCGTCGCCATGAAGCCCGAGGCCAGGCCACGGGAGGAGGAGGGCACGGACCCAAGGAGGGCGCTGTTATTCGGCGATTGGAAGATGGCCTGCCCCAGGCCCACCACGATGAGGCGGGAGACTATGTCGAGGACGCTTGAGCTCTCGTCGAGGAGGCCCAGGAGGACAAGGCCGAGACAGGCTATCGCCAGGCCCGTGGCAGCGAGCCATCTCGTGCTCCCCGTCCTGTCGGCGATGGATCCCGAGATGGGCGCGACCAGGGCGATGCAGATCGGCAGGGGGGTGAGAAGGAGGCCCGCCATGCGGGTCGGGAAGGAGCGCAGCTGCTCGAAATAGAAGGGCATGAGGAAATTGACGGCAAAAAGGGCGAGAAAGCTCAGAATGAGGCTTAGGTTGGCGGAGAGGAAGACCCTGTCGTAAAGGAGGGAGAAGTCGATGATGGGACTCTTGGTCCTGCGCTCGACGAAGGGAAGCAGGACAAGGGCAGCGAGGCCATACCCGGCGGCGGCGAGAATCCAGGGGGAGGAGAGGCCCAGGTCCTGGGCAAAGGAGAGGGCACCCACAAGCGAGGCTATCCCCGAGCCGAGGAGTATGGCGCCCAGGGGGTCGAAGGCCACGGTGTCCTTTCTCGGGGCTTCCTCGAGGACGGCGAGGGTGAGGGCGATGCCAATTATGCCGATGGGCAGGTTGATGAGGAAGATCCAGCGCCAGGACAGGCTTGAGGTGATGAGACCGCCCAGGGTAGGGCCTGCGCTCGTCCCGAGGGCCACTGTCACCGCGTTGAGGCCCAGGGCCCGCCCCCTCTGCTCCGGCGGGAAGGCCGAAGTGAGCAGGGCCGGGCTGGTGGAAAAAAGGAGGGCCCCGCCCAGGCCTTGGAGGAAGCGCGCCGCCACGAGGAACCAGAGCGAGGGGGCGGCCCCGCAGAGCAGGGAACTCAGCGTGAAGATCGCGAGACCCGCGGTCCAGACCAGCTTGCGCCCCACGAGGTCCGAAAGCCTGCCCGAGCTCAGGAGAAAGGCGGCGCTCGAGACCAGGTAGCCAATGACTACCCATTCGATCCCGCCGTTCAGGGGGCGGTGGAAGCTGCGGGCTATTGAGGGGAGGCTTATGTTGACGATTGAGGTGTCGAGGGTGCCCATGAAGACCCCGATCGCGACAACTCCGAAGACCGCCCACTTCTTCGACTTCATTGGCCGAACACTACTCCTCCCGGATCGGGAGGGTCAACGGGAAGGGGAGGCGCGCAGGCGGCGGGGCACCCGCCCGCCCGCCGCTTGCCTCCTTGCCCGGCAAGGAGGATGGGTGTAGACTAGTTCGCATGGACATCCAGACACTAAGCGTCGATTCGGCCCAGGCCCGCATTCTCGACCAGGTTGGCAGCACAATGCTGGCGAAGAGCCTCAAGGGGGCCCAGGAAGAGTCGGCCGAGCTTCTCGGCGGCCTCGCCCAGGCCGCGCCCCTGAGCGAGGGCTCGGGCGCCAAGCTCGACATCCTGGCCTAAGCCCGGCCATCTCCCTCCCCCTGCTACGATCTTGAAACGCCCCTAGTCCCTTCTCTTCAGCAAGGCGGATGAAAGCCGCCCGGGCCGGTCCCCGCCTTAATTCAGCTCCCGACCCCGACCTCAGGCCTTTCGCCCGAGCTTCAGGAAGCCAGGCAGGCTGATCCCCTGGTTCAGTCTCAGGGCGAGGAGGATGACGATCCCTGTCACGAGGGGATGGAAGGCCGAGGGCATGTTGAGCAGGTTGAGCCCGTTGTTGATGAAGCCCACCATCACCGCCCCGATGAGGGCGCCCGCGACCGAGCCCGAGCCACCCATGAGGCTGGTGCCGCCCACGACGATGGCTGTGATCACGTCCAGCTCGTAGCCTCCGGCGTTAGCCGCGTAGGCCTGCTGGGTCAGGGAGGCCATGACGATCCCCGCCACCGTGGCAGCCACGGCCGAGAGCACGTACACGATGACGCGGACGCGGTCGGGATCGACGCCGGAGAGCCGCGCCGACACCTCGTTCGCCCCTACCGCTATCGCCTGGCGTCCGAAGACCGTGTGCTTCAAGAGGACGTGGCTCGCGATGATCAGGACGACCATGATGTAGATCGGTATGGGCAGACCCAGGAACTTGCCTACCCCGATGGCCAGGAAGCCCTTGGGTTGCATGATCGTGATCTGGTCGCCGTTGGACACAAGCATGGCAAGGCCGAAGAGGTAGGTCTTGGCCGCCATCGTGACGATGAAGGCCGGTACCCTGAACCTCGTGGTCACGATGCCGTTTATGTAGCCGATGAGGGCACCGAAGACCAGGGTCAGAAGGAGGGCGGGAACCCAGGGGATGCCCGCCTTGTTCATGAGGACATTCGCGATGATTCCCGACAGAGCGGCCATCGAGGCGACCGAGAGGTCGATGCCGCCGGTTATCGGTGAATAGATCGCTCCCGAGCACATGATGCCGATGAGGCAGACCGACCACAGGACATTGCTCAGGTTGTCGAGCTTGAGGAAACGCGGGGAGAGGATGGTCAGGACGGCCATGACGAGGAGGAGGACGAAGAAGAGCCGGAAGTCGGCAATGAGCCGCTTTGTCTTGAGAGGATCGAGTTTCATCGCCCACCGCCTTCGAGTATGCCAGAGGAGGCCCGCAGGACGTCCTCTTCCGTCACGACCCCTTCCGCGAACTCCCTGATGATCCTGCCTTTTCGCAGGACGATGATCCGGTCAGAGAGCCGGGTCAGCTCGGGGAGGTCCGAGGAGACCAGGATGATCGACACGCCGGCCGCGGCCAGACGGGCGAAGGTCTGGTACATCTCCTCCTTCGCGCCGATGTCGATGCCCACCGTGGGCTCGTCCACGATCAGGAGCTTTAGGTCCCTGATCAGCCACTTGCCGACGACGACCTTCTGCTGGTTTCCTCCCGAGAGGTTGCCGACCGGCACCGAGGGCTCTGCGGGCCTTATGTTGAGGAGGCCGATCGCCTTCCTCGCGAGCTCGAGCTCCCTTCTGTCGCTCACGAAGCCGAGAGTCCCGGTGCTGTCGAGGTTCGGTATCCCGACATTGCCGGTGATGCTGATCCCTCCCATGATTCCCTGCAGGCGCCTCTCCTCGGGGACAAAGCCGATGCCACCCTCGATCGAGGCCGAGACTCCGGGTTTCCAGTCGCGGCCCAGGAAGGAGACCTGACCGGAATCGAAGGGATCGATGCCGTAGATCGCGCGGACCAGCTCGGTCCTGCCCGAGCCGACGAGGCCGCCGATGCCAAGGATCTCCCCCTTGTGGAGGCTGAAGGCCACGTCCTGGAACCTGTCCTGGGAGCACAGGCCCTTGACCTCGAGCACCACCTCGCCGCCCTTGCGTGCCATGGAGCGGTTGGACTCACCGGCCTCGAGGGCGCGGCCTATCATGAGGCGGATGATCTCCTCGGGATGGATCTGGTCCTTCTCGAGGATCGCGACCTTGCGGCCGTCGCGCAGGACGGTGACGCGGTCGGAGAGCCTGTACACCTCCTCCATGCGGTGGGAGATGTACAGGACGGCGATGCCCTCGGCCTTGAGCTTCTGGACGATCGCGAAAAGCTGGGCGCTCTCGGTCGAGGTGAGGGAGCTCGTCGGCTCGTCCATGATGATGAGGGAGGCCATGCTGTTCAGGGCCTTCAGTATTTCGACGGTCTGGCGCTGGGCGATGCTCAAGCTGTCGACAGAGTCGGTGGCCTTAAGGGAGAAGCCATAGCGGTCGATCAGGGCCTGGGCCTCGGCGTTCATCCTGGCGATGTTGATGAGCCCGATGAGGGGATACCTCGGCTCCCTGGTCAGGAAGAGGTTCTGCGCCACGCTCATGCCGTGGATGAGGCTCAGCTCCTGGTATATGACGGCGATGCCCAGGTCCTGGGCCGCCTTCTTGGAGTGCTCGGCGCCGATGGCCACCCCATCGAAGCTCATCTCCCCGGCGTTGCGCCCCGTGACCCCCGTGATGATCTTGATGAGGGTCGACTTGCCCGCCCCGTTCTCCCCGACCAGGGAGTGTACCTCGCCCCGGCGTATGGAGAAATCGACGGCGCTCAGGACCATGGGCCCGTTGTACGACTTGTCGATGCCGCGGCACTCAAGGAGGACCCCGGCCTGGCTTTCCGTTTCGCTCATGATTCCTCCGGAACTCGCATCATCATCTCTAGGCCGCGGCCCTGCTCTCGGCCGAGGCCAGGCGCCGCCTCGCGGCCTTGCGCGCAAGCTTCTCGGCGAAGTCCTTGTACCAGACGTCGACGACCACGACGACGATGATGATGCCGCCGATCGCTATGGGCTGGATGTAGGGGGAGATCCCAAGCTTGAGGATCCCGTTCTTGATGAGGGCGAGGAAGAGGGTGCCGATGACAGTGCCCCAGATGTCGCCCACCCCCCCGGTGAAGGGGGTTCCGCCTATGACCACCGAGGCGATGACGTCCATCTCGGAGCCGATGCCGAACTCGGGCATCGCCGTCATCATCCGGGCCGAGAGGAAGACCGCGGCCAGGGAGGCGCAGAAGCCGCAGAACATGTAGACCCCGTAGATCGAACGCGTCGTTGAGATCCCCGAGAGCCGGGCGGCCGTGGGGTTGGCCCCGGTCGCGTAGATGTTGGTCCCGGCCCTAGTGCGCTTGATGAAGCCCTGGGTGAGGAAGGCGAGGACCACGAACACGATGGTGACTATGTAGAAGGGTCCGACCGTCCCCCCGAAGCCGAGGTAGACCGGGTCCTGGATGTACACGTTCGAGACGAAGCCGTCGGTGTCCTTGACCGCGATGATGAGGGCGAGGCCGGCGAGGATGCCACGGGAAGCGAGGGTCACTATGAACTCGGGCAGCTTGAAATGGGTGATGAAGAAGCCGTTGAAGGCGCCGACGGCGAGGCCGACGCAGAGCGAGAGGGGGATGAACAGGGCGGCGGGCAGAGCCGTGTAGGTGAGGAAGTTGACGCAGACCATGGCTGAAACGGCGATGACGGCGCCGATGGACATGTCGATGCCGGCGGTTATCAGGACCAGGGTGAAGCCGATCGCGACGATGCCCGTCTGCGAGGCGTCCTGCAGGAGGGTCATGAGGTTGTCAAGCTTGAGGAAGCTGGGGCTGGCGAGGGAGAGGGCGGCGCCGATCGCCAGGAGCAGCCCAATCAGGATCAATCGACGGATCGTGCTGGTCGACACGGTTGAACCTCCGGCTCGGGACCTATCGCCCCAGCGGCGGCTTCCCACTTTCTGGGGAATCCGCCGCCGGGCATCAGGGGAAAATGGCTACCAGCGGTTGTCGGCCGTGATCTGGCTGACGGTCTCCGCGGTGGCGAGGAAGGGCTTTATGGTCACGACCAGGGTCTTGGTCGCGGGCTTCACTCCGGCCTTGAGGGTTTCGAGTGCGAGCTTCGCTGCCGCGGCGCCCTGGTCGTAGGCGTTCGTGTAGGCGGTGCCGGTGACCTTGCCCTGCTCGATCTGGACAAGGGTGCTCTTCTGGCCGTTGAATCCCCAGATCTTGACGTCCTTGAGGCGGCCGGCCGAATCGGCGGCGATGGCCGCTCCCTCCGCCATGTTGTCGTTGACGGCGAAGACGGCGTCAAGGTCCTTGTTGACCTGGAGGAAGCTGTTCATGATCGCGATGGCCTTGTCCTTGTTCCATTCGCCGTTCTGGGCGCCGACGATCTTGATGCCGGGGTAGGTCTTCTTCATGACATCGCGGAAGCCCTTCTCGCGCTCGACTCCGGCAAGGGCGCCGGGGGGAGACTGGATGAGGGCCACATTGCCCTTTCCGGCGAGCTGCTTGCCGATGGCGTCGCCGACGGCGTAGCCGGCGCCGTAGTCGTCCATCGTCACGCAGGCGAGGTGGGGGGCGAGGGTGTCGGTGTTGAGGGTGATGACAGGGATGCCCTTGGACTCGGCCTTCTTGACGCTCGCGGTGAGGGCGGCCGCGTCGATGGGCTGGAGGATGATGAGGTTGTAGCCCTGGTTGATGAAATCGTCCATCATGGAAACTTGGATCTCGGCCTTCATCTGCGCGTCCAGGGACTGGACCTGGGCCCCCTCGGCCTTGAGGGTCTTCTCGATGCCCATGCCCCAGGCTTTGGTGAGGGCCTGGCCCACGGTGCTCGGCAGGTAGCCGATCTTGTAGCTGGTCTGGGCACCGAGGCTGAGCCCGGCGAGCAGAAACACAGTGGTCGCCAGGATCGTGGTCAATCTTGCCTTCATACTGTCCTCCTTAGAATTGCCTTATCCACCGTGGTGGGTAGTTCCATGCTAAAACGCTCATATTGATCGCTTGATCCCTCATTCTAAAATCATATTGTTCATTATGCAAGTTTTTTCGCATGCACCTTGGTTCTTTCCCAGCAGCTTGCGGCCGCTCCTAGAGGAAGGAGGGAAAGGGCAGGTCGGGCTCGGCCTCAAAGGCATCCTCGAAGCCGCGGGGGTGGTGGTATTCCGTCTTGGCCTGGTCTGTCGGGAAGACGTACTTGCCGCCCACCTCCCAGAGAAAGGGCCTGAAGCGGTAATCGAGCCTGTCCTTGCGCATCTGCCAGAGGGCCTTGATCTCCCGGGGATCGGCCTGGAAGTTCGTCCAGATGTCGTGATGGAAGGGAATGACCACCTTGGCCCGGAGGGCCTCGCCCATGCGGAGGATGTCGATCGAGGTCATCTTGTCGGTGATGCCTGGGGGGTTCTCGCCATAGGAGCCCAAGGCGACATCTATCACGTTGTCCTTGCCGTGCTTGACGTAGTGGTTCGAGTAGTGGGAGTCACCCGAGTGGTACAGGTTCCCTCCCGAGCTTTGGATAAGGTAGTTGACGGCCACCTCGTCCATGTCCATAACGGGCTGACCCCTCAGGGTCACGCCCTTGCCGGCCGTGATCAGGGCCGTCCTGTCGAAGGATTCCAGGGCCAGGACCTCGATGTCCTTGATCTTCACCCTGTCGCCGGGCCTGACCGTGACGCAGCGCTCTGCCGGGACTCCCCAGCCCACCCAGATGTCCACGCAGGCCTTGGGTCCGATGAAGGGGACATCGGGGGCGCAGTTCTTCATCACCGCGGCCGCCACGTTCGGGTCGATGTGGTCATTGTGGTTGTGTGTGGCGAGGACGGCGTCGATCTGCCTGATGGCGAAGGGATCGAGGGGGAAGATCGAGTTGCGGAGGTTGGGCTGCATCTTCCTGACGCCCGCCATCCTCTGCATCTGGTGCCCCGTCGCCATGAGGGGATCCTTGGCGGTCTTCTTGCCCCTTCCCACCCAGAAATCTATCGAGATATTGACCCCGCCAGCCGACTTGAACCAAATACCGGTGCAGCCGAGCCACCACATGGCGAAGGTCCCCGGACTCACCGTCTCCCTTTCGATCTCCTCGTTGAGCCAGGTCCCCCACTCGGGGAAGGTGCTCAGTATCCAGGACTCGCGGGTGATCTCGCCTATCCTTGCCATCCCAATCCTCCTCGCTTTCGGGCCCCTTCGGCCACTCGCCTTAAGGAACCAGAAACAGCTTACACCAGAAATGATCATTTTGCAAGGGATTCTTCTTCGATATGGACATTTTTGGATCATTTTGATACCATACAGATTCATATTGATCTCTTGCCATCTAGCTTTCTGGACCGCATTTGCAATCCATTGCAAAGCCGTTAGAATTACGAAAACGCCTGCGGAGGTACACAATGAAGATCGGAATCAAGCTCCTCATGGGTTTTGGCCTCGTGATCGCCCTGCTTTTGGCCATCGTCGCAATCAACACCGCCGCCGGGGCGAAGCTTAAGTTCCTTCAGGACGAGGGGGCGCGACGCTCTGCCGACTCGGTCCAAGCCGAATTGGCCGCCGGCGCGCCGACGAGGATCTACAAGCTCATCGCCGATGCCGAGATCAACCGCGACCTCGCCGCCACCCAGAAGGCCTGGGACGAGGCCAAGACCCGCGAGATGAGCCTCATCGCGGAGGTCCGCGACCACATGGACACCGATGCCGAGAAGTCCTGGGCCAGCGAGGCCGCTGCCGGACTCTCAAAGATAGCCGATGCCTTCGAAAAGCGAATGCTTCCCCTCCTCGCCACGAGCAAGGGCGTGACTCCCGAGGTCGCAGCCCTCGACGCCGAATTCGACAAGATGAACGACGCCTATGAGCTCCCCCTGCAGAAGATCGCCGTCTCGCTCAGGAAGGAGATGAGCGAGGGCGACGCCACCTATGACAGCATCTACCGGTCGAGCAGCCTTCAGACCCTCATCGCCTCGGCCCTGGCCCTCCTGGCTGCCATCGCCTCGACCGTCCTCATGGTGAGGAGCATAAGCACGCCTCTTCGCAGGGCGACCGCCCTCGCTGGAAAGCTCGCGGAGGGCGACCTCCGCGAGGAGGTCGAGGCCAAGTACCTCGCTCGAAGGGACGAGGTGGGCGATCTCGCCCGCTCCCTACAGGGCATGATGACGAGGCTAAGGGAGATCGTCGCCTCGGTCACAGGATCGGCGGGCCACGTCCGCTCCGGCAGCGAGGAGATCTCCTCGACGGCCCAAGAGCTGTCGCAGGGCGCCACCGAGCAGGCAGCGGCCGCAGAGGAGGTCAGCTCCTCGGTCGAGGAGATGGGCTCCACCATCAGGCAGAACGCCGACAACGCGGCCTCGGCCGAGGGCATATCCCGCAAGAGCGCGGGGGATGCCTCGGCGGGAGCTGAGTCGGTGGTGAAGACCGTCTCGGCGATGAAGGACATCGCGGGAAGGATCGGCATCATCGAGGAGATAGCGCGGCAGACCAACCTCCTTGCGCTCAACGCGGCGATCGAGGCCGCGCGGGCAGGAGAGGCAGGCAAGGGCTTCGCCGTGGTCGCCAGCGAGGTCCGGAAGCTCGCCGAGCGCTCGCAGGCGGCCTCCCGCGAGATCTCCGAGCTCTCCGGCACCAGCCTCTCGGTGGCCGACAAGGCGGTGAGGCTCATCGGCGAGGTCGTGCCAGACATCCAGAGGACGGCCGAGGTGGTTCAGGAGATCAACTCCGCCTCGCGCGAGCAGAGCACGGGGGTGGAGCAGATCGGCAAGGCCGTGGTCCAGCTTGACACTGTGATCCAGCAGAACGCCTCGGCCTCCGAGGAGCTCGCCTCGATGGCCGAGGAGCTTAGCAGCCAGGCTGACCAGCTCGCAGAGACCCTCACCTTCTTCAAGCTGCCCGAGGCTGGAGAGGCCGCTACCGCGCGCCTGGAAGCGCCGGCGCGGGTGGAGGCGCCGGTCCGGCGGGTAGCGCCCAAGCCGCCGCGCCAAGCGACGGAGCGACAGCTGCCGGAGGCCCGCGCCGCGGCGATAGCCCTGCCCAGGCCCGAACCGAAGAGCCCCGCGCCCCCGGCCAAGAGGCCGGCCCGGCACGATGACGACTCGGGCTTCGAGGAGTTCTAGGCATCCTCCTCGCCGACGACATGGACCTTGACCCCCGCCTCGCCAAGCTCGTCGAGGAAGGCGGGGGGGCTCTGCCAGTCGGTGATGACGAGGTTTATCCTCGACAGGGGACAGGTGAGGAAGCTCGACACCGTGTTCATCTTCGTGTGGTCGGCGACCACGATGATGTCGGCGCTGGAGTTGTCGATCATCGCCCCGTTGACAGTGGTCTCCTGGTAGATGGCCGAGGTGAAGCCCTGCTTCACGCTGATGCCATTCATGCCCAGGATGGTGAGGCTCGAGAAGATGCCCCGGATCCCCGTGATGGTGAGCTCGCCGATGAGGGACCTGGACTGGCTGCGCAGCTCCCCGCCCAGGAGCATGAGCTCCACCTCGCTGTCGAGGTCGATGGTCAGGGCGGCCGCGTTGTTGGTCACGACCTTGACCTTCTTCCCCTTGAGGTGGCGCAGGACCTCGAGGGTCGTCGAGCCGGCGTTGAGGAAGAGGGTGTCGTGCTCCTTCACCAGGGAGGCCGCGTACTTCCCGATGAGGCGCTTCTCACGCTTCGAGAGGCTGTCCTTCTCCTCGAAGACCTCCTCGAGCCGTGGATGGGAGCTGATCACCGCCCCTCCCCTCGTGCGCTCGAGGAGCTTGTCGGCGTCCAGGGCATCGAGGTCACGGCGGATGGTGATCTTCGAGACGCCGAACTCAAGCGCCAGCTCCTCGGCCGAGACGGCGTTCTTGCGGTAGAGCAGCTGGAGGATCTTCTTGTGCCGGTAGTTTGTGACGGCCGGCGGGCTCTGCGGGTCGCTCATGTTCATCTCCCTGTTTTCGCTCATCATGGGAAAAGCCCCCTGAAGGCCGGATTCGCGAGGGCCGCGTAGAGCCCTCCTGCCTGCTGGCGCCGCTTGCCGTAGAAGTCCCCCATCGCGGCATCGGGCTCGAAGCGCTCAGGGTCCGCCCCGGCCGTCGCGCGGGCGAAGGCCTCCCTGTGGCCCGCTGCCAGGCCGGTGGCCACAGCCCCCGCGATCCAGGCGCCGAGCGAGGTCGCCTCGCCCATGGGGTAGCGCACAACGGGACGGCCGAAGACGTCGGCCTGGATCTGGTTGAAGAGCCCTGAGCCGGTCAGGCCCCCAGAGACGCTGACCGAGCCTACCCTGCCGCAGACCTCCTCGACCAGAGCGAGGCTCTCGGAGAGTTCGATGGCTATGCCCTCAAGGATGGCCCGCGCAAGGTCGCCGCGCTTCGTGCTCAAGGAGAGGTTGTAAAAGAGGCCCCGGGCGGCGCTGTCCCAGTGGGGGCTGCCCGCGCCCTTGAAATGGGGAAGCATGACCAGGCCCCCCGCCCCGGGCCCCGAGGCCTCAGCCTCGGCGTTCATGGCGGCGAAGGCATCGGCTCCCTCCCCCCCAGCCCAGAGGTTTTCCCTGAGCCAGCGGTAGATGCTTCCCGAGCTCAGGACGGCGGCCTCGAGGATGAAGGCCCCGGGGACCGCAGACACGTTGCAGGAGAGCCTCATCTCGCTATCTATCCAGGGCTGGCCTGAGTGGCCGATGAGGTAGGAGCCGGTGCCGGTGTTGGTGACTGCCCTCTCGGCGCTGAAGAGCCCCAGGCCGAGGGCGGCGCACTGCTGGTCACCCCCGGCGCTTATGACGGGCGTCCCCGCGGTGAGGCCCGTCGCCTCGGCCGTGGCCTTTCCCAGCCCCCCGACGACAGAACCCGGGGGAATGAGCTCGCAGAGCATGTCCTCCTCGACCTCGAAGAGGGAGAGGAGCTCGGGGCTCCAGCCAAGGCTTTTGAGGTCGAAGAGGTTGGTCCGGCTGCCAAAGCTGTGGTCGGTGACATAGCGGCCGGTGAGCATGTGGACGACGAAGTCCTGGATGCCGATCAGGCGGCGGGTCCTCGCGAAAAGCTCAGCCTCGTTGCGTCGCAGCCAGAGCATCTTTATGGCCGAGAAGACGGGGGAGATGCGCAGACCCGTCCTCTCGAAGACGAGGCGCTCGTTTCCGGCCATCGAGGCGGCGAGCTCCGAGCTGCGCTGGTCCTGCCACATGATCGCCGGCCTCAGGGCCCTGCCCTCGGCGTCGACAGGGATGAGAGAGGAGCGCTGGGCGGTCAGGGAGATGCCCGAGACGATGATGCCCCGGGCCGAGGCGCACTCGGCGGCGCTTTTGAGGACGGCTGGCAGGAGCCGGAGCCAGGCCTCGGTGTCCTGCTCGACCCGGCCGTCGGGGTAGTAGCTGGGCATGTTCGTGCGCTGGTCGGCGGGCCAGGCCCTGCCCTCGGCATCGAATACGATCGAACGAAGGCTTGTCGTGCCAATATCGATGGTGATGATCCCGCTCATGTGCCTACCGCCATAGAACAAATTGATTCTTCCATTCTATATTGACAGATCAAAATGATCAATCAAGAATATCAATGGCAAGGGGGCCGCATGAACATAGAGAAGAAGCACCTGACCGATCTAAGCCGCTGCTATGCTACGGCGAGCATCGAGATCGAGGGCGAGACCACGGTGCTCCTGGCGAGCGAAGGCGAGGGAGCCTGCTATGCCTTCAGCGGTCCCGACTACTCCCGGCAGAGGACTGTATGGGACGGCCCCGGCGGTACGATGTCCATCGTTCCCATACCGGGAAGGACGGGGGAATTCCTGGCCGTGCAGAAGTTCTTCAAGCTTTTCCAGTGGGACGAGGCTATCGTCGTCTGGGTGAAACCCCAGGCGGGAGGGGGTTTCGCCTCAAGACAGATACTCCATCTGCCCTACATCCACCGCTTCGACCTGTTCAAGGTCGGGGAAAGGATCCATTTCCTGGGATGCACCCTCGCCGAGAGCAAAGACAGCCGCGAGGACTGGTCGAGGCCTGGCAAGGTCTATGTCGGGGAGCTTGGCGCGGACTGGGACAGGCCCCTCGAGCTCGAGGTCCTGCGCGAGGGCCTCTACCGCAACCACGGCTACGCGCGCTCGGTCTGGAAGGGCAGCGAGGCTGGCCTCGTCACCAGCGACGAGGGCGCCTTCGCCATCCTTCCTCCTGCCTCCGAAGGCGCCATCTGGAGCATCGAGCGCTTCATGGACTGGCCGATCAGCGACATCGCCGCCTGCGACATCGACGGCGACGGGGAGCTCGAGTACGCAACTATCGAACCCTGGCACGGCGAGCATTTCCGCGTGTACAAGAAGCTGGACGCGGCATTCAGACAGGTCTGGGAGCACCCCGAGCTCTCAGAGTTCTATCATGTCGTGGTCGGCACGAGGATAGGGGGAAGGCCGGCCTTCATTGGCGGCTGCAGACGCGGCAGCCAGGAGCTCTTCTGTCTCCGCGCGTCCTCGCCTTCCCCCCTTCAGCTCGAGGCCGTGACGATCGACAAGGGCGTGGGACCGAGCAATGTCGCGGTCGTGCATGAAGGGGAGAGGGATGTCATCGTCTCGGCGAACCGCGAGAAGGGCGAGGCCGCCTTGTACTTCGTGACCGGCTAGGGGCCGAGGCGCGCAGCTCAGCCATGCCGTGCCGGGCGCGACTCCCTGCGCAGCTCCTCGATCTCCCTTCCCAGCTGGTCGAGACGCTGGAGTATCTCGGCATGGCGCGAGAGCTCGGGCCTGGGAGCCTTCTGGACGAAGAAGAGCTGGCCGTCGGGGTCGAGCTCGGCCCTCTCCACATTGGCGAGGGAGGCAATGCCCTGCTTGTGGGCGGCGATCTCGAGCTCAGCCACCGTGATCAGCTCCTTGTCGAGCCTGGCCTGATTGAGCCTGCCGTTGAGGATCAGGACATCGGGCCTTCCCTCGAAGGCGGCCTCGAGCCTTGGGTGGCGGAAGAAGAACCTGACCACCAGGAAGTTGGCGACAAGCAGGGTCAGGGCCCCCACGATCCCGCCCAGCACCGAGTTGTCGTTGCCGATGATGGCGTTCTGGACGGTGTTGGAGAGCAGGAGGAGGACGACGAAGTCGGAGCTGTTGACCTGGGCCATCTCACGTTTGCCAGCGATCCTGAGGGCCAGGACCAGGAAGAGGTACACGATGAGGGGCCTGAGGATCTTCTCGAGGATGGAGATGGCCGGCACCGCGATGCCCGTCCAATCTATGGAGAGCAGGGCCTGGAGTCTCAGGGGGATTTCCTGCGGAGGGCGCCCAGGGCAAAGCGGCCCGGACCGAGCAGGAACGCGCCGAGGGCGGAGAGCAGGAAGAAGAAGTCCTGCTCCATCGCCCAGCCCCCCGTCCTGTCCATCGCGAACAGTGCGGGCAGCCTGACAAGCAGTATGGCCACTGCGATGTCGAAGGCCACGACAAGGGCCGAGATCCTGGTCCAGAGGCCCAGGATCACGAGGACGGGGGCAAGGACCTCGCCGACGAAGACCCCATAGGCGGCGAAGGCGGGGAGATGGGCAGCCACGAGGGCATCCCTGATCCAGCCTATCCCGTACACCAGCTTTGACACTCCGTGGAAGAGCAGGAGACCGCCCAGCATCAGCCTAAGGAGGAGCCTGCCCGCATCCTCCATGACCTTCTTTCCAGCCTCAGCCATGCTCTGGCTCCTCGGGGACGGAAGCCTTGGGATGATTCCGCGCACCCTGCCAAAGAATCTATTCGCGCTTGCTTCGCGAAGTCAAGCTAGGGGAGGGAACCGGGCCGATGGCGTGCAGCCGCAGGCCAGGGGTCAGCCTCAAGTCCAGATGGAACTTGACCCGGGCTTGGGCCCGGCGTACGCTTGGCCGATGCTTGCGCCGATCGATGCCAAATCCTTTCCCGAGAGCCTGGATCGGCTCCACGACAGGAATATCAGGAAATTCGCCTTTGTGTGCGCCGCCGGGGGAATCCTCATGCTGGGGGCCGACTTCGCCTTTGGCCTCACGGGCAGCACGGGCATCGAGGCGGCAGTGGTCGGTCTTGTCCTGCTCTGCCTCATCGCCTCCCGAAGCGCCAGACTCGTGAGGGTCGTCGCCTTCGCCCTGCCCGCCATCATCCTCGCCGGGGCAAGCCTCGCCTTCTGCTTCGGGATTGGCATAGCCTTCTTCATGGGCGAACGTGGCGCCCTCGCCTTCACCTTCATCTCGGTCGCGGCCGCGAGTCTCGTCGTCGCTGCCGAGCTCGGCGGCCTCTACAGGACGCCATACCATTCGACCCTCGGCACGATGGTGACCTTCGACGTGATCATCGCCATCGGCGGCTTCCTGCTCTGGACCATAACCAGGTCGCTCGAGAGCGCCTTTGTCGCGGCGAAGCGGGCCGAGACCAGCCTCAAGACGCTCAACGCCGACCTCGAGCGCAGGGTCGACGAGCGCGGCCAGAAGCTCAAGCGGGCCCAGGACGAGCTCATCCGCTCCGAGAAGATGGCCGCCCTGGGCCAGCTCATGGCGGGGATAGCCCACGAGATCAACAGCCCCCTCGGCGCCATCACGTCCTCGAGGACGACGGCCTCGCAGATCCTGCCCTCGGTCCTCGCCGAGGTCGCCCGCTTCGCCCGGGCAATCGGACCCGAGGACGAAGCCACTCTCCTGGCCTTCCTCAACTCCGTCTCCCTCGAGGCCAACCTCGCTCCTATCGTGACGACAGCCGATGAGCGGGCCTTCGCCACGGCCTCGGCGAGGCGGCTGGCCGAGTTGGGCCTCGACACCGCCCTCATCGCGGAGACCTCACAGCTCGTCTCGCGCTCGGGCCTTCCGGGCCTCATCGACTTCGCCGCTCCCTACATCCACGCCGGCCGCGCGACCGAGGCGATGCGGACCGCCGAAGGCGTCGCCTCCCTCGCCAACTGCCTGTCGACGATCCAGAAATCCATTGACCGAACCTCCAGGATCGTCGTCGCGCTAAAGACCTACGCCCAGGTCCAGGACGCCGGAGCCATCAAGGAGGAGTCACTCGCCGAAAGCCTGAACCAGGCCCTATCCTTATTCGCCGACGTGCTCAGGCACGGGGTCTGCCTGAAGAAGAGCTACGAGTATGCCGGGATGGTGAGCTGCCGCACCGGCACCCTCGGCCAGGTCTGGGTCAACCTGATCCAGAACGCGGTCCAGGCGATGGAGGGCTCTGGCGAGCTCCAGGTCGAGCTCCTGCGCGAGGGCGATGAGGCCGTCGCGCGCATAGTGGACAACGGCCCCGGCATCCCTGTGGAAATGCACGAGAAGATCTTCGAGCCCTTCTTCACCACCAAGCGACACGGGGAGGGCACAGGCCTTGGCCTGGACATATCGCGGAGGATCATCGATGCCCACGGCGGGACGATAAGCCTTCAGAGCGTTCCCGGCCGAACCTCCTTCGAGGTGAGACTGCCCCTGGCCGGGAACTGCTAAAAGCCGCCATGACCAACATCAGGAAGAGCGCCCTGCCCAAGCCCCCGAGCCTCAGCGTCTTCATCCGCCACGACCTTAGCAACAGGATCGATTCGGGTGAGCTAGGGCCCGAGGACCTCTCCCTCCAGGTCCTCGCCTCGCACTACGCGGTGAGCTTCACTCCCCTCCGGAGGGCGATCAACGAGCTCCTGGAGATGGGCTATCTGACGAAGCTCGCCAACCGCCGCCTCCAGGTGAATCCCAGGAGGCGAGGGAAGGCCAAGCCAAGGATCAAGCCTCAAAGCCCGCCCACGCCCGGAGACTGGGACAAGGCCCTCCTCATGGAGGTGGTCGACGCGAGCCTTGGGCGGCGCCCGGCCTACCTGAGGGAAGACTCCCTCTCAAGGAAGCTCGAGGTGGGCAGATCGGTCATGCGCCAGGCCTTGAGCCGCTTCGCTGGGGCAGGCCTGATCGAGCACATCCCGCGCCACGGATGGTTCGTCCATCCGCTCGGGGTGGAGGACATGAGGGCCTACCTCGAGATCCGCGAAATGCTCGAGATCAAGGCCTTGAGGCTCGCGAGGCCGAGCATCGAGATGGCCGACCTCAAACGCATTCGCAAGATCTGCGCGAAGGGAAAGAAGGGCGGGAAGCTGGACTCGAGCATCCACGACCACATCATCGACAGGTCGGGAAACCGGTACATCAGGCAGTTCTTCCAGCAGTACATCGCCCGCTACTACACCGAGCTTTTCTACATGGCAGCCCCGAAAACCAGGGTGGTCGGGGAGATGGCGAGGCAGCACCTCGGGATCATCGATGCCCTCCTCGCAGGACGCTGGGCACAGGCAGAGAAGCTCCTTGCCGAGCACATCTGGGCCCAGGCCGCTGTCCTCGTGAAGCTTCTCGATAAGAAGAAGCGCTAGCCGGAAGGCTTCGGGCAGGGCTGCAGAGCCGGGGGCGGCACTTGATCAGCTCCCCCCATCCATGCTTGTCTGTGGCCCACAAACCCCAAGCAAGGAAGTCGATGACCATGTCAGATCCTCTGAACCAGCCGCCGCACAAGACCTCGATACTCGTCGCGAATCCCTCGGCCATGGGCCTCTTCGGCCTCGCCATGGTCACCCTGGTCGCGAGCAGCCAAAAGCTCGGCCTCACCTCGGGCACCACCCTGGTCCTTCCCTGGGCCATCTTCCTGGGCGCCGGCCTCCAGCTCTACGCCTCGATCCTCGACGCCAAGCTCAACAACGCCTTCGGCGCCACGGCCTTCGGTGCCTATGCCTTCTTCTGGGTGGCGGTCGCCATGACCTGGATGATCCAGGGGGGGCTCTTCGGCGCCGAACTCGCCGCCAAGGCCGACATCCACCAGCTCGGCGTGGCCTTCCTCGGCTACCTCCTCTTCAGCCTCTTCATGACCATCGGGGCGATGACCACGACCAGGCTCCTCTTCGCCATCTTCGTCCTCATCGACTTCCTCTTCCTGGGCCTCTCACTCTCGGTCCTGGGCGTGGCTCCCGAGCCGAGCCACCTCATCGCGGCCTGGGCCGAGCTCGGCATCGCCCTCCTCTCCTTCTACGGCTCCGCGGCCGCGATCATCAACGGCCAGTTCGGCCGCGTGATCCTCCCCCTCGGAAGGCCCCTCGGCCCCGCAAGGAGCTAGTCCGCCCTCGCAGCGATACGCTAAGCTCGCCATCAAAGAGAGGGAGAAGCCATGAACAAACCAGCGATGATCAAGCTCAATGACGGATTCTCGATCCCCCAGCTCGGCCTGGGCAGCTGGCAGGTCGAGCCCTCCATCACCGCCCGCGTCGTCCTGGAAGGGATCGCGGCCGGCTACCGCTCGATCGACACGGCCGAGGGCTACAACAACGAGGAGGGAGTCGGCGAGGCGGTCCGCAAGGCCGGGGTCCCGCGTTCGGAGCTCTTCATCACGAGCAAGCTCTGGAACAGCGCCCACGCCCAGGCCCTCGCCCTGCGCAACTTCGAGGACACGATGCGCAAGCTCGGCCTCGAGGTGCTCGACCTCTTCCTCATCCACTGGCCCGTGCCCAGCCAGGGCAAGTACGTCGAGGCCTGGAAGACCCTCGTGGACCTGCGCAGGCAGGGGCGCATCAGATCGATCGGCGTCTCCAACTTCAACGCCGAGCACCTCGAGCGGATCATCGGCGAGACCGGGGTCGTGCCGGCAGTCAACCAGATCGAGCTCCACCCCATGTTCCAGCAGCTCGCCATCCGCGAGGTCCACAAGAAACTCGGCATCGCGACCGAGAGCTGGAGCCCCCTGGGCTCGGGAAAGGACCTGGCCGACCCTGTGCTCGGGCAGATCGCCGCAAAACACGGCAAGAGCGTCGCCCAGGTGATCATCCGCTGGCACCTGCAGTCAGGCTTGATCGCCATACCCAAGACCGTCCACGCCGAGAGGATGCGCCAGAACATCGAGGTCTTCGGCTTCGAGCTGGATGGCGAGGACCTGGGGCGGATCGCCGCCCTTGACGATCCGACCGGCCGGCTCGGCCCCGATCCCGCGACCGCAGCCTTCATGTAGGACCTCAAACCGGGACGCGGCCTTCACCCTGGATGCCGCGGCCCTCTTCCCTCCCGCCCCGACTTGCCTTGCGCCGCCTTGCCCCGCCCCCGGAAAAGTTATAATTATTATTAACCCCCCGATGTGCTAGACTTGAGGTCATGGACTCCCTCAAGAGCCAGAAAAACCTGCCCTTATTCGCGATCGCCCTCATCATGGCGGCCTTTGCCATGGGCACGGCCTGCGTCAGCCGCCAGCCCATAGTCCTGGGCCTCGCCGGGAGCTTCTCGGGCAGGGACTCGGCGTTGGGCATCTCGGGGCGCAACGCGGCCGAGCTCTTCGTGCGGCAGCTCAACCAGGCCGGGGGCCTGGGCCACAGGATGGTCGTGCTCCAGACGAGGGACTTCGCGAGCGACGAATCGAAAACCGTCGGCGCCGACAGGGAACTCCTCGACCTCGGTGCCGTCGCGATAGTGGGGCATTTCACCAGCGCCTCGGCCGTGGCCGCCCTCGATTTCGCCAACCGGGAGCGCATCGTCCTCGTGTGCCCCACAGCGAGCGCTGCGAGCCTCGGGGGGAAGAGGGATTTCCTGTTCAGGACCATCATGAGCTCGGTGGGGGATGCCATCGCCATCGCAGCCGACTTGGCTGCGACCGGCCGGAAGCGACTCCTCGTCATCGAGGCGAGGGAGAACAAGCCCTACGCCGAGACCTATACCCAGTCCCTCGCCAAGTCGGTCCAGCTGGTCGACGATATCGGCTTCGATGCCCTGGCCGACATCGATTACGGGCGGATCGCCAGGGCCCGGGCAGACGCGATCCTCATCATCGCCAACCCCATCGACACGGGCAGCATCGCCCAGGAACTCAGGCTCCACAAGGTAGCCGAGCCCCTGTACCTGAGCGGCTTCGCGACTACCAACAGCGCCGACCTCCTGGCCAGCGGAGGAGAGGCACTGGAGGGCGCCTGGTTCGTCCACCAGATGGTCGAGTCCCAGCCTGCCCTCGGCCCCCTGATCGAGAGCTATCGATCGGTCTATGGGGTGGCCCCGGATTCGGCGGCGATAGAGACCTGGGACGCGATGTGCCTCGTCAAGATCGTCCTCGAGGCCGGAGGCCTGGACAGGAGGAGCTTCTACGAGCGCATCTGCAAGGTCCGCAGCTTCCAGGGCTCGGCCGACCTGATCTCCCTGGACGATTTCGGTGACGCGACGCGACCCCTCTACATCTTCCAGATACGGGATGGGAAGATCCAGTTCTCGGGTCGGACCGGATGAGGAAGAGGCTGTCGGCAGGGCTCTCCCTGAACCTCTTCCTCGTCGGCTCGGTCATCGTCTCGGGAGTCCTCGCCCTCGTCGCGATGACCTGGCAGACGGGGAGCGCGGTGCGCCAGCACCTGAGCGAGGAGCTCGGCGACCAAAGCAAGTCCCTGGCCCGCTCCGTGGCGAGGAACACGAGCTTCTTCCTCGAGAGCCATTTCGGCGCCCTTGCCGCGCTCGCGGCCGAGCCCGACGAGCGGTCCCTCGGGACCCTCGCTTCGGCCTTCCCCGCCTTCTCTACCCTCCTGGTCGTCGATTCGACGGGCAAGGTCAGGCTCAGCCACGGGGGGGACAACGAGGAGGGCTACGATGTCTCGCGCCGTGAGTACTATCTCGGACCGGTGAAGAGCGGCCAGAGCTATCTGTCCGACTCATCGATCTCCCGGCGGAGCTACCACCCAACCGTGTACCTTTCGCAGCGGGTACCGCAGGGAATTGTGGCGGGCGAGCTCGACCTGCAGTCCCTCTCGGTCTACATCGCCCAACTTGCTCTCAAGAGCGAGGACCTTGCCGCGATAGCCGACGGCAGGGGCACCCTCGTCGCCCACAGCGATGGCAGCCGGGTCGAGAGGAGCGAGAACCTCGCCTGGCCGCCCGAGCTCAAGGCTGCCATGTTCAGGGAGGATTCGGCCCCGAAGGAGATGGATTTCGAGGGCCAGAGGGTCCTGCTCTCGGCCGCCCCCGTCCCCGGCACGCGTTGGATGGCCATTGTCGCGATACCAACGGCCGAAGGGGAGCATTCCGTCAGCCGGCTCCGCTATTCCCTCCTGTTCGCGATGAGCCTGATAATCGCCCTCATCCTGGGCACCTCGATTGTCGGCCTCTTCTACCTCGCCAGCGAGTTTCGCGGCTTCGCGGCGCGCATGCACGCGATCGCCTCGGGCGACTATGAGCTCCTCCCCCACGAGCCCGTCTTCAGCGAGTTCCGGAGCCTCGCCCGGGATTTCGAGCACATGGCCCAGAAGGTAAAGACCAGGGAGACTGGTCTGTCGGAGAGCCTCGAGCACAAGGAGGCATTGATACAGGAAGTGCACCACCGGGTGAAGAACAACATGCAGATGGTCGTGAGCCTGCTCTCGCTGGGTCAGCAGCAGATCGATGACCCCCTCGCGAGGGTCCACTTCGAGAGGGCGATCGGCAGGATCGACGCCATGGCCACGGTCCACGAGATGCTCTACTACTCGGGAAACCTCGCCAGGCTGCGCTTCGACGACTACCTGCGCAGCCTCGCCCTCGCCCTCGTGGACCCATCCTGCCTGCGCATCGAATCCGAGGTCCTCGTCCTCGACATGGACAGGGCCATACCCGGGGGTCTCATCGCGAACGAGCTCATCACCAACGCCATCAAGCACTCGGGGAAGGACAGGGCCGTCGAGATCAGGCTCTGCCTCGCCATCGAGGGCAGACCAGAGGAGGGCATGGCGATGGCGAGGCTCGAGGTAGCCGACAACGGCCGCGGCTTCGAGGAAGGTCTCGATCCCGAGCACTCAGGCACCCTTGGCCTAAGGCTCGTCCTGTCCCTCATCCAGCAGCTCCGTGGCAGCTGGGAGCTCTCGAACGACTGCGGCGCGCACTGGACCATCCGCTTCCCCCTCTAGGCGGGTTCACTTCTTTTTCGGCTTCTTGGGCTTGCCAAGGTTCTCCTCGACCCTGAACCTCACGATCCGCATGATGAGCTCGGCGGGCAGCTCCTGGTCGAGCGGGAACTGGATCGAGCCCTTGCCAACCTTGTAGCCCTTGAGCTCCTCCTGGAAGCTCGTGAGGACATGGGGCAGGGGATAAAGGCCGATGTGGTGGGTGAAGGCGCCGAAATAGACGAGGTTGCCGTTGAGGTAGAAGGTGGGCATATGATAGCTGATCCTCTCGCTCGCCTCGGGGGCGGCGGAGCGGATCAGCTCCCTCATCTTCCTGAGGGCCTCCTGGGTGGCCCTGGGATAGGAAAGGATGTACTGGTCGACCGTGGCGTGGCCGGCCTTGGCCCGAGACGCCTCGGCCTTCCCGGTCCCCTTCGCCGTCTTCGCCACCTTCTCGGGCTTGAAGACGAGTCCGGCCTCTTTCATGGCCAGCTCGATCCGCTTCATGGCATTGGGTCCGATGCCGTGGAGGCCCTCGATCTCCGCGCGGCTGTGCTTGGCGATATCCCCGAGCCTCATGATGCCAAGGGACTCAAGGGCCCTTCGCGCGGGGCTGGCCAACAGGGCGAGAAGTCCGGCGATGTCCATGTCCATACCTCCTGGGGGAATCAGCGATTTTCTTCGCTCACTCACGCCTCCCTGGCCTCTTCCTCGAGGGCAGGAGGGAAAGGAGCCAGCCCAGGATGGGGCGAGCTCCCCTGCCAACGCCTGTCCCCGCCCCGTCCCTCCCTGCCCGAGCCGGGGACTCGCCTTCCCTATCCTTTGCCGGGAGGATGTTCGCGCGGATGAAGAGGTGGTCTGAAGGGAGCAGGGCGCGCTGGGCCCGGTTCAGGGGGATAGCCCCCTCGATCACGCCGGCGTCAAGGACCTCGATGTCCTCGCTGCAGAAGATGTAGTCGAGCTGGGCGAAGTTGGGCTTGGGCGAGAAGTGGTAGTGGGTGCGGCGCTTCTCGACCGGTATCCCGACAGCCTCGAGGACGTCGATGAAGGGCAGCTCGAGGAAGGGCGAGTACTCGAACTGGTGCTCGCCTCGTATCAGGATGCCGTTGAAGTCGCCCATCACGACACAGTTGCGCGTGCGCACGAGGGAGCGCAGGCGCTCAACCTCCCTGATGCGCTGCTCGAGGCCCCGGTCGGGGCCGTACTGGGACTTCAGGTGGACCACGAAGACGGCCAGCCCCCCGCCCTCGCTGCCCAGGTCGAGGCGGAGGAGGTTCCTCGAGAAGGAACCGCTCATATTGCTGGCCCTGCACCCGGGGAAGCGGCCTTTCTTCACCAGGGCCCCCACGAAGATGCCGCGCCTCGAGTTCTCTTCGTGCAGGAAGCAGTCGTAGCCCCCTTCCAGATAGAGGCGGTTGAAGGCCTCGAGGGTCTCCATGCCCCCCACCTCGCAGAGGCCCACGAGGTCGAAGTCGCGCTCGAGGATTGTGGCGGCTATCTCCGCGATCTTATCCCGTTCCTTGTTGGGGTTGAAGATCGAGGGGTTCATCGCGAGGTACTCGTGGCCTTCGAGAGCCTCGAGCTCCTCGCGCCCCAGGCCGGGGTCCAGGAGGAGGTAAAAGTTCTCGGCGTTGAAGGAGGCGATGCTCAAGGAACGGTTCACGGCTCAACTCTAGCCGAGGGGAGATGGTTCAGGAAGGGGCTGGGTTCCGCTAAGACTCATCCAGGCCACCCTGCTCATGCCCATCTTGTTCTCCTTTACCCATGCGCCGTTCTTCTCGAAGCCCTTCTCGAGGTATTCGACGAATTCCATGCCGAGGGCCCTGAGCACCCTCTCACTCGCGATGTTCCAGAGCGCGTACTGGGCGACGATCGAAACGGCCTCGAGCCTCTCGAAGCCGAAGTCCAGGACGGCCCGGGCGGCCTCCTTCATGTAGCCCCTTCCTTGGAGGGCTGGGTGGGTCCAGTAGCCGATGTCCCAGACCTTCTCCACATCTGTCTTGCGGATCGAGATGATGCCGACCCGCTGCTCGAGCTCCCTGTCCACCATGATGAAGGAGTAGTGGCTGCCCTTGATCCCAAGCTAGAGCCTCGGGCCCTTCCCTATCTCCATCTTTCCCTTGAAGTATTTCGCCTCGATTGCCCCAGACTCCTCGACAAAGCGCTCAAGGCCCCTCGCCCTGATCGAGCAGAGGTTGAAGACCTTCAGGTTGTGCGGCAGGACCTGGGCCCGGTCCGAAGCGGGATTGAGCTTGCCGCAGGGGAAGTCCCCGCACTCGTGGCAGAAGCGCACGCCCTTGTCCGCCACGCCCTGGTAGGTTGCGCACTGTTCGCCAATGACGGGGCAGTGGCCCTCGGCCTTCCTGCAGCCGGGACAGGGCAGCTTCTCCTCGGGGATCCCCCGCTTCTTGAGGGCCTCGAAGAAGTCCCTGTTGTCCCCGGCCAGGTAGAGATTGCAGTTCCCGCAGTCGATGCCGCAGGCCGCCACCATGGCAAGTCTGTCCTCGGGTTTCATCCCGCCTCCTTTTTTCGATCCCGCGCGTCCAGAGATACTAGCACCAGCCCGCCCTAGGGCGCCACCGCGAGGCCGTTGACCCGGGGCCGCTAAAGCCCGTATCGTCGGATCAAGGGGGACACAATGAAACTGGCGGTGCTGGTAGGAAGCGGCAGGAAGATCGGCCTTCTCACCCTGCCCTTCCTGGCGATCGGGCTCTACCTCAACCTCAGCTACCCATCCTTCTTCGCGGTCGGGGGACCACATCGCGCCCTCGTGGCGGTGTCGCTCATCCTCCTTGTTCCCGGCATCGTGGCATGGGCCTGGTCGGTATTCCTCATCCTCACCCGGATACCCCGGTGGCTCGGCCTGGTGATCGGGGCTGTCGTCTATGTGGGCTCGAGACTTTTCTCGCCCGAGGAGGAGGCGATCCTGGCGAGGGTCTTCGGCAGCCGCTGGAGTGACTACGAGAAAGGCGTGAGGATACCCTGGCTCTGAGGCCAGGATCCCCCTGCCACCATTCAAAAGGATCGAAAAGGAGAGAAGAGCATGGACATCAAGACCCTTCTGGGGCTGTTCGACACCCACGAGCGCATCGGCGCCGACTACCCCCGCTATAGGCGCGAGGTGGCTGGCAGCAAGGTCAGGATGATCAGCCTCGAGGAGGGCGGGCACCACTACCTCGCCTACTCGAGGCTCACCGAGGACGACGCCGATGCCGCTATAGACGAGGAGCTGCGCTTTTTCGGCGGCCTGGGCCAAGGCTTCGAGTGGAAGCTCTATTCCCACGACGGGCCGCCAGACCTGAAGCAGCGTCTCGCGGCCAGGGGCTTCTCGGTAGGCGATGACGAGGCCGTCATGGCCCTCGAGCTCGCGGCCCTCCCGAAGGAGCTCACGGGGGCCCATGGCCACGATGTGCGCAAGGTCGTGGACGAGCAGGGCATCGCCGACTACGCCCGGCTCAACGCCGAGGCCTGGCCCGACGACGACGAGGCCTGGGCGAACTCCCTCGCCACCACCTTGAGGCAGAAGCTTGAGCGCATGAGCGCCTGGGTCGCCTATGTCGAGGGGAGGCCCGTCTGTGCCGCGCGCATCGATTTCCCCGGGCATTCCCCCTTCGCGAGCCTCTGGGGCGGGGCGACCCTCGAGGGCTTCCGGAAGCGCGGCCTTTACACCGCAGTCCTGGCCGAGAGGGCCCGGGAGGCGATAGCCCGCGGCTACCGCTTCCTCACCATCGACGCGAGCCCAATGAGCAGACCCATCGTCGAGAGGCATGGCTTCCGCCTCCTCGCGATCTCAAACCCCTGTGACTCTCCCAAGGCCTAGGAGGTCAAGCAGAGACAGGACGCCCTCCCCGGCCAAGCCTTGACCCCGCGCCATTTCGCTATAGAATGCGCACCGAGGCTAGGTCAGCGGAGGTGGTAAAAATCAAATCAAAAACGGCCCTGCTATCCATCGCGCTCACGGCCGGCCTCTGCCTCCTGCGCGCTCAGCCTGCGGCACCGCAGGACCGCGGTCTGAGCGTGGTGGCGCGCAAGGTCACCGGCCAGCCTGATTTCGATGTCGGCAAGCAATACGCCGTCGTCATTGGCATCGACAGGTACCAGGAGTGGCCCGGGCTCCGAAGCGCCGTCGCCGAGGCGAAGAGCATCAGGCGAATCCTGGCCGATCGGTACTACATCGATGAATTCTTCGAGCTCTATGACAGGGACGCGAGCGCAGCCAATATCAGGAGGCTCTTCGTCGAGACCCTTCCCAGGAAGCTGGGGGTCCACGATTCCCTTCTCGTGTTCTACGCAGGGCATGGACAGCTCGACGCCTCGAAGACCGGTTTCTGGATCGCCTGCGACGGCTCGAAGGACGCCTTCAGCCAATCGGGCTGGATCCCAACGCCCAGCTTCGCAACATGCTCGCCCAGCTCAAGGCCCAGCGCATACTCGTCCTCGCCGACGCCTGTTTCGCTGGCGACTTCCTCAACGTCAGCCGCGGCGCCCAGCCCACAGTGGACTCGGCCTATTCCCGTCGGGCCCTCCAGCTCACCGCCCGGCAGGTCCTGAGCTGGGGCGCCTCCGAGACCGTGCCCGACAAGAGTGAGTTCGGCCGCCAGCTCATCTCGCTGCTCGAGCGCAACACCGAGGCCCTCCTCGACCCCATCGGGATGTACGACCGCATACGCCTCGGCGTCACCCAGACCCAGCCCCTCCTGGGCAGCCTGCCAGGCAACGAGCAGGGCGCGAGCTTTGTCCTCTTCCTCAAGCCGAGCGCCACCTCGTCTGCAGGGGCCGCGGGGCCCGCAGCCCCTGCCGCGCCTCCCGCCGCTCCGGCCCCCATCGCCGCGCCGACCATGACGGTGATCCGCTCCTACGGCAGCCTCCTCGTGTCCTCGGCCTCACTGGGTTCGCTCTTCCTTGACGGCAAGGCGATGGGTGAGCTGCCGGCCGGGGCCGAAGCGCGGCTCGACAACATCGAGGTCGGCGAGAGGACCCTCGAGATCCGCTATGCCAACGGCGAAAACGACCAGCTCAACGCCGTGCTCGATGAGAAGGTCTGCACCGCGATCTGGGCGGGCCTGCGGGACATCGGCCTTGGGACCCGGAGCCCCGAGGAGGTCGCCGCCGCGGTGCAGACTGCCTTCGACAAGGGGAAGGCGGGAAATTGGGCCCGGCCCTGAAGACGGCTCGAGCCGCATGTCGACCAGGTCCACAGGCCCAGGTGCCCCGCCGCCGAGACTCCGTCCACTTCATGAGCCAAGCCCTTCCTCCCCTCCTATCTCGCGCCTGCCCGGCCCTGGGTCCACTCCTCCCTGATGAGGGACCAGAGGTAGCAGTCCTGGAACTTCCCGTCGGCGACGAAGCTCTTGCGGGCCAGACCTTCCTTGGTGAAGCCGAACCTTAGCGCGATGGCCTGGCTCCTCTCGTTGCGCACATCGCACCAGAGGGCCAGCCTCTCGAGGGCGTACTCCCAGAAGACATGGTCGATGAGGAGGCCGCAGGCCTCGCTCACGAGGCCCCTGCCCTCGTAGTCCTGGTCGATGCAGTAGGAGATCTCCCCCGCGCGGAAGTCCTCGTCCATGTCCCTGACGCTCACGACCCCGACGATCCGCTTGCCGTCCCAGAGCCCCCAGGAGCAGAAGCTGCCGTGGGCCATGGCCTCGAGGCCCCTCACGATGAAGGACTCGGTATCCTTCTCGCTCCGGAGCTTCTCGATAAAGCGCAGGATGCCGCGGTAGTGCTCCCTGTTCTTTTCGAGGAAGGCGAAGAAGGCCGCGGCGTGGCGCTTCTCGATGAGGGCGAGGTGGCAGTTGTGTTTGAGTGGATAGGACAACATCGCTGGCTCCTAGATGCTTAGTGTCATGCCCGTGCTGATCTTCGCCAGTCTCCCCTTGAGGATCCCGGCGAGGATATGCAAGGCATAGTCTCCTGTGCAGTGGCCGGTGTGGAAGGAGATTGCGCTGGCGGCCATGAAGCTGCCCCTGGCCAGGTGATTCCTCGGGCCGAAATCATAGAGCATCTTCTGCGAACCGAAATCGATCATGAGGGACAGCCCGTGCTTGCCGGGAAATCCTTCAAGGGTGCTGGAATTCTCAAGGATGATCCGTACACTCAGCATCGTCCCTCCCCTCCTATGCCTTCCGCGCCTCGACTATCAGCCTGTCCTCGTATCTGTCCAGGAGCCTGTGGACCTTGATCCCCGAGAATCCGATCCGCCCCAGACAGCCGATGACGTCGGCGATGTCGTGGCGGTGGAAGTGCACGTTGTTCGTCAGCTTCGCCTTCTCGAGGAGGTCCTTGTTCTCCATGTAGAAGACCAGCTTTCCTCCGTCCTTGAGGCTTGACCATATCCTCGAGAAGGGCGTTCCTGAACTTGCGCAGGGCCCTCGCGTACATGAGGCTCGAGTAGTCGATGCCGACGTAGCCGATGTCGTACTTCCCCAGGAAATAGGCGATCCCGAAGCCGGGGCCGAAGCCGATCTCAAGCCTGGACACGAAGACCCCAAGCAAGCCCGAGGGTTTCCTGAGCTGGGATGCGAGCATGTTCACAATGCTTTTCCTCCGTCCCGCAGACGTCTCAGCAGGGGGAAAGGGAACCTGTCCTCCTTCCCCAGCACAAGGATGGAACAGAATCCCAGCACCATGCCGCAGACCAGGATGGCCAGCTGCATGGGATTGACTGTCTCCATGATGAAGCATTGGATGAGGATCCAGCAGATGGTGACGGAGGCCATGATGATTGCCGAATAGGGGTAGAGCCTTGCCCTCGCGATCGCGAGGACCGCCGAGGCGATGTTCCCCAGCCCGATCACGATGAACAGGAACAGGCCGGGGATCAGGAAGTCCTCGAAGGGTCCCCTCCTGAGCGCTTCGGGGGAGATACCGAAGGGCTTATGCGGATTCGAGACGGCCGCATAGCCGCCCGCGACAGCATTCAGCCCGACCAGTACCTGCACAGCGATGATCAGTATGTATATTGCTCTCACCCAGGCCTCCTCCCGGATCGCGCGCCTACTGCGAGGGATGGACGATACCCAGGTTCCGGCGCGGATGCGGTAGTAGCCTATCTGAACCCTGGCCTGGCCGGCAATGTCCACGGGGCTCCAGCCCGATGCAGTCCTTGAGAATCGCACGCGTCTCACCGGACAGCCGGGAAGGCCCGAAGGACATCCTCGCTGAAGTAGGGTTCCTGGTTCGACCAGAAGATGTAGCTGACGTGGAGGAAGCCCTTCGCGAAGGCGTGCAGGGCAGGCACGAGGTTCTCCCGCCTCTTCTCGACGCTGGCCGTCCCCGTCTCTCCGATATAGTTCCCGTCCTGGACCGCGATGCCCAGGGGGACGGTGAAGCTCCCCTCGTGCATCATGGCTATCGTGTGGTTGAGCTGGGCCTTCCTCGTGAAGATCAGGTCGGGGCCGCCAAGCCCGACGCCTATCCTCTCCCCGTACTCATAGACCGAGCGGAGATAGCCCTTGTCGTCCCAGGGCAGCCACTCCTCGCTCATGAAATTGGCGTACTGCATCGTCACCGAGCTCGGGAAGGCCCGCTTCATCGCCAGCATGTTCGCCTTCACCGCTGCCGCGTAGACAGGGCCGCTGAACGAGGGATCGTCCTTGGCGCTCACCCCGATGGCGGTCTCCTGGAGGTTTATGCCCTCTATCTTCCCATCAAGCTCTCGTCCCATGGCCTCCAAAAGTAATGCGAAACGCTCCCTGACCCTGGGACTCCAGCGCTTGGCCACCCAGCCCTCGGGCTTGCCGTCATCGCCGCGCTGATAGACAGCGCCCCCGTCATAGTCCCTGGACATGAGATAGGCCGGGACCGGGTTGAAGCTCGGATCGAAGCTGGCGTCCTGAAGCTGGACGAAGAGGCGCTTGTGCCTTGCCTTGAGGAACTCGTAGTCATCACGGATCATAGAGAAGTCGTAGCTGCCCCTCTCGGGCTCGACGAGGGCCCAGGGATACATGATCTGGGCCCCCGCAAAGCTCGGGTTGTCCAAAAAGGCATTGCCGCGCATCGCGGCGCGGTCCCTCGCGAAGTAGACGAAGTTCGAGATCCCGTCCACGGGGATCGGAGACTGGGCGCCAAGATAGGCCTTGTAGGCCTCGGCATGGCGCTCGGCCGGGTTCTTCCAGTCCTCGCACCAGAGCGAGCCCGCGCAGGCCAGTGCCAGGAGGATCAGCAGGCCTCTCCTTCTCATGCTTCGCTCCTCGGCACTGCTAGCTCCCATCGTGGAGCAGAGCATCGATCTTTGCTTCGATTTCCCAGACCTCGTCCCCGAAGTTGCTCACGACGGTGATCGTCTGTCCGGCCACTTCGTCATGGCTGGAGATGAAGCTCACGCCGGGGTCGGAGCCCTGGAAAAAGGGAACGAGCCTGTCGCGCCTCGACCTGAACCATGACCCGTATCCGTAGCTCCCCCACTTCCCCTTCACCTGCTCTCTGAGCATCTGCTGCCGGGACTCAGGACCCAGGAGCTTCCCATCCATGAGGGCCCTCCACAGACGCCTCACGTCCCCGACGGTCGTGAAGGCCCCTCCAGCCCCCGAGCCCTTGGCGTCGACGCTGTAGATGTTCGTGTAGTACTCCCCCGTCGCCTTGTCCAGGATATAGGCCGAGGCGCAGCCTTCCGGCAAGTGGTCAAGCTCATAGTAGCCCGTCCTCTCCATTCCCGCTGGCGCGAAGACCTTCTCTTGAAGGTAGCAGTCAAAGGGAAGGCCGCTGACAGCCTCGATGGCCAGGCCGAGGAGGACATAGCCGCTGTTGTTGTACTGGAACCTTTCCCCCGGGGGATACAT
Organism: Spirochaetaceae bacterium; assembly: GCA_025356015.1. Classification (GTDB taxonomy): domain Bacteria; phylum Spirochaetota; class Spirochaetia; order Treponematales; family Rectinemataceae; genus JANXYO01. Next base: position 41,047 of record JANXYO010000047.1, read on the forward strand.
CATCGGCTTGTCGAGGAACAGGGGCAGCAGGTCGCAGAACCTGCGGATCCTGTAGTTTGGAAGTTCGACCCAGAGCTCCGCGTACTCCGTCATCACCGACTCGTCAAAGTAATCGGGCACCCCCGAGGTGTGGGTCAGGAGCTGGCGGACCGTGACGCGCGGTATTTTCTCACTTAATTCTCTGTGGTCTTCATATGGGCGGCGTCGTTCTAACATGCGGTTACCCTGCGACGCGAGCCTGGCGTGGTTCGTGCCGTTATCTTGCCTAGCACGAACCATGACAGGCCGCGGAGTCTGGTTGAACCGCGCGTTAGGACTCATCCTAACGGGTGATTATGCCGTTGCGCCTAAACTCCCACCGCAATCCAGGTTCTCCCACCCCCAGTATACCCACCCCTAGCCCGCATCGAAACCCCGGACGCTGGCCCTACCTGACCACATCCCTCATCCACTCGCCTCGGCCTTCCAACTTCCCCGATCCTCCAATCCTTCCAATATATTAATCTTCTTTAACCGGCCATTTTCCGCTTGCCCATTTCTCCGCATAGGTGCAAAAATACTAACCATCATCTCTCAAAGGAGGCCAACGATGGCGCAACGCAATGCGATCTCAGTCAAGATCCCGGACACGGACATGGCGGATATCCGCAATGCCCTCGGGATCCTTCAGGACAAGCTGGCGCCCCATCTCGCCAGCCTGAGCGCTCAGGACAGGATGGAGCTGCCCAAGATGGGGGACAAGACTGTGGCTTTCGTGCGCAAGACCTACGAGTACGGGAGGAAGCACAAGGAGCTTGCCCCCGCCTTCCTGGACATGGAGGAGCTGGGAGTAGATCTCGCCGCCGTCGACTTCTTCCGCGACATCTCCCAGATCCTCGCGCCGATCAGCTCGGCCGTCGATGACAGCCTCACACTTTCGGGTAGCGAGGCCTACCAGGGCGCGCTACTCATCTACGGGGGAATCAAGGCGGCAGCGAGGGCCAAGCATCCCAACGCCATCGCGATCTACGACGAGCTTTCGACCCGCTTCCCCGGGGCTCCGAAGAAGAAGAAGGCATAGGCGTCTCGCAGTGGTCCGGCCCCGGCATCCGAAGAGAGCATCACGGAGGCGCTCGGGGCCAGGCCCCAGGCGCAAGCCTCGCAAGTGGTAGCTCACATCTCACAATTGGGAGGTCGGGGGCCGCAATTGGAGAGTCGAAGCTCCCAATTAGAGGGGCCGAGATCCTAATTGGCAGGTCACGGGCACCTAGCTTGAAGGTCAAAGCTCCTAATTGGGGGGTCTGAGCTCCGGCCTCGGAGGTCAGAGCTCCCAAGCCGGGGGTATGGAAATCAAAATTGGTGGCTCCGACCTGGAAATTGGAGGGTGCCGAGCCAGCAATTGCGAGCTGCGAGCTTCAATCAGCTAGTCCCGAGCTCGGGAGGCAGGAGCCTAGGGCCGCCCGCCGCGGCCCCCTTTAGATCCTTCCGCCCTCGACTGCCTCAACGAACTCAAGGATACCCCGGAAATAGGCCTCCTGGTCGTCCCACATGGCGAGGTGGGATCCCTCGGGGCAGTGGTGGTAGCACCCCCTCTTGAGGCAGGCGGCCATCGCCCTGAGGTGGGCGGGATCCATGGTGTCATGGCTCGCGCCGATGACGAGGGCAGGGACCTTGATCCGCTCAAGATCGGCGAAGCGGTCCCAGCCAAGAAGCTTGCCGCTTGCCCCCAGCTCGCTCGGGCCCTGCATGGGAAGGTAGATCTTGCGGTTCTCCCTGGCGAAGGAAAGCCTTACCGGCTCGGGCCAGTCGGCCTCGGCCATGCGAAGGACATGGTGGCTGTAGAAGTGGGGAACAAGGAGCTCCATGTAGCGCGGCTCCTCGGTCCGGCCCTCGGCCTCGAGCTGCCTGATCTCACTCATGGCAGCCTGGTCCATCTGGGGGGCGAGGACGGTCTCGGCGTAGACGTTGTAGGCCGCGATGCTCGCCATCATGTTCGACACGATGAGGGCCTTGAGACTGTCCTGGTGGGCCAGGGCGTACTCGATGGCGAGGATGCCTCCCCAAGAGTGGCCGTAGAGGTAGAAGTTGTCCCGGTCAAGGCCGAGGGCCGCCCTCACCTGCTCGACCTCGTCGACAAAACGGTCAACTTCCCAGAGTCCCGGCTCGTCGGGGCTGTCGCTGAAACCTGAGCCGAGCTGGTCGTAGTAGTAGCACTCGATCCCCGCGCCGGGGAGGAAGGCCTCGAAGGCCTCGAGGTAGTCGTGGGTCGAGCCCGGGCCTCCGTGTAGCAGGAGGAGCTTCACCTTCGGGTTGTCACCCGAGCGCCTGGTCCAGACCTTGAAGGTTCCGAGGGGTGTGCGCACGCTAATAAGCCTGCCTGCCTCAGACATTCACAGGATCCTCTCATAGGCCACGAACTCGGTCCCGAAGAGGGTGCAGGTCCCGAGCCGCGAATATCCCATGCGCTTGTAGAGCCTGTTGGCGGCGAGGTTCTCCGTGGCGGCGAGGTGGCGGCTGGCCTCGAAGCCGCGGACCTTCGCCTCCTCGCTGATGAGCCGCATCATCCTTTCACCCAGACCCTGGCCCTGGCGGAGCGGCGACACGCACAGACGCATGAGGAGGCAGGAGCGGGCCATGGTCCAGGGAAGGGCGCCTGTCTCGGCCTCCTCGCCATCTTCCATGGTGATGGCGGCGACTATCTGGCCCTCCTCCTCAAGCACGAAGAGCCGGCCCTTGAGCAGGTCTTCTTGCAGCATGCCGGCGCTGGGGTACTCATCGTCCCAGTTCGAGGATCCGTCGCCCTTCCCCTTCTCGGTCGCCGACCTGTAGAGGGCCAGGATGAGGGGAGCCTCGGCGGCCAAGGCCTTCCTGAAGATCATGGAATCAGTCTGCCACCAGCCATGCCTTGGCCTGCTCCTCGGTGTCGAAGGTCCGCAGGGTCTCCCCGCTCAAGCGGGAATAGGCGCTCAGGAAGAGCTTCTTGATCCCTGTGATGCCCACGACTGCGTTCTTGGCGAGCTTGTCGGCGACCTGGGGTCCGAGCTTCTTTATCTCGGCGACGAACTCCTCGTTCGCGAAGGTGCCCTCGTAATTCTGGAGCATGAGGAGGTTTCCGCTGGATTTCTTCTCGATCTCGATCGCCTCCCTGAGCTGGCGCAACGAGGCCTCGGCTCCGCTTATGCCCCGGTAGTCCACGTACAGTATTTTCTTTCCGCTCACTTCAAGCCACGAAATGCCCACGAAACCCTCCTGTAGCCTTGACTCTGCGCGATGCGCGCCCGCTAAAGCATATATCCTCAAGCCTGAGGGCTCGTAAAGCGGGCCCGGCCCTAGGGGTTTCTGCCCAGCATACATCATTCCCCTCCCGATAGATCGCGCACGGGATTGCTGCCTCCCCATGATATGCTGTCCCCTCACGCGATAGAAAGCCGGAGGCCAGCCCATGAAGCCCTATCTCGATCCCCCGCCCCGCCTTCCCCTCCTCATCCGTCTCGCCCTCGGCCTGGTCGAGCGGCACCTCGGGAAGGAGCTCCTGGCCAACCGCATCCTGGCCTGGTATCCGAAGGCCCTCGTGGGATCGGGCATCATGGAGGGCCTTGTGGCCCACGACGAGGAGGAGGTGCCTATGCGCCTGCTCAAGCTGATCCGCATGTACACTTCCTTCCTGGTGTCCTGCCCCTTCTGCATCGACATGAACTCAAGCACCTTCCGGGAGAGCGGGATCTCCGAGGACGAGATCATGACGCTCCAGGGCCGCAAGGCCATGGCCGAGGTGGCTTCGCTCGGCGAGCGGGAGAGGGCTGCCCTGGCCTACGCTGCCTGCATATCGAGGACCCCCTTGAGCTTCGAGGCCGAGGTGGTCGAGGCCATGAAGAGGCATTTCTCCGAACGGGGGATCGTCATAGTCGCGAGCACCTGCGCCCAGGTGAACTTCTGGGCCCGCCTCATCCAGGCCTTTGGCGTGGCCCCCGCGGGTTTCACCGAGGAATGCTCCATCCTCGAGCTTGAGAAGTACAGGACGGGGAAGGCCTAAGGAATCCGATATCGCCTGTGGAAAAATCGGCCCCTGCTTTGTTGCCAAGGGTCCCGGCATTGTCGATAATCCTGCTGTGGGTATGCGAGGATTAGTCAGATTCAAGCTGTCGACGGCGATCAGGCATAGAGAGGAGAAGTTCAGGGACCTCGTCCAGGGCATGGGCGTGGGGGTCCTCATCCAGGGTCCGAACTCGGAGATCCTCCTCTCCAATCCCCGGGCCCTCGAGCTCCTCGGGCTTAGCGAGGACCAGCTCATGGGAAGGACCTCCTTCGACAAGGACTGGGATGTGGTCCATGAGGACGGCTCCCCCTTTCCCGGCCCCGAGCATCCCGTGTCCCGGGCAATAGCCACACTGCAGCCCGTCATCGGCGTGACCATGGGTGTCCATAGACCCGCGAGGGGCGACAGGGTCTGGCTCTCGGTGGATGCCATTCCCCAGCTGGACCCGAGGGGCCATCTTCGCCAGGTCGTGTGCACCTTCATAGAAATAACCAAGAGGGTCGTGGCCGAGGAGATGGTCCAGAATCTGCTCAGGGAGAAGGAGCTGATCCTCAAGGAAGTCCACCACCGCATCAAGAACAACCTCAACAGCGTGGCCTCGCTGCTCGACATGCAGGCCAACCTGCCCGAGAACGCCCAGGCCAAGATGATACTCCAGGAGGCCGAGGGTCAGGTCGAGAGCATGAGCATCCTCTACGACAGGCTCTACCGCTCCGGGAGCTACGGCTCCCTCGGCCTGGCCGACTATCTTCCGGCCCTGATCGAAGAGGTCGTGGGCATCTTCAGGCGGCCGGTTCCTGTGAAGATCGCCTGCGAGATCGGCGACATCTCTCTTGGCGAGAGGATCATCACTCCCCTTGGCATTATCCTCAACGAGTTCATCACGAACGCCATGAAGTACGCCTTCCCCGGCCGCAGCGAGCCCCGCATCGCTCTGAGGGCCTCGCGGCAGGGGAAGCTGGTGACGATCGTCTTCGAGGACAACGGGGTGGGAATGCCCGAGGGAGTTGACTTCGGCAACTCCTCGGGTTTCGGGCTCCAGCTGGTGGACATGCTGGTGCGCCAGATCGGTGGCTCGATCAGGATGGAGCGCGTCCAGGGGACGCGTTACACGATCTCCTTCGAGGCCTAGGCTCCCGCCCTTTTTTCAGAGCCTCATTCCATCCAGCGGACCGCCGACTCGGGTAGCCTGTCCTTCCTCTCATGGCTCGCGCCCGTATGCATCCCCACGAGGCAGCCGTCGAGGGCCCATTCCCCGGCCCTGAGGCCGAGGGTCTCCATGATCCTCCTGTCGCGCGAGGCCATCGAGGTGGCGCTCAGGAGCATGAAGGCGAGGCCGAGCTCGGTGGCCTTGAGCCACATGTTCTGAAGGACATGGGCGAGTGTCTTGTCCTCGGCCGGGGGGAAGCCCCGGCGCTCGGCCACGATGATCCAGAAGGGCGCGCTCTCGAGGGTCTTTATCCCCTTCTTCGAGAGTCCGCTCACGATGCTGTAGAAGCCGGCGGTCTTGCGCCCCAGGCCGGGGACGATCCTGCGGGCCAGGCCGAGCTTCCTGCGGTTGGAGCGCAGACGGTCCATGAGGAAGGAGTACAGAAGGCCGTGGCTCGGGCTGTCCCGGGACACCACGAAGAAGCGCCGTTTCTCGGCCAGGGGGATGCCTGCCGCGCCCGCGTGGGGGGCGAGCCAGCCTGCCTCGAGGAGGGCATGGATGGCCGCGCCGGTGGGAGCGGCCTCGGCGAAGATCCTCGAGGAATGCCTGCCTGCCAAGACCTGATCAAGTACTGCCATCGTGTCGTTGCCCATGCTCACTCCTTGCGTGGCTTGTGTGCCTTGTCTGTGATTGCCCCCCGGGGGCAGGCCGAGGGGGCTTCGAGGCCATAGCGGGCGCAGAGCTTCTCCACCACGTCGAAGACGCAGTGTTCCGCGTCGAGCAGGGCGACGAGGAGGGCTTCCTCGATGCCGCAGAGCCGCGAGAGCTCGGCAGTGGCCAGTCCCTCCGCGTGGACCCGGGCGACGAGCTCCATGGTGGCCGGGCAGGCTTCGCACCAAGATTGGTAGCCATCTGCGAAATCCTTCCGCTCGAGCTTGCCCTGGAGCTCTTCCCTAAAGCTGGCCATCGGCGATCACCTCCACCTGCTTCCGGTCGATCCGTCTGAGGAAGTCCTCGCGGTAGTGGCGCGTCGCCTCGATAAAGGCCTCGGGAACGCGGTCTGTGTGCTTGCGCAGGACCGAATAGAAGACGATGTAGCGCTCGTAGCAGAAGAAGTACAGCATGCGGATCTGCTCGCCCGATAGCTTCACGCGCAGCTCGTGGACCCCATCCCTTAGTATGTCGGAATAGGGGCGGGGCATCCCTGGCCCCATCTCCTCGAGGAGTTCCAGGATATGGAAGAGCTTGACCTGGTGAGGGACGCTGCAGCCCTCGATAAAGGACGAGACGGGGCAATCCCTCGCGTGGGCATCGCAAAAGAGGACTGCCCAGCGCCTTCCTCCGCTTCCCTGGACCCGTTGTTCGGCCATGGCGAGGACCATTGCATCCAAGACAGGGACTTGTCAACGCTCCCGAGGCTGACTTGATACGTCAATGTGCGCTTGTAAACAGGAAAAAGCCGGGCTATAGTTGGGGCTTCATGAGCATACGTGTCAAAATCATCTTCGTCATACTTCCGCTCATCATGGTCGCCGTCGTCCTCGCCGGCATGAGTTCCTATTTTGTCGCGGCCTCGGCCGTGACCAGGGTGGCCATGGACTTCCTCGCCTTCAAGGCTTCGGAGCTCGAGAAGTACGCGAACGGACAGTGGAACCTCCTCGTCGACAATGGCCTCGTGGGCCGCTCCGACATGGAATCGGCGGCCAAGGCGGCTGTCGAGTCCTTCGCCCGCTCGGTCCTGCGCAGCGACACCGAGACGATCATCGCCGTCGATCCCGCGGGCAGGGCCGCGATGCGTGCGGGGCCTGCCGCCCCCCTCCCGGGCGAGGAAGCTGCCCTCTCCATCTTGGCGGGGGCGGGTGACCGCGGCTTCGGCACAATTAGGATGGGCTCAGGCGACAGGGTGGCCTTCTACTTCCCTTTCCGCCCCTTCAACTGGCTGATCCTGGTCACCGAGGATAGGGGGGCCTTCTACGGGGCCGTCGAGTCCATCGCCAGGACCTCGATAGCGATCCTGGCCCTGTCGATGCTTGTCTCGGTCTTCCTGGTCCTCCTCATGGCCCGTTTCATAACCAGGCCACTCGAGGTCCTGTCCAAGGCCATGCAGAAGATCATCGACGAGAACGACCTCGAGCAACGCGTTCCCGTCGAGTACAAGGACGAGATCGGCCAGCTCTCCCACACCTTCAACCTCATGCTCGAGGAGCTGGGCAAGGCCTATAAGCAGATCAAGCTCTTCGCCTACGGCCAGGCCGTGGCCCAGACCAAGGAACGCAAGATCAAGCTGATCTTCGAGAAGTACGTGCCCAAGGACGTCATCGACCTTGTGTACGGCAATCCCGAGGACATGCTCGTCGGCGACACGAGGATCCTCGCCGTCCTCTTCTCGGACATAAGGAGCTTCACGACCATCTCCGAGAAGATGACCCCCAACGACCTCGTCGACACCCTGAACAAGTATTTCTCCTACATGGTGGAAGTCATCATGCAGGATCACGGCGGCATGGTCGATAAGTACATAGGCGACGCCATCATGGCCTACTGGGGCACTCCCAAGAAACGGGACGACGACGCCTTGCAGTCGGTTCTGGCCGGCCTTGACATGCTCACGGCCCTGGACAGGTTCAACGAGTGGCAGAAGGAGCGTGGCATGGCTCCCTGGGCCATCGGCATCGGCATCAACTACGGCGGCCTGACCGTCGGCAACATAGGCAGCGCGCGCAAGATGAACTACACGGTCATCGGTGACATGGTCAACCTCGCCTCACGTCTGGAGGGCGCAACCAAGCGCTACCACCAGCCCATCATCATCTCCGAGAGCGTCCAGAGAGGGGTGAAGGACAGCCTGCGCTGCAGACACATCGACACCGTCGCCGTCAAGGGCAAGACCACGGGAGTGCGGATCTACACGACCCGCAAGACCCTCACGAGCGAGGAGACGCGGACCTGGGACCTCCACGACCAGGCCCTCGAGCTCTACTACTCGAGGAAGTTCAAGGACGCCGAGGCGGCCTTCAGGGACATCCTAAAAGACAGCCCCGACGACTATCCCGCGGAGATCTTCAAGGAGAGGGCGCTCGCCTTCGCCAAGAACCCTCCTCCCGCCTCCTGGGATGGCGTGGAAGTCCTCACCGAGAAGTAATGGCGATACCTACTCATATCCGCAGGATAGGACTCCTTCCCCTGCTCCTCGCCCAGCTTCTCATGCTCGGCAGCCTGTCGGCCCAGGACCAGGTCCCCTCGGCGGCGCCCGACCAGGTCCCCGCCGCGGCCGCCGGGACAGGTCCCCAAAAGGCCCCCGGATCGGTCCGCCTCTTCCCCGCCATTGTCTCGGCCGACGATCCCAGCCAGGCCGATGACGCCGCGACCTACGCTGCTTCCCTGCGCTCCGGCCTCGATCAGAGCCTCAAGGCCGCAGGCTATCAGGTGGCCATGGCCGACGCTGCCCTCACCCCCGACCTGAGCGAACCCGCCCAGGCGGCCGACCTCGCCCACACAGCGGGCAATGACTGGGCCGCAGTCTGCGCCCTCTCGCTCTCCGAGGGCCGCCTGAGCTACCGCGTCGCGATCTACGATTCGGCCGACGGCAGCCTCGCCGCCGGCGACTCCTTCTCTGTCCTCTCGGGACTCGGTGCCCTGCGGACCATGGGCGACTCGGCGGCGGCGGCTGTCGGCCGGCTCGGAGACTACCGCGCCGGCCACGCCGGGACGGTGCGCACGGCGGTGAGCTACCGCATCGCCGTGAGCTGCCCCTCCGAGGGAGCGACGGTGCGCATCGAGTCCCCCGGCCTCAAGTCGGGGGCGCCGACCGGAAAGATCAAGAACGGCAAGGTCCTCCTGCCCTACTTTCCCTTCCTCCAGGGCTCGACCCTCGTCGTTAGCGCCACCACCAAGCTGCTCCAGAGGATGAGCACCACCGTCACCCTCGAAACCCAGGCTCCCCTCATCGAGCTCATGCCCCGGAAGCCCCGTTTTGACATCCTTGTCGGGACGGGGACTGGCCGGCTCCTGGGCGCGGGTGCCGAGCTACGCGCCTACATCGAGCCGGACTGGAGCTTCCTCTTCCTGGAGGACAGGCTCTATTCGGGTTTTGACTTTCTGCCCGGCTCCTCCCCGGTGATCCACGAGGAATCATGGAACGGCCTTGGCTGGTACCTCTTCTTCCCGCCCGAGTCCCGTTTCAGGATGGGCTTCAGCCTTGGTGTGGGCTTCCTGTTCAGCCTCACCACGGCAGCCAGTCCCTCGAAACAGCTCTTCTTCGATTTCGCCCTCCTGCCTGTCAACCTCTTTGGGGAATACAGCCTCGGCAAGGACATGGCCGCGTGGATGTCTCTAAGGTCGGCCTTCTCGGTGGGGACCGAGGGCTCCGGCCTCCTGGCCAGGGGCTGGATGGGCAATGGCACGCCCGCCATCTCCCTGGGCTGGCTCTGGAGGCGAAAATGAGGGCCATGACCTCCCGTAACGCGCCCTTAAGGCTCGTCCCGCTTGTCCTCTGCATCGCCTTGGCCTGTCTTGCCACTCTCATCCTCGCCTCCTGCACCTACCTCCTCGACGACCCCTACCCGGCCTACACCCAGAGGATCTCCACCTGGACCGACATCGATGCCACGGTGAAGCAGGTCTCGGGTGGAGCAAGCCTGCTTTTCATAAACCATCTGGACTACCTGGAATCGGGGAGCTCGAGCGGGATATTCCTCCAACTGGCCACCTCGGACGGCGTGGGTCGACTCGTGACCCTGGACGGGGGGGACTTTGGCAGTCCCGTGAGCTATGTGTACGGGATCGACCCCGTGGGCCTGACGACGGGCCTGAGCTCGGCCGGCCAGTATCGCAGCGGGGCCGTGCTGATGAACCCGGCCAACCGGACAAGCGCTGCCGTCCTTGGTCCGATATCCGGCATCCTCCTGAGCGAGGCCGGGGTGAACTACTACGGCACCGTGTCGGGTGCGACCATGAGCGCCGCACGCTACGACTCGGCCTGGGTCAGCCTCGGAACCGTCTCGGTGCAGATCTCGACCATATACCCGGGTCCCTGGGAGCTTGTCTCCGCGGGACAGGGCGGGGGCTGGTACTCCTTCCTCTTCCGTGACTCGAGCAGCAACAGCTATCGCGCTTTCAGGACACCCTCGCTGGCCTCGATGACCTGGACCTCCCTCTTCGACGATCCCGCCGTCCCTGCCAGCTACAGGACGCCGCAATTCTCGGCCGACATGAGCTCGGTGGGGATCACTGCCGACGGCCCCGTGATGCGGGGCCATTCCCAGGGGGGGAACGGCGACAAGCTCAGCTTCCTGCCCTTCGGCTCCTCGTCCTCGAAGGACTACTATCCGCGGAACTCGGGCTCGGTCCAATACTTCTTCGAGGCCTCGGGACAGTACTGGTTCCTCCACGAGGCCTCATCCGGCCGTCTGTACAAGCTGAGGACCTGGTGGAAATGACGCGGCATCATGGAGAGCGGCTGGCATTGAGCCTCGCCCTCGTCCTCTGCGCGGGCCTTGGCCTCTCGGGCCAGGACTCCCCCGCGCCCGCAGCCGGAGGGGATGCGGCAGCTCCCGCGGCCGAGGCCAAGCGTTTCAGGATCATGGTGGATTTCGCCGGCCCCGAGGGCCAGGATCCCCTCCCCTATCTCGACTCCCTCGAGGCCAGCCTGATCCAGTCCCCCATGGCCCTCGCCGTCGTGCGTGCACCACAGGGAGTCGGAAGCCTCGCGACCAGGGCCGAGAGGAGCGCCTGCGCCCTCGCCATCCAGCTTGGCGTCACGGTCGAGGGAGACCAGGCCCGCATCAAGTGGACGATCTACGCGCCTCCCGGCAGCGAGGCCGCAGGACGCGGCAGCGTGGCCAAGGACCTGCCCGATCCCCAGGCCTTCTCCACGACCTTCTGGAATGAAGCCATCGAGGCCCTCGAAGCCGCCTCGGCCGGGATGGAGGAGGCGAGGAAGTTCCTCACCCTCGTGGGCAGGCCGGGAACCCTCGTCTCGGGGATCGGCGAGGACATCCTCCTGCCGGAGTCAGGGAAGGTCGATGTGCCCCTAGTGATGCCCGCCTACGTTGTCTGGAGCGCCACGGCCCCCGGGGCGCGCAAGGAGGGCGGGACAAGGATCGTGAAGGAAAGCGGTTCCACCCTGGTGATCCCCTTCAGGCCCGAGCTTCCTCCCTCGAAGCTGTCCATAGACACGGCCTTCTACGGCTTGGCCTTTCCCGAGCTCGGCCTGCGCTGGGACATTTCGAGGCGTTTCTTCCTCAAGGCGAACCTTGGCCAGTACCTCGCGGGCCTCGCCCTCCAGGGCCAGCAAGGCTTCCAGAGCTCCAAGACCGCGCCGGCCTCCCTCATTTCCTCCATCGAACTCGTGCAGCCCGGCCTCGGCGGAGGTTTTGTCTTCTCGGCGCCCACGGCCCCTTTCCGCCTCTATGCAAGCTTCGACCTCTTTGCCCGGATCGCCTTCCCCGAGGGGAAGCAGCTGATGCTCGACCCCGTCGCGCCGATTGGAAGCCAGCTCGCCATGGGCTTCGACTGGGGGAAAAAGCCGGGTATCCGCCTCTATTTCGAGCTGGGCGCTGCCTTGTATCCCTGGGCCTACCCCGGCCTCATGATCGCTTCATGGAGCGGCCAGGGCATGCCTCGCCTCACCGGGGGAGGGGCGGGTCTCTTCAACGGTCACCCGGGCTGGTTCGTCGAGTTCCCCGTACCACGGCTCGGTCTGAGGATCCACCTATGAAAGCTACCCCCCGCCTGAGCAGCCTGGCAGCCCGCCTGGGCAGCATGGCGGCGGCCCTTGCAGCCGGCGCCCTCCTTGTTTCCTGCTGGGCCCCCTACTACAACCCCGCCGTCTCGCTCTCCGTCCCCATGTACAAGAAGCTCGGCAATCCCATCCTGGCCATCGGCCCGATATCCACCAAGAATACCGGCGGCTTCGACACCACGCTCCCCGTCGATTTCATCCCCTCGAGGCCGAACACCCTTCCTCCCGATCCCCTCGACGGCTTCATGGTCCAGAGGGTCCCCCAGACCGCGTCCATCAAGATCAGCTTTGTGGAGAACAGCGGCGGCAGCTACCAGCTGGCCCCCAGCAGCCAGACCGTCCTCAACCAGCTCGGCGATGGAGCCATCGTGCGCGCGGCGGCCGCCAACGGGACCGAAGCCCAGCTCATCGTGATAGGCGACAGGACGGCCGCCCGCCAGTTCTCCTTCGATCCAGCCATGCACCAGATCAATGTCGGCCCGACCACGGCCCTCGGCACCGGGACGACGGCGGTCTACGCCCTCGGGGCGAGCCTCCTCATGCCGCCCTCGACCGACACCGACAGCTACGCGGTGCTCTACACCGACGGGACCAGGAACACCGTCTCTATGGATGGGATCGACCTGAACCTGAACAGCTTCTCGGACCAGCTCAACGTGACTGCCCCTCTGGCCCTCGGGGGCCACAGCCTCGCCACGGGAGGAAGGGCCTTCCTCGACATCCAGAACCATAGGTTTTACTATTCATCCCCTGCCGGCCCGACCTTGCTCTGGGACACCACCATGTGGCCGGGCACCCATCCTGGGCCCAGCGTCCTGCCCATATCGGAGCTCGTGACCACCTTGCTTTCGGACGGGACCCTTGTGGCCCAGGGTGACAACTACATAAGCGCCTACCGCAGCGATGGAAGCAAGCTCTTCACCATGCCCGCGGGCTCGGTTCGCCTCGTCCATGAGATCTACTACCCCGGCCCCAATCCCCTCGCCGGGAACTACCTGATCTTCAGCCAGGTGCTTTCGACGGCCGTCCAGGGATCGGGCAGCGACAGGGAATACTACGTCAATGTGTGGAGATGTCCGCTGTCAGATTTCAGGGCCTTCTAGCGAGGAGGGTCACGAGGATCGCGGCCGCCTTGGAAGCGGGGAGCGATCCTCGTGGGCGCCGCTCTATTTCAGGAGGCCACGCAGGGCGTCGATGAAGCCAACCAGGGTCGGATCTCCCGCGTAGTGCTTCGCGTTCGCATCCAGGGAGTTCTGCCTCTCCTTGCCCGGCTTGGCCTTTGTCGCCTGGATGGCGATGTCGGCGGCCGTCCGGAGGGTCGCCACCGACATCTGCTGCTGCCAGGCGGTCATCTGCGAGTCCACCAGGCGCTCGAGCTCGGGGAAGACTGTCTTAAACTCCCCGCTTCCGAAGAGGGCGACGAGGCGCTTCTGCCTCTCGATGAGGACAGCATCGCCGGTCTTGCCCGCCGTGGCGTTCTCGGTGGCGATGTAGGAAGCATACTGGCTCTTGAGGGCGCCGGTCACGGCCTTGAGCTCGGCAAGAGCCTTGGCGTCACCGGTGGCCAAGGTCGCGTCCTGGGGACTGATGCTCCCCGCCTGCACACCGGCCTTGGCCGTCGCAGCCTGGGCCGCGACAAGCTGGACCTGGAGGGCGGCTATCTGGTCCTGGGAGGCCTTGAGCCTGCGCTCCGAGTCGGCAAGCTTTCCCTCGGCGACCGCCTTTCCCTGGTTCGCCGCATCGAGGTTGGCGCTGAGCTGGCGGTTCTCCTCGCCGAGCTTGACCGCCGTGCCACCGGCATCTGACTTGAGGTCGCCGATGGCCTTCTCGTAGGCCGCGGTGCGGGTCTCGATGTCCCTGTCCATGGCCTTTCGCGCGCTGTCGATGCCCTTGAGGGCTTCGCCGGTCTGGTCGGCTGAGGGATAGCTGCTAAGGACGCCTACATAGCCAGTCAAGGCCGAGGCCCATGCGCTCGAGGCGAGGTCCTGCTTGGCCGCGGCCATGGCAGCCCGAGCCGCCCTGGTATCGGCGGCGCGCCTGGCCTTGTCGGCCTCGAGGGCCCCGGCCTGGGCGAGGCGCGCGAGCATGACGGAACGGTTCGCCTCGTCCATGGGAAGCCAGGAGACCGCCTCCGAATAGCGGGCCGAGGCCGCGGCCATGTCTCCCGCCTTGAAGGCGAGGTCTGCCGCCGCGAGGGAGGAGTCGAGCTTGGCCTTGCGGGCCTCGTCGTCCTGCTTCGCCTTGGTGAGGAAGTATTCGTGGGCTGCGAGGATCTCTGGCACCGTCGCAAGGGATTCCTGGTACTTGGCCGCGGCTGTCGAGAGGTCTCCCGCCTTGAGGGCACGGTCTCCCGCCGCCGAGGCCTCCCTCGCGGCGGCCATGAGCTCGGCCTGGCGGACCAGCTTCGAGCTGTCGACGCTGGCTTTCTCGATCTCGCCCTGGGCGAGGCTCCCGAGGGCGTCGCCCACGAAGAGGTCGGCCTCGCGCCTGGCCTGGATGGCGGGCACCGAGATGACCGAGGGATCGTTCAGATAGGCGTTCAAGGAGGACACCGAGGCGAGGGCATCGGTGAAGCGGCGCTCCCGGAGGGCGCTGCGGATCGAGCCATAGAGGCCGAGGATGCGGTCCTCGACGGCCTGGACTCTCGACCTCTGGTCCTCGAGCCTCGAGAGCTCGGCCTGGGCAGCCGTGGCGCTGGCCTTGGCTGCCGCGCTTTGGCCCTCGAGCTCCTTGGCCTTGGTGTCGAGGGAGGCGCGCAGCTGATCCTCGCGTTTGCGGGACTCGTCGAGGAGCTTCTTGCGCTCATCGTTGAGCCCGGAGATGCTCCTCTGGTACTCGTCACGGGCCTGGGCGAGCTTGGCGTCCTCCGCGGCCTTGTCTGCGGCCGCCTGCTTCTGGAAGGCGGCGAGCTGGGAATTGAACTCGGCCGTCTTCTGGGCCTCGAAGACCTTGAGCTTGGCCTGGATCGAGGCCTCTGACAGGCCGAGGTCGGTGAGGCGCTGCCTCTCCTTGTCCAGTTCCAGTTTGAGGGCCGCCCGGAGCTCGGTCTCGCGGGCTGCGATCCTCTGCTCGATCGTCGCGGCGAGCTCGCTGCGCTGCTTGTCGATGGTGCTCAGGCGGGTCTGGATCTCGGCGATGGCCTTGTCCTTCTCCTGGAGCTTGGAATCGGAGTCTCGCTTGATCTCCTGGATGAGCTTGCCTTCGGCGCTGGTGACGACCGCGTTGCCCGAGGCGAGGCTCTGGTCCTGGGCCCTGAACACGAAGGCCAGGACGGCGACAATGCCCGCGGTGAGGACGATGGCGAGGACGTTGACGACCAGGGGGAAGACAAAGCCCTTTCGCAGGGGAGTGATGACCGTGGATCCCGTGCCCGCGGTCAGGCCGCTCCTCGTGGCAACCTTGTCGATGCTCGCGAGTATCTCGCGGCGTTCTTCGGCGGTGATTCCCTCCTCCTGCTCCTCGGGAGCCGGAGGGGCGCTTGGCGCGCCCAGCTTGAGGCGTCTTCTGAGTTCGGAAGCCCGTTCGATGAGTCCGGTCCCGCGAAATTCCATGGTTCCCGATATCCCCCCGTGAAGCTTGACTCTGATTATCGGCGAAAAACCCGCTTCCCGGGTCGACAAAACCGCCGATTTTTCCCGGATTCGCCCCTCGTGCCACGATGATATTGACAAATCCGCAAAAAGGCGGATATTAGTAACTAAATATTAATGTGCAATTCTTCCATTCGAGGTGCGGCCATGGAAAGCTGTCGCCACGGGAGGATTCACGCCGTCCTGGTCGCCTGCCTCATTGGCGCGATCGCCATCCTCTTCGTCACCTGTCCCAATCCTTCCTCGTGGATGAGGGACACCTGGAACAATTTTAGCCAGAAAGAGGACATCGTGGATATCGTCCCGGGACAGGTGGCGAACCCGGTCTTCAAGCCCAGCACGGGAAGCTATTCCACGGACCAGGGCGTGTCAATAAGCTGCGCGACGGCTGGGGCGAAGCTCTACGTCACGACCGACGGCAGCGAGCCCACCGAGGCCTCCCCCCTCTACTTTTCGCCCATCGCGGTAGCCGGGGACGGGACAGCGAGGACCATCAAGGTCCTCGCCGTCCTGGCCGGCCTCACCGAGGCACGGGGCTCGGCCATCTACACCATTAAATACTCCCAGGTCTCCACCCCCCAGTTCTCCCCCCCGGCGGGGGTCTACGGGGCTGATCGGACAATATCCCTGAGCTGCCCCACCCAGGGCGCCACCATTTATTACAGCTCGGGAAGCAGCCTGGACACGACAGCTGCCCCTACCAGGGCCTCGAAGTCCTACTCGGAGCCCATTGTCTTGTCTGGCGATGGCTCGAACCTCGCGATCAAGGCTCTCGCGGTAAAGGACGGCCTTGCCGACGCCAGCGCCTCGGCGAGCTTCGGGATCAGCTACCCCAGGGTGACAATTGTCGTGGGCGGCTCGGGTAGCACCGTCCCGGCCGCTGGCCAGCAGACCAGCTACCCGGAGGGCCTGCCCCTTTTGATCAGCGCGAGCCCGGCAGAGGGCTGGCAGTTCCGAGGGTGGAAGAGCTCAGGCGGAGCCGGGGTCGACGCGCCTGGGTCCAGGAACGCGAATGCGACCCTTCATGGCACCGGAACCAGCCTCCTGACCGCCAGCTTCGTGCGGACCTTCAGGGTGACCGCGATCGCGTATGGGGGCCGGATCTGGACAAGCCCCGATTCCGGGGGAACATGGTACACGGGCAACTCCCACGCCATGAACTGGACTACCCTGGCCGCGTCGGCAGACGGTACCAGGATCCTGGCCTCGGCCGGGGCCTCGGGCAGCAATTCCTCGATTTATGGCTCAGGCGATGGGGGCCTCTACTCGGTCAAGGCTGGCCACGGCCAGAGCATCTACCTCTCATACGACGGCGGGGAAAGCTTCGAGCTCCAGACCGGGCCGGGAATCTCGGGTCTTGCCGACTGGAGGGGGATCAAAATCCAATCCAAATGAATCCGTCAGGATTGACAAGCTGTCCGAAATAGTCATACTTATTGGCAAACCAAAAAAGTCAATCACTTCCACCCGGAGGGGTCATGGGAACCGTTCAACGCGGGAAGACCCGCGCTCCACTCTTCGCATGCCTCCTTTTCGGGGCTGTTGTCCTCTTCTTTGCCGCCTGCACGAACTCCTCTTCCTTCGGGAGCGATCCCTGGTCCAGCCGTGGCCCAAACGCCGGCCCCGTTGATTTCACGGCCCAGCCCCTTGCGACACCCGTCTTCATTCCGTCTGCGGGTAGCTACTCAGCCGACCAGAGCGTCCAGATCAGCTGCGCGACACCGGGAGCAAACCTCTACTACACTGTCGATGGCAGCACACCCACCACGGCCTCGCCCTTGTATTCCGTGCCAATCCCGGTTACCGGGAGCGGAACAAACAAGACCATCAGGGTCCTCGCTGTAAAGACGGGCTCCACCGACGCCACGGCCGCGGCGAGCTTCGTCATCAACTATTCCCAAGTCTCGACCCCCCAGTTCTCAACGCCAGGGGGAAGCTATGGGGCCGACCAAGATATCGTGCTGAGCTGTTCCACGCCCGGGGCGACCATCTATTACGAAACTGGCAGCAGCCTGGCCCTCACAGCAAATCCAACAACCGCGTCACCGGTCTACTCCACGCCAATCCCTGTGCACGGCAATCCCGCCAACGTGGCGATCAAGGTCCTCGCGTGGAAGGCAGGCATGGCCGACGGAATCGCCACTGCGGTCTTCTCCATCAACTACCCCATCCTAACCATGGCCATAAGCGGTCCCGGCAGCGGCAGCACCATGCCGACGGTTGGCATGCCGATCGCGATTCCCGCCGGCATTCCCTACTTAGTCAACGCGACACCGGCGACAGGCTCCCATATTGATCCCGCCCTGATCTTGACGACCTCGGGCGGGGCCAGCATCAACCTCGCGACCTTCCAGGTGACCCTCAGCTCAAGCGGCACGGTGACCGCCCACTTCGCCTTGAACCAGTACACGCTCAGCCCGGCCGTGGCCGGCAGCGGCAGCATGACTCCTGGCGTGGCGATGTCGGCAGACTACGGGGTGCCGACACTTATCACGGCGACGCCCATCCCCGGCTGGCACTTCACCGGCTGGGCGGGTGTAGGCGGCGCGACAGTGGACCTCCCGGCAAGCCCCATAGCCCACGCGACCCTCTGGTCCGACGGGTCCGTGACAGCCAACTTTGCCCTTGACCCGGTCAGGCTCAGCGCCATCGCCTCCGGAGGCCGGATCTGGTCCTCCTCGGACGGGGGCATCTCCTGGTTCCCGGGGAACTCCGCCACGATGAACTGGTCAACACTCACGAGCTCGGCCGACGGAACCAAGGTCGTCGCCTCGGCCGGAGCCTTTGGCGTCGATTCCCTCATCTACCGCTCCGCCGACGGGGGCCTCAACTGGAGCCCCCTCTCGGCCCCCTTGCTTGCATACCAAGGCCTTGGGTCGAGCGGCGACGGAAGCATCATCGCCGCCTCGGTCTATGACGGTGTCAATGACCTCTACTATTCCACCACCTCAGGGCTCGGCTGGGGAAGCGCCAGCATCCCCGGTTACCAATGGTGGTCCACTCCCTCTTCGTCCGGCGATGGCCTTCATTGGGTCATGGAGAACGGCGGCGATAGCTCCGGCAACGTGAAGATATTCACGGGCACTTTCGACGGCGCTGCCTCCTGGAACTGGACCCCCACCCCCTTCACCGCGGGCGGCGGCAGCGACTATCCCTCGGGCTATTCGGTCTCGAAGGACGGGCAGAAGATCTTCGTGACCTATGCCGGCCACATGCACATCTCGACGGACTTCGGTGCAAGCTGGAATCCCATAAGCAGCACCTTCACCCAGATAAGCTCCTCATCCATGTCGGGAAACGGCAATACCCTGGCCATCGTCGACCACACGAGCGGCAACAGCAGGCTGTATCTCTCGACCGACGGGGGCTCGACCTGGATCCAGAGCAGCACCGGCCTGCCAGCAGTCACAGCCCCGGATAGCTTCAGCGCGCCCTCTATCTCCTACGACGGATCCAGGATCGCGGTCTACACGGTCCTGGGCGGATCCGGCAATCTGATATACATCTCGACAAACGGCGGCTTGAGCTTTGCCGCGCAAACGGGCCCCGGAGCCAGCGGCGTGGCCAACTGGCTAGGGATCCACATCTCCCAGTAATTATCGAAGCGTTGACTAGCAATACGGCAAAAACATGATTGTGCGTAAACCAAGGCCAGAGATTTGCCGCACGGAGGAAGACATGGGATCAGGTCAACGCGGGAGTATCCGCGCTCCACATTTCGCATGCCTTCCTGGCATCCTGGCTTTCATCCTGGCAGTTTCGGTGGCCGGCTGCTCGAACCCCGCGGGCCTGGTGAAAGACACCTGGACCAACTTCGACCAGAAGCAGAGCCCCGTGCCGATAGTATCGGGAGCGGTGGCCATCCCCATCTTCACTCCGGCCGCGGGGGTCTTTTCTGTCGACCAGAGCGTATCCATAGGTTGCGCGACATCGGGAACAAGCCTTTACTTTACTGTCGACGGGAGCACGCCCACGACCGCCTCGAGCCTCTATGCCGGACCCATCCCGGTCGCGGGCAACGGGACGAGCCAGACCATCAGGGTCCTGGCGGTGAAGGCGGGCTTTCTCCCGGCTTCGGCCTCCTCGGGCTATGACATCAACTACGCCCAGGTGTCGGCGCCGAACTTCTCTCCCGGCGCCGGTTCCTATGGCACCGACCAGAACGTCACGATCAGCTGCACCACTGGCGGGGCCGTCATCCACTACACGACCGACGGGACGACTCCCACTGGCGCCTCGGCTGTGTACTCCACGCCCATCCCCGTGTCGGGGAACGGCTCAAGCCTGACCATCAAGGCCATGGCCACCAAGTCCATGATGACCGACTCACCGGTCGCCTCGGCCCTTATCACGATCAGTTACGGCCAGGCCTCATCGCCTAACTTCTCCCCTCCCGGGGGCACATACTTCTCCGTCTTTTTCGTGAGCCTCTCATCGACGGCACCCTCGATCCGATACACGACCGACGGAAGCACGCCGAGCTCGACGGTCGGGACCCTGGGCAG